>NZ_JBITGZ010000015.1:0-191647 GCF_044457565.1 Kitasatospora sp. NPDC050543 | reverse complement strand
CGAACAATCATTCACAGAGAACCCCCACCCGATTCCGGGTGGGGGTTCTCTGCGTTTCCGGGAGGATCTCCGGCAAAGGGGAACTCCGGAATGCCTCTCCGGGGGCTCAGGATCCGACCGCCGGCGCCCAGTCGGCGCGGCTCACCCAGTGGTCGGAGCTCGTGACGACCTGGGTGGCTGCGGTGCCGTCGGCCTTCATCGTGTAGAGATCGGCGCTGCCGCCCGGGCGGGACTGCGCGTAGACGATGGACTGGCCGTCGGGGGAGAACGACGCGACCCCGTAGAAGATGTCCGAGGGGGCCGGGGTGAGCGCGGTGATCGTGCTGCCGTCGGGGTGGACGGTGTAGATCCCGCCGCCGGGGGTGAATTCGGGGCCAGCCGGATACGTGGTGAAGAGGATGCGGGTGCCGTCCGGGGACCAGCCGGGGCGGTCGCCCGCGCGCAGGTCCCAGGGGGTCAGCTGCTGGAGGCCGGTGCCGTCCGCGTTGATGACGAAGATCGCGGTGCCGTTCGCCGGGTTGGCGGTGGCGCTGGTGCGGTACTCGAACGCGAGCCGCTTGCCGTCCGGCGACCAGCTCGGGTTGCCGACGTGACCCGAGTACGGCTTGTCGTTGGTCAGGAAGGTCAGCCGCTGGGCGTTGGTGCCGTCGGAGTTCATCAGGAACACGTCGGAGTACTGGATCTGGTTGGACTGCGGGTCGATCGTGCCCCACTGGCGGCTGAGCGCGATCATCTTGCCGTCGGGGGAGTACGAGGGCTCCCGCTCGTCCTCGTTGAGGCAGTCCGCGGCGCCCGCCTGGCACAGCTGGGGCAGCTGGTGGGCGCTGCTGCCCGCCGCGTCGACGCTCCAGATCCGGGAGGGGCTGTCTGGGGTGGCGCGGTCGAAGACGATCGAGGTGGCGTCCGGTGACCAGTCGGGGTGGTCGTCGCGGGCGAGTCCCGGCGGCTGCGTGAGCTGGTGGATCGTGCTCCCGTCCGCGGGGAGGGTGAAGATGGCGCTGCTCTGGCGCGTCTGGTCCACATAGGCCCGGGCGGCGATCAGGCCGTTTTGCACCGGCGGCCCGGGCGCGATGGACGGCGCCGCGGCGGCGTCAGGTGCGGCGGTGGTCAGCGCGGCCTGCGCGGCCGGCGTGTCCGGTGATAAGTCGAGCTCGGTGATGCGCTCGTTGGCGCAGCCGGTGAGGAGAGTTCCGACGACCAGCGCGCCTGCCGCCGCCGTGTACGACAGCCTGCTGCCGCTCATGTCCGCCTCCGATTTCAGGACGAGGTCCCCCCGCGAAAGGGAGCTGTCACTGTGCCAGATCGGGGCTCGGGCGGCCGGCAGGACACGGCACGCCGTGGTGTGAATCGGTGACACACCGTGTGTACGGACTGGGGTGCGGACGGCGGCGGGGAAGCCCGAGGGGTCGCCATCCGCCCCGGGGCGGAGAGCGACCCCGCCGGTCCGCCGTCGGCTACTTCTTCTTCTCCGCCCGGCGCTGGGCCTCCGCCTCGTCCTCGGCCTCGGCGACCTCCAGGGTGGGCGCGGTGCCGCCGAGGTGGGCGGGCTGCCACCAGGTGTCGTGCGGCCCGGCGGGGGTGACGGGGTACTCGCGCTGGGCGCGGTCGAGCATCTCGCTCATGGCGGCGCGCAGCCGGCGCGTGACCATCACGGGCTTGTCACCGGGGGCCAGCTCGATCGGCTCGCCGATCACGATGGTGACGGGGACGTGGCGCTTGGTCAGGGTCTTGGGCCGGCCCTTGGTCCACAGCTGCTGGGTGCCCCAGAGGATGACCGGCAGCAGCGGGGCGCCGGAGTCGGCGGCCATCCGGGCGGCGCCGGTCTTGAACTTCTTCAGCATGAAGGAGCGGCTGATGGTCGCCTCGGGGAACACCCCGACGACCTCGCCGGCGCGCAGCGCGGCCACCGCGGCGTCGTACGCGGGCTGGCCGTCCGTGCGGTCGACCGGGATGTGCTTCATGCCGCGCATCAGCGGGCCGGAGACGCCGTGCTTGAACACGTCGTCCTTGGCCATGAAGCGGGTCTTGCGCTTGCCGCCCTTGAAAGCGCCCAGGCCGGCGAAGAGGAAGTCCAGGTAGCTGATGTGATTGCTCACCAGCACCGCACCGCCCTGGGCGGGGATGTTCTCGGCGCCCACGATCTTGATGCGCACGTCGAGCGCGCGGAAGACGGTCAGCGCGGTGCGGATCACCGGCGGGTACACGAACTCTGCCACGGTCAGCCCTTACTTCAACGGGCCTGGCGCCCGGTCCGGCGGTACCCGGGGCCGCGCGCGTGGGGCCGACCGGAGGCGCGGCACGCCGCGGCGGTCACGGGTGATACACCGAGATGATCCCCCGAACGAGTGCCTGCTGTCACGTGGCCGGGGCCGCGGGGGCGAATCCGGCGCGGGAGGTCCGCCGGGTACGGCCGGCCTCCCCCCGCCGCGGCCGCAGCGCACCTCCCGCCCGTGTCCTGGGCGGGTCAGCCGGCCGAGGCGCGGAGGCGCCGCTGGGTCCGGCGGAGCAGCAGGTAGAGCTCGCAGCCCAGGCAGTAGCCGAACGCGGCGTTCAGGAAGGCCGCGGCGAGCGCCAGGGCCGTGGCGCCCCGGCCGAGCCACTCGGGGCCGGCCAGGTAGCCGGCCGTGCCGACGGCGGCAAAGGCGAGGCCGACGGCCTGGGCGAACCGCGGCGGGCGGGCGTCCTCCGTCTCGCGGGGCGGCCCGAGCCGCGGGCGGACCAGGGTGGCGTACAGGAGGCCGTACGGGGAGTGGCGCGGTCCGGCAAAGGCGCCGAGGGCGAAGACGGCGGCCTGGGCGGCGAGCAGCGGCCAGCTGCCGGTGATCAGTACGGTGGCCAGGACGAGGGTGGACAGGGCGGCGGCGAAGCGCGGGCCGCGTGGGTCGATCTGCATGGTGAGGTCCGATGGGCGGGCGCGGGCTGGCTGACGGCGGAGGCGGGTCAGCGACAGCGCGATGCGGTGGCCCGGCACAGGTCGACCACCCGGCGGGTGGTGAGCGGCTGCTGCGCGGCTCGGACGGCGTTCACGCGGCGATCGTACGCCCGCGGCGCCCGGCCGGTCGAGCGGGTGAGTCGGTGGCGCACACTGGAGCGATGACCGGTCTGGTGGTGTGTGTCGTGGTGCTCGCGCTGGCGAGCGCGTTCGGCCTGCTGCGGGCCCGGCGGGACGGGAGGCTGCGGGTGCGGGCGAAGGACGGGTCGGAGCGGCTGTCGGCGGCGGAGCTGGGCGCGGGGCTGGGGGAGCGGGCGACGCTGGTGCAGTTCTCCACCGCCTTCTGCCAGCCCTGCCGGGCGACCCGCCGGGTGCTGGCGGAGGTCGCGGGAATGGTGGACGGCGTCGCGCACGTGGAGATCGACGCGGAGGAGCGGTTGGAGCTGGTCCGCCGGCTGGAGATCCTGCGGACGCCGACGGTGCTGGTGTTGGACGCGGGCGGCCGGGTGGTGCGCCGGGCGGCGGGCCAGCCCCGTCGTGCGGACGTGATCGCGGCGCTGGGTGCGGCTGTCTGAGCCGGCCCCGCCACTCGCGGCCGGGCCGTAGCCGGACGTCGCCCGGCGGCCCGGTCGGTGCGGTTCCGGTGTGAGGCGGGTGCCGGTCGGTGCCCGTCCGCAGGGGTGCGCTGACCGTGCGTCGAGGGGACCGCCCGGCAAGGTCACCTTGTCAAGACCGGTGAATCTCACAGCGGATGTGCCGCCCAGTCAGGTGGTGTTGGGCCCGGCCTGGGGCAGGATGGGCGCAGACGGCAGTGCAGCCGTCCCGCAGCTCGTCCCGCCCGGTGTTTTCCGGTGCTCAGGACGTACTCGGGGCGCTCGGCCGGGGTCCGGCAGCGCTAAGCTACTGGCCAGTAGTGACGGCTAAGCTACTGGCGAGTATGCTGCCAGGAAGTTCCGGACGGGCACGGGAAATACGCTGCCCGGAGTGAGGCGCGTGGCGTGTTCGCGCCCACTTGCACAGCCGCAGCCGCCGGACGAGACCAGTACAGGAGACAGGCCGTGAGCTTGAGGATCGTTGTCTGTGTGAAGTACGTGCCCGACGCGACCGGTGACCGTCGCTTCGCGGACGACCACACCACCGACCGGGAGGCCGTCGACGGCCTGCTGTCGGAGCTGGACGAGTACGGCGTGGAGCAGGCGCTCCGGATCGCCGAGGCGCACGGCGACGCCGAGGTGACCGTCCTGACCGTCGGCCCGGACGACGCCAAGGACGCCCTGCGCAAGGCGCTGTCGATGGGCGCCGACAAGGCTGTCCACGTCAACGACGACGACATCCACGGCACCGACGTCATCGGCACCTCGGCGATCATCGCCAAGGCGCTGGAGAAGACCGGGTTCGACCTGGTCGTCGGCGGTATGGCCTCGACCGACGGCACCATGGGTGTGCTGCCGGCCCTGCTGGCCGAGCGCCTGGGTGTCCCGCAGGTCACCCTGCTCTCCGAGGTCACCGTCGAGGGCACCACCGTCAAGGGCCGCCGGGACGGTGACGCCGCCACCGAGCAGCTGGAGGCCGAGCTCCCCGCGGTGATCTCGGTCACCGACCAGTCGGGTGAGGCTCGCTACCCGTCCTTCAAGGGCATCATGGCCGCCAAGAAGAAGCCCGTTCAGGAGTACGACCTGGACGACCTGGGCATCGAGGCGGACGAGGTCGGCCTGGCCGGCGCCTGGACGGCCGTCGAGGTCGTCGCAGCCCGCCCGGCCCGCACCGCCGGCACGATCGTCAAGGACGAGGGCGAGGGTGGCAAGGCGCTCGCCGGCTACCTCGCCGAGCAGAAGTTCATCTGACCCGTTCGACGTGGTGACTGCCTTCGAAGGGCAGTCAGGAGCAACAGGAGACATTGAGCAATGGGTGAGATTCTCGTCCTCGTCGACCACGCCGACGGTGTGGTCCGCAAGCCGGCCCTCGAACTGCTGACCCTGGCCCGCCGTATCGGCGAGCCCTCGGCGGTCGTCCTCGGTGCCGGTTCCGCCGCCGCCGACATCGCCGCCAAGGCCGCCGAGTTCGGCGCCGCCAAGGTGTACGTCGCCGACGGCGCCGAGTTCGCCGACCAGCTGGTCGTCCCCAAGGTCGACGCGCTGGCCCAGATCGCCAAGGCCGCCGACGCCGCCGCGGTGCTCGTCACCTCTTCGGGTGAGGGCAAGGAGGTCGCGGCCCGCGTGGCGCTGCGCCTCGGCTCCGGCATCATCACCGACGCCGTCGACCTGGAGGCCGGCGACGGCGGTCCGGTCGCCACCCAGTCGGTGTTCGCCGCGTCCTTCCAGGTGAAGTCCAAGGTGTCGCACGGCACCCCGGTCATCACCGTCAAGCCGAACTCCGCTGCTCCGGAGGCCGCCCCGGCCGCCGGCGCCGTGGAGAACGTCACCGTCGCCTTCACCGGCAACGCCGCGAAGGTCGTCGCCCGCACCGCGCGCGTCTCCTCCGGCCGCCCGGAGCTGACCGAGGCCGCGATCGTCGTCTCCGGCGGCCGTGGCGTCGGTGCCGCCGAGGGCTTCGGCGTCGTCGAGGAGCTCGCGGACGCGCTCGGTGCGGCCGTCGGCGCCTCGCGTGCCGCGGTGGACGCCGGCTGGTACCCGCACAGCAACCAGGTCGGCCAGACCGGCAAGCAGGTCTCGCCGCAGCTGTACGTCGCGGCGGGCATCTCCGGCGCGATCCAGCACCGGGCCGGCATGCAGACCTCGAAGACCATCGTGGCCGTCAACAAGGACCCCGAGGCCCCGATCTTCGAGCTGGTGGACTACGGCGTGGTCGGTGACCTCTTCACCGTCCTGCCGCAGCTGACCGCCGAGGTCAAGTCCCGCAAGGGCTGACCCGGGTCGGTTTCGAAGGGTGCGGTGCCCGCCGGGGCGCCGCACCCTTCGGCGTTCCGCGGCGCGGGGAGCGTGGGCAGGACGGCGCGCGTGGGGCGCGCGGGGCGCGCGGGGGCTGCCGCACGCGGCACCGTAGAGTCGGCCGCACGAGAGGGCCGCAGGACCGAGGTGGAGGGCACATGAGCCTGTTGACGGCGCTTCAGGGCGGATTCGGCGACGACGGCGACGCACTGCGGATCGACGGCACCGCGCTCTCGCGCGAAGAGCTGCTGGGCGCGGCGACGGCGGTCGCCGACCGGGTCGCTGGCGCCCCCGCGCTCGCGGTGCTCGCCCGGCCCACCGTGCAGACCGTCGTGGCCGTCGTCGGCGCTCTGCTGGCCGGTGTACCTGTGGTGCCGCTGCCGCCGGACTCGGGGCCCAAGGAGCGCGAACACATCCTGCGCGACTCCGGCGCCGCGCTGCTGGCCCTCGGCGTGGGCGAGACCCCGCCGGAGGGGGTTCGGGCGGGTGGTGTCCTGGCCGGTGGCGGTGCGGGGCCGGCCGGCGGCATCGGCTCGGCCGGTGGAATCGGCTCGGCACCCGGTATCGAGGCGCTGCCGGTCGACGTCGCGCAGCGGTCCGCCACGAGCTACGCCGAACCGGACCCCGCGGCCACCGCGTTCATCCTCTACACCTCCGGCACCACCGGTGCGCCCAAGGGCGCCGTCCTCCAGCGCGCCGCCGTCGCCGCCGACCTCGACGCACTCGCGCAGGCCTGGCAGTGGACCGCCGAGGACACCCTGGTACACGGACTGCCGCTCTTCCACGTCCACGGTTTGGTGCTCGGCGTGCTCGGCGCGCTGCGGACCGGCAGCCGCCTGGTGCACACCGGGCGCCCCACGCCCGCCGGCTACGCGCGGGCGGGCGGGAGCCTGTACTTCGGCGTCCCGACCGTCTGGTCCCGCGTGGCCGCCGACGAGTCGTCCGCCAGGCGGCTGAGCACGGCCCGCCTGCTGGTCTCCGGCAGCGCCCCGCTGCCCGTACCCGTCTTCCGCCGGCTCGCGCAGCTCACCGGCCACGCGCCGATCGAGCGGTACGGGATGACCGAGTCGCTGATCACCGTCAGCACCCGGGCGGACGGCGAGCGCCGCCCCGGCAGCGTCGGCCTGCCGCTGGAGGGCGTACGGACCCGGCTGGTCGCCGAGGACGGCTCGTCGGTGCCCGCGGACGGCGAGACGGTCGGCGAGCTCCAGGTCACCGGGCCGACGCTGTTCGCCGGGTACCTCAACCGGCCGGACGCCGACGCCGAGTCCTGGACGGCCGACGGCTGGTTCCGTACCGGCGACGTCGCGGTGATCGGCGCGGACGGCTTCCACCGGATCGTCGGACGCGCCTCCGTCGACCTGATCAAGAGCGGCGGCTACCGGATCGGCGCGGGCGAGGTCGAGGCCGCGCTGCGGGACCACCCGGCGGTGGCAGACGCCGCCGTGGTCGGCGCCCCGGACGACGACCTCGGCCAGGCCGTGGTCGCGTACGTGATCCCGGACGGCGCCGTGACGGGGGACCAGCTCACCGCATTCGTCGCCGAGCGGCTCTCCGCCCACAAGCGGCCCCGCCGGGTGGTGCTGGTCCCGGAGCTGCCGAGGAACGCGATGGGCAAGGTGCTGAAGAAGCAGCTGGTCCAGGAGCAGGCCGCGGGCGCCTCCGGTCACCCGGGCGGCGGCCGGCCCGCTGCTCCCGGCTCGGCCTGACGGACCGGTAGGAGAGGTCGGCGGGCACCTGGTCGGGCCTTCGCCCCGATGGCTGGGGATCCGTCACATTCCGCCCGCCGACATCCCGGGCGTGTCCACCTTCGTCCCCGCCCCTGACCTGCCTCTCCGTGCGCCCACCGTTCTGCGGGCCGTTGGCCGGCCGTTGCCCGGCCGTTCTCCGGCTGTTCTGACGGAGTCTCGAACCTCGGTGCCGTCAGCTGACTGCCGCTCACCGAGGGTGCTCCTCCCATTGGCGGACTCCACCACGCGCCGTGCCCGAGTGCGTGCCTAACGTGACATCCGGAACTGAATATCCCGGGTCGTCAGAGGTGCCACCGGCCGCTCCCCGGCCACCGCACCGATGCGACGGGAACCCAGAGCACTGCGGTTTCCGGCCCTGTGGCCGGAGGCCGAGGCGCGCCGCCCCCCGGGACAGCCAAACCATCGCAGAGCCGTCGTGGCCACCAGGCCCGGCGCGCGAAAGGACAGCACAGAGATGAACTCCGTCAACGCCGGCGCTCCCGGCGCCTCCACCACCGCCCCGAACGAGTCCACCGCCACCGCTGCGCGAGCGCTGCCCGCCCGCCCGTCCCGTACCGGCCGGGTCTGCCGCAGCATAGGTCTGGCGGCCGTGATCGCGGTCGGCGCGGGCGTGATCGGGCTGGGCACGAGCGTCACGAGTGCCGGCGCGGAGACCGCGCCCAGCCACGCCGGCTGGGACGGTTCGCGGTACTGGTTCCAGAACAACAGCGGCGAGTGGCGCTGGACCACCCACCTGAGCGTCTACCAGGAGCGGACGGGCGGCGCGACCACCGCCTCCGCCACCCCCGCGGCATCCGCCTCGTCCGGTGGCATCACGCAGGGGTGGGACGGTTCGCGGTACTGGTTCAGGAACAGCAAGGGCGAGTGGCGCTGGACCACGCACGAGGACGTCTACCTCCAGCGCACCGGCGGTAGCTCCAGCGGCGCGTCCACGCCGGCGGTGACCAACACCGCGTCCGGTGGCATCACGCAGGGGTGGGACGGTTCGCGGTACTGGTTCAAGAACAGCAAGGGCGAGTGGCGCTGGACCACCCACGAGGACATCTACCTCCAGCGCACGGGTGGTGCCTCCGGCGGCTCGTCCACGGGCACGTCCTCCGGGTCGTCCGGGGCGTCCTCCGACGCGGCCGACGCGCCCTCCGGGGACAGCGGTGACCGGGAGGTGGCAGTCGCCTTCGCGCTCGCCCAGCTGGGCAAGCCCTTCGTGACGGCGGGCAACGGCCCCAACGGGTACGACTGCTCGGGCCTGGTCCAGCAGGCGTTCCGCCGGGCCGGCATCGAGCTCCCGCGCGTCGCCAACGACCAGTACGACGCCACCACCCCGGTCAAGTCGAGCCAGCTCCAGCGCGGTGACCTGCTGTTCTGGTCCGACGACGGGAGCGCCCGGGGCATCCACCACGTGGCGATCTACCTCGGTGGGAACCAGTACGTGGAGGCGGCCCGGCCCGGCACCAACATCCGGATCTCCACTCTCAGCAGCGGCTACTACCCGACCCACATGGGGCGCCCGTGAGCCGTTGACCTCCTGAGCCCTCCGGTGGCCCCGGCCACGACAGCCTGTCGTGGCCGGGGCCACCGGGTTCGGTGCCGTGCGGTTTCGGCCGCACGGCTGACGGGGAGTCGGCCGATGGGGCGGGAGTAGGGTTTCGGGGTGTGAGCAGCGGACAGGCCATGGTGGCCGCCATCGACATCGGCGGGACGAAGATCGCGGGGGCGCTGGTCGGCGCCGAGGACGGCGTGCCGCTGCGGCGGATCCAGCGCCCGACCCCGGCCCGGGAGCCCGGCGAGCAGGTCTTCGCCGCCGTGGCCGAGGTGCTGGCGCAGTTGCGAGGCGCACCGGAGTGGGCGCGCGTCGAGCGGGTCGGGCTGGGCAGCGCCGGCCCGGTGGCCGCCGTCCGGGGGCTGGTCAGCCCGGTGAACATCGCGGGCTGGCGGGACTTCCCGCTGGTCGCGCGGGTGTCCGAGCTGGCTCCAGGGCTTCCGGTGGTGCTGACCGGCGACGGCGTGGCGATGACTGCCGCCGAGTACTGGCAGGGCGCCGCGCGCGGGCACGGCAATGCGCTCTGCCTGGTGGTCTCCACCGGCGTGGGCGGCGGCCTGGTCCTCGGCGGCGAGCTCTACCCGGGGCCGAGCGGCAACGCCGGCCACCTCGGGCACATCAGCGTCGACTTCGACGGCGAGCCGTGCCCGTGCGGCGGGCGGGGCTGCCTGGAGGGCATCGCGAGCGGCACCGCCATCGCCCGTTGGGCGCGGGAGTCCGGCTGGCGCCCCGGCGCCGGCGCCGGCGCCGGGACGGCGGCCGACGTCGCCGCATCGGCCCGGGCCGGGGACCCCGTCGCGCTGGCGGCCTTCGACCGCGCGGCCCGGGCGCTGGCAGCCGGCATCGCGGCCACGGCGACCCTGGTGGAGCTGGAGGTCGCCGTCATCGGCGGCGGTGTGGCGCAGTCCGGCGAGCTGCTCTTCGGCCCCCTGCGCACGTGGCTCCGCCAGTACGCCACCCTCTCCTTCGTCCGGGACCTGGAGATCCGCCCCGCCCAGCTGGGCACCGACGCCGGCCTGGTCGGCGCGGCCGCCGCCGCCCTCTGGTCACAGCACCCCTGAGACGGGGTGGAGCGGGAAGTCGGGCGGGTCGACTCTGGTGTGGGCTCCGAGGTGCTGGGGGCGGGCCGGGAAGTCGGGTGAGTCGACTTCTGGGGCGGTGGGGGTGGAGTGGGGAGTCGGGTGGGGCGGCTTCCGGTGGGCTGGGGCGGGGTGCACATGCCGGTGTCACGGGGCGGGTGCGGTGCGGGCGCCGGGGTCGGCGGGCCAGGTATGGGGACGGGCACGGTGCGGGTACCACCTCGGGTGGTGCGGTCGCGCTGATGCGGCGGCGCCGCCCGGTGCGATCGCCACCGGGGGAGCCGAAGGCAGGGGACGTTGTGATCGTCTGGGTCAATGGCACATTCGGGGCGGGCAAGACGAGTGCCTGCCGCGAGCTGGTCGAACTGCTGCCCGGGAGCATGGTGTACGACCCGGAGCTGGTCGGCTACGGGTTGAGCCGGGTGCTGCCCGCCGACCGGCTGGCGGCGGTGTCGGACTTCCAGGACCTGCCGTCCTGGCGCCGGCTGGTACCGGAGGTGGCCGCCGCGTTGCTCAGCGAGGTGGAGGGGCCGCTGCTGGTACCGCTGACGCTGCTGCGGGAGGACTACCGCGACGAGATCTTCGGGGCACTGGCCGCCCGCGGGCTGGCCGTGCACCACTTCGTACTGGACCCTGCGGAAACGATCCTGCGGGAGCGGATCCGCGGCCGGGACGAGTATCCGGGCGAGCCCGAGCGCAGCGCCAGGGTCCGCGAGTGGTGTCTGGACCACCTGCCGCGCTACCGCGCCGCCCACCGCTGGCTCAGCCGTGACGCCCAGCTGCTCGACACCGGCGCCCTGACCCCGCGCCAGACCGCCCAGCGGCTCGCCGAGCTGGTCAGGAACGGCGCTGCCCGCTGCCCGATCGTGCAGAGCGTCGACGCGACCGGTGACACCGTCGCCGCGGCCGTGCTGCTCTTCGACGAGCAGGGCCGGGTCCTGCTGGTCGACCCGGTCTACAAGCCCGCCTGGGAGTTCCCCGGCGGCGTGGTGGAGCGCGGGGAGGCGCCGACCGACGCGGCCGTCCGGGAGGCGGCCGAGGAGCTCGGCCTGGGCCTGGACGCGTCGGCGCTGCGTCTGCTCGCCGTCGACTGGGAGCCGAGAACCGGACCTCGCCGGGGCGGCCTGCGGCTGGTCTACGACGGTGGGCTGCTGGACGCCGCGGCGCGCAAGGGCCTGCGGTTGCAGCTGGAGGAGCTGCGCGGCTGGCGCTTCGTCACGTTGGAGGACGCGGCGGGCCTGCTCTCACCCGGGCGGTTCCGCCGCCTGGCCGCGGCGCTGGAGGCCAGGCGGCGCGGCGAGCTGCGGTACCTGGAGGCCGGGCTCCCGGCGGCGCAGGGCCTGACGGGCGCGGTCGACGCGGCCTGACGGGCGAGCGTGCGCGGCGGCAGGCGAGCGGGGCGACCGGCGGAGTGCCGCGGGGTGGGCGGGCTACGGGTGGGGCCGAGGGGCTACGGGCGCGGGGCCGCGACGGTGGTCGTCGCGGTGGCGGTGGCGACGGCGTGGTCCCAGAGGTCGAGGCCGGCCCGCAGGATGCTGCGGGCGGCCGCTTCGTCCGCGGCGCTCCACTGCTCGCCGTCGAAGAGCCGGCGGTAGGCGCCGTCATGGGCGGCGTACTGCGGCGGAAGCCCGGGGCCGCCGGGCAGGCTGCGCTCCAGGTCCTCGAAGAGGTTCCAGGCGTCCAGCAGCCGGCCGCGGTGCGCGTCCAGGTCCAGGCCGGGCTGCCGGACCCACCGCCGTACCGCGGCGAGATCGAGGGTGCTCGCCGCCTCGTGGAGCGGCTCCCAGCCGGCCGTGCGGCAGTACGCGCTCAGCGCCTGCTCGTCCGCGAAGGCCAGCAGGCGGCCGTGCTCGTCCACCGCGACGGTGTCGGCGACGCCCGACTCGGCGAGCTGCCAGATCAGGGTGAGGTCGCCCGGCCCGTCCTGGATCCGGTAGCGGTAGCGATCAGCCATTCGATCTTCCTATCACGGGCCGCCGGGCCCGGGACCGGCGGGTACCGATGGGGCAGGATGGGCGTCATGCCGTTCACGCTCAGCCACCCCGCCGCCGTCCTGCCCCTGCTGCGCCGGGCCGGGGCGCACGGCCCGCTGGTCGCCTCCGGCCTGGTCGCCGGGTCGATGGCGCCCGACGTGCCCTTCTTCGCCGACTCGCTGCTGCCGGGCCTGTACGGGCACGGCGGGCTGACGCACCGCTGGTGGGCGGCGGCCACGGTGGACGTGGCGATCGCCGGTGCGCTGGTGGGCGGCTGGCACGGCTGGCTGCGCGGCCCGCTGGTCGCATTGCTGCCGCCGCGATGGGCGGCCGCCGCCGAGGGTATGACCGCCGCCTCGGGGAAGGACCGCGGCGCGCGCCGGGCGCTCTGGTTCGCCGCCTCGGCGGCGGTGGGTGCGGCCACCCACCTCGGCTGGGACTCCTTCACCCACGAGGGCCGGGCCGGCGTCACCCTGTTGCCGGTGCTCGGTGAGCGGGTGGCCGGGCTGCCGCTGTACACCGTGCTGCAGTACGGGAGTTCGGCGCTCGCGCTCGGCTGCCTGGCCCGGTACACCGTCCGCGAGGCGCGCCGCGCGGAGCCGGTCCGGCCGTCGTTCGAGCTGCCCGGGGGGCTGCGGGCCGCAGGCCTGGCGGTGCTCGGCGCGGCGGGCGCCGCGGGAGTCGCCCACCGGTTGGCGCGTGGTGAGCGCGGGTTGATCGCCGAGGTCTGCTTCGGAGCCGGCGCCGGACTCACGGTCGGCGCGGTGGCGTACGCGACGGCCGCGCGGCTGTGGCAGCGGCGCGCCGCCCGCGGTGACACCGGGCGGGCCGGGTTCGCCGGTGCGGAGCAGGCCGAGCACGTCGCCGTGTAGCCGCGGCAGCCTGAGCTGTCGTCCCGTCAGGTGCGCTGCGGGGGCGCGCCGGACGGCGTCCGCGCGCTGCGGCCGCCCCTGACGCATCCTTCGCGCCCGGCCTCCCGGCGGTGCTCCGGGGGCGTTCCGGCGAATTCGCCGCTGTCGGCGGCGGCGGCGGGACAGCGCGACGGCCGGTCGGAGCATAGGATTGCTCGACGTGACAGACTCCGGTAGCTCCGTTTCCCGCAGCCCGCTCGGTGCAGAACTGCCCGGGCCCGAACAGCTCGACGGCATCTGGGACGTGGTCGTGGTCGGCGCCGGGCCGGCCGGGTCCTCGGCCGCGTACGCCGCCGCCGCGCAGGGCCGGCGCGTGCTCCTGCTCGACAAGGCCGAACACCCCCGCTACAAGACCTGCGGCGGCGGCATCATCGGCCCCTCGCGCGACAGCCTGCCACCGGACTTCCAACTGCCGTTGCAGGACCGCGTACGGGCCGTCACCTTCGCCTACAACGGCCGCTTCACCCGCACCCGGCGATCGAAGCGCATGCTGTTCGGGCTGGTCAACCGGGACGAGTTCGACCACCGCCTGGTGCAGGCCGCCAAGCAGGCCGGGGCCGTCCTGGTGACCGGAGTGACCGTCAGCGGCGTCGAGCAGCGCGGCGGGGAGAACCGTACGGTGGTCGTCACCGCCGCCGACGGGCGCAGCTTCGAGGCCCGCGCGGTCGTCGGCGCGGACGGCAGCGCCAGCCGGATCGGCCGCTATGTCGGCGTCTCCTTCGACCAGATCGACCTCGGCCTGGAGGCCGAGATCCCGGTGCCGCCGGGCGTCGCGGCGGCCTGGGCCGGACGCATCCACCTCGACTGGGGGCCGCTGCCCGGCTCGTACGGGTGGGTGTTCCCCAAGACCGAGGACAGCAGCCTGACGGTCGGGGTGATCTCGGCCCGCGGCGACGGTGAGCGGACCAAGCAGTACCTCGCCGACTACGTCCGCCGGCTCGGACTGTCCGGCTTCACCCCCAGCGTGGAGTCCGGGCACCTGACGCGCTGCCGGGCCGAGGACTCGCCGCTCTCCCGCGGGCGGGTGCTGGTCGCCGGGGACGCCGCCGGGCTGCTGGAGCCTTGGACGCGCGAGGGCATCTCGTACGCGCTGCGCTCGGGGCGGCTGGCGGGCGAGTGGGCGGTGCAGATCGCCGAGGCGAGTGGCACGACGGAGGTGCGGCGCCAGGCGCTGAACTACGCGTTCGCGATCAAGGCCGGGCTGGGCGTGGAGATGCGGGCGGGCAAGCAGATGCTGGCCGCCTTCGAGCGCCGCCCGCACCTCTTCCACGCGGCGGTCTGCCTGGTCGGCCCGGCCTGGCGGGCGTTCGCCCGCACGACGCAGGGGCACACCACGTTCGCCCAGGTGCTGCGGCAGTACCGCGCGGCCCGCAAGCTGGCGGCGGTCGCCTCGCGGTAGCGGGTGCGAGCGGGGTAGCGGGTGGGGCGGCGGGGTCGGGCCCGGGCCTGGTCCGGCCGAGCCTCGCGCGGACGCGGCCTGGCCGTCCGCTTGGCCCGCTACCCGTCGGCCAGGCCGTCGCCGAGCGGGCTGCGGGCGTACAGGACGGACCGGCCGTGGCGGGCGCGGGTGACCAGGCGGGTCGCCAGGAGCACCGAGAGGTGCTGACTGACGGCCCCGGGCGTCACGCCCAGCCGTACGGCCAGCTCCGTGGTGGAGGCCGGTTCGGCGAGCAGCGCCAGCAGGCGGGCCTTCGGCGCGCCCAGCAGCAGTGCCAGCGAGCGCGGCGGCGGGGGGCCGGCCGGCGCACCGGCCATGACGGCCTGGCCGCGGGCCGGGTAGCTGATCATGGGCGGGTGCTCGTCGCTGATCGAGGTGATGGCGCCCCGGGCGAAGAACGTCGGGACGAAGACCAGGCCCCGGCCGTCCACCGTGACGTCGCCGTCCGTCGCGGACCACCGGCGGCGGATCGCCAGCACTCCGTCCTGCCAGTCCAGCCGGCCGTCGAGTTCGGCGAACAGTGCGGCGGCCCCGTGCTGGGCCAGCACCCGGGAGCGGTAGACCAGGTCCGCCTCCAGGACCGTCCTCGCCTGCGGCCACCACTCGGGTGCCAGGCAGCACTCCCAGTACTCCTCGATGGCGTCGGCGATCCGGGTCAGCAGCCGGGCGGGATCGGCCAGGCCGGCGGCGAGCGGCGCGGGCAGTGTCCGGTCGTGCGGCAGGAAGGTCTGCTCCAGCTCGGTGCGCAGTCGCTCCGGTGGCAGGGCGCGGACGAGGGCCAGCTCGGAGCGGAAGTCCGGCGCCGGGCTGAGCGGGCGCGGCGTCAGGAAGTCGGGCACCCAGCGGTTGGAGGCGATCAGCGCGCGCAGCAGGGCGCTGTCGAGTCGTTCGAAGGCCGGGCGCAGCCGCTCGAAGCCGGGGGTCTGCCAGACGTAGACGCCCGGGTGGGTCCACATCCGCAGGCTGAGGACGGTCTCCTGGAGCGGGGAGTAGGCGAAGGAGGCGGAGGCGAGGTCCGCCAGGGCGAGCCGGAACCGGTGCAATTCGTGCTCCCTTGTCTTTAGGCAGAGCCTAAATCACTACTGCTCAGGGGCGGAGCGCGGTGGGATCGCCGTATGACCAAGCCGCCTGCCGAAGGCTCCGCCCGCTCCCTGTCCGCCGTCCCCGAGGTCCCTGCCGCCCCTGTGGCCCCCGCAGCCTCTGCCGTCGATCCGCCGGCGACGCCGGCCCGCGGCCCGGCACGGCTGCTGCACCCGGACCCGGTGGTCCGGCGGCTGGCCTCGCTGACGCTGATCAACTGTGTCGGCAACGGGCTCTCACTGGCCGTCAGCGTGCTGTTCTTCACCCGCGTCCTCGGCCTGACGGCCGCCCAGCTCGGCATCGGCCTGACGGCCGCCGGCGTGTGCGGGGTGGCGGCGAGTGTCCCCGCCGGGCGGCTCGCCGACCGCTTCGGTACCAAGCCCGTGCTGGTCGTCCTGGTCACCCTGGAGGCGGTGGGCACCGTCGGCTACGTCCTGGTCCGCGACTACCTGGCGTTCGTCCTGCTGGCCTGCGCGGTGACCGCCGTCGACCGGGGTTCCTCCGCCGTGCGCAACGCGCTCTACGCCGAGGTGCTCCCGGCGGACCGCCGGGTGGCCGGCCGGGCGTACCTGCGGGTGGTCACCAATGTCGGGCTCTGCCTCGGCACCGCCCTCGCCTCGATCGCCCTCCAGTTGGACTCCCGGCCCGCGTACCTGACGACGATCCTGCTCGACGCGCTCTCCTTCGCGGTGGTCGCGGTGCTGTACGCCCGTGTTCCCACGCCCGGCCGCCCCGTTGCGGAGGCCGGCGCCGGGCAGCGGTCCGGGCGGCGCCGCAACCCCGCGCTGCGCAACGCGCCCTTCCTCGCGGTGACGGTGCTCAACTCGGTGCTGTGCCTGCAGTTCGGCATGCTGGAGGTCGGCGTGCCGCTCTGGATCATCCACGAGACCCGGGCGCCGCGGATCGTGGTCGCGGGGACGCTGATCGTCAACACCGTCCTGGTGGTCTGCCTCCAGGTCCGGGCCACCCGGGGCACCGAGCAGCGGGCGCTGGCGGCCCGGGCCTGCCGGCGCGGTGGGCTGCTGGTGGCCGGCTCGGCCCTGGTGATCGGCCTGGCCCACGGTCTGCCGCCGGTCGCGGCCGCCGCCGTGGTGCTGGGCGGGGTGGCGTTGCAGGGGTTCGGCGAGGTGCTCAGCCAGGCCGGTGGCTGGGCGCTGAGCTACGACCTCGCGGGCGAGGGCGCCCACGGGGCCTACCAGGGTGTCTTCAACGCGGGCAGTTCGGCCGCGCTGATGCTGGGCCCGGCGCTGGTCACCACCGCCGTGATCGGCAACGGCCTGCTGGGCTGGGCGTTGCTGGGGGCCGTGTTCGCGGCTGCGGGCCTGGCGATGGCGCCCGTGGTGCGCTGGGCGGAACGCCGGGACGCGGGCACCGCGCCGACGGCGGTGGCCACGGCGTCGGCGGCCTGAGCCGGCCGCAGCCGGGGTCTGCCCCGGGTCTGCCCGTCCCCGTCCCCGTCCCCGGCCGCGCCCGTCCGCGGCCACCGCGCCGTGCCTCGCCGCCGTCAGCCGACGACGGTCGCCAGTGCCCGGCAGAAGGGCTCGTCCGCCGGGGCGAGGTCGGCCAGCGGGCCTGCCGCGCGCAGCACCACGTCCAGCACCCGGTCCGGGTCGCAGCCGTAGCCGCCGCTCGCCCAGGCCATGTTGGCCTCCACCACACACCACGCCCCGGGGCCGCCGCCGGCACCGTCTCCGTCCAGCAGCCCGACGTCCACCACCACCGCGCTCGGCAGCGTCCCCGCGCAGGCGGCCAGCACCTGTGCGGCGAAGGCGTGCACCTCGGCGCGGTACGGGTCCTCCGCCAGCGGCGCGACGTTCAGCTGCCCGTCGACCAGGTACCGGCTCGCGGTGTGCACGGCGCCGTCCAGGACGAAGAGGCGGTACTCGCGGCGGAACGCCACGATGTCGCTGATCTGCACCAGGGTGTCGTCGTCCAGCGCGTCGGGCCCCGGCAGGCCGGTGCCGTCCGGGTAGATCCGGGCCGGGAAGAGCTTGTCCGCCGGTGGTTTGAGGAAGGCGGGGCGGCGCAGGCGGCGCGCCTCGGCCAGCGTGGTGAGCTCGACGGTGCGACGGGTCAGCTCGCGGGGGAGCCGGACGAGCCAGTCCTCGGCCGGCTCCAGCGCGGCGATCCCCAGCCCTCGGCCGACCGCGTCGGCGAACAGCGGACCGCCGTACAGGTGGGCGGGCCGTACCTCGCGCAGCTCCTCGGGCAGCCGCCAGGCCGTGGCCGTCTGCGCGCGCATCCCCCGGCGGCGGGCGGCGGTGAGCAGCTGAAGCCCGGTGTCGTTGATCCGGGGGGCGAGCAGGAGCAGGCGGTCGGTGGTCATGGACGCCGATACTGCCCTGGTGAGGAGGCCGGCGGCCAGCGGATTTCGCGAGGGGATCTGGTTTCGGGGCGGCCGGTCGTGCCAGAGTCCTCCCAGGCAATCCGACCCACCCTCAGCCGGAAAGCAGGCCACCCCCGATGACCCGCGAAGTACCCTTCGTCCGCGTCACCACCGCCGACGCGGTCACCACCCTGGAACTCGACTCGCCGCACAACCGCAACGCGCTCTCCACCCGGCTGATGGCCGAGCTGACCGCCGGGCTGGCCGGTGCGGCCGCCGACCCGGACGTACGGGCGGTGGTGCTCGGGCACACCGGCAAGGTGTTCTGCGCCGGCGCGGACCTCTCCGAGGCCACCGGCAGCGACCCGACCGTCGGCCCGCGCGGGCTGGTGGACCTCCAGCGGGCGATCGTGGACTGCCCCAAGCCGGTGATCGCCGTGATCAGCGGCCACGTCCGGGCCGGCGGCCTCGGGCTGGTCGGCGCGGCCGACCTCGCCATCGCGGGGCCAGCCTCGACCTTCGCGTTCACCGAGGTCCGCCTCGGCCTGGCTCCCGCCGTCATCTCGCTGCCGCTGCGCCCCAAGCTCGACCCGCGCGCGGCCTCCCGCTACTACCTGACCGGCGAGACCTTCGACGCGGCCGAGGCGGCCCGGATCGGCCTGATCACCGAGGCGGCCGAGGACGTGGACGGCGCGCTGAAGTCGCTGCTGGACGCCGTCCGGCTCGGCGCTCCGCAGGGGCTGGCCGAGTCGAAGCGGCTGTCCAACACCGAGGTGGTGCGCTCCTTCGAGCGGGACGCGGACGAGCTCGTCGCGCTGTCGGCCCGGTTGTTCGGCTCGCCGCAGGCGCAGGAGGGGATGCGGGCGTTCCTGGAGCGCCGCCCGGCTCCCTGGGCGAAGTGAGCCCTGCGGGCCTCGGCGTGTGAGGCCGGGTGCCTCGGCCGAAGTGACGCCGGCGGGCCCGGGCGCCCGACGCCGGGGCGCCGGCGGCTGCCCGGGCCCGTGGGCGTCAGCTCCAGCGGACCGTGGCCGTCTCCCGCCACAGGTCGAGCAGCGCGCTGTCGCCCTCCCTGTGCACCCGCTCGGCCAGGTCGGCCGCGGAGGCGGCTCGGCGAGCAGGCCGCCCTCGCGGCGAAGGACGTCGATGTGCTCGGTGATCCTCATGGGCACGAGTCCGGCAAGGCCTCGCGGCAGCGGTGTGACGTTGGCCCCCTCGGCCTCCGACCCTCGGGTACGGGCCGGTAACGTGGCGGCATGTCGATCACCCGTTCCCTGCTCTCCGCCGTCCGATCCGGCGGCCGCCGCGCCACCGGGCGCCTGGTGCACCGGGGCTGGCAGTGGGTGCAGCGGGCGGGCGCGGTGTCCAACGACAACCCCGGCCCGTACCGCTTCGGCGAGCTGGGGGACGGGACGAAGCTGGCCTTCCCGCTGGGCGCCGTCTTCAACGAGCAGTGGATCACCATCGGCCCGTTCTCGATCATCGGCGAGCGCGTCACCATCAGCGCGGGCTTCCTGCCGGGCCTGGACCTCGGCCCGGAGCCGATCGTGCGGATCGGCGGGGGCTGCGTGATCGGCCGGGACAGCCACATCGTCGGGCACCAGTCGATCGTGCTCGGCGACGACGTCTGGACGGGCCCCGGCGTCTACATATCCGACCAGGCCCACGAGTACCGGGCGACGGACCTGCCGATCGGCAAGCAGTGGCCGCGCAACGAGCCGGTCGAGATCGGCGCGGGCAGCTGGATCGGCACCGGCGCGGTGATCCTGCCCGGTGCCCGGCTGGGGCGCAACGTGGTGGTCGCCGCCGGCTCGGTCGTCCGCGGCGAGGTCCCCGACCACAGCGTGGTCGCCGGCGCCCCCGCCAGGATCGTCCGCAGCTGGACGCCCGACGAGGGCTGGCAGCCGCCCTTCCGCCACGACGCACCCAGCCCCATCCCGGAGGGCGTCACCGCCGAACAGCTCCGTGCCCTGGTCGGCTGGGACCTCCGCCTCCCCGGCGAGGACGCGACGCCGTCGAGCACCGCCTGACGGGCCCGCCCCCGGGACCCCCGGAGCCGGCGCCCCGCCCGGCTAGCGGCTCGGTGTGCCGGCGAGCCAGCGGATGGCGGCGGGGACGTCCTCGGCCCGGGGGACGCCCGGTGGGGACGGCGGGCGGGTGACGATGACGACCGGGAGGTCGAGTTCGCGGGCTGCGGTGAGCTTGGGGGCCGTGGCCGCCGCGCCGCTGTCCTTGGTGACCAGGACGTCGATCCGGTGCTCGCGCAGGATCTCGCGTTCGCCGGCCAGGGTGAAGGGGCCGCGGTCGAGCAGGATCGCGGTGTGGCGGGGCATCGGCGCGTCCGGGGCGTCGACCGAGCGGACCAGGAACCGCAGCTCGTCCAGGTGCGCGAAGGCGGCCAGGCCCTGGCGGCCGGTGGTGAGGAAGATCCGGCGGCCGAGGGCGGGCAGCGCGTCGGCCGCCTCGGCCAGTGAGCCGACCGGGTGCCAGCGGTCGCCCTCCACTGCCCGCCAGCCGGGACGGCGCAGCGCCAGCAGCGGTACGCCGGTCTCCGCCGCGGCCTGGGCGGCGTTGCGCGACATGATCTCGGCGAACGGGTGGGTGGCGTCGATCAGCGCGTCCACGTGCTGCGCGCGCAGCCAGGCGGCAAGCCCGGACGGGCCGCCGAAGCCGCCGATCCGGACCTCGCCGGCGGGCAGCCGGGGCTCGGCCACCCGCCCGGCGAGGGAGCTGGTGACCCGCAGCCCGGGGTCGGCGCACAGTTCGGCGGCGAGGCGGCGGGCCTCGGTGGTGCCGCCGAGGATCAGGACGTGCCGGTGCGCGCCCCCGGGCGCGGGGCCGGGCGTCACGCGCCGCACGCCTCGTGCGGGCGCTCGCGCTCCGCGGAGTAGAGGTGGCTGTCGCGGAACTGCTCGGCGCCCAGCGTCCGGCCGACCAGGATGACGGCCGTCCGCACCACGCCCGAGGCCTTCAGCTGCCCGGCGATGTCCGCGAGCGTGCCGCGCAGCACCAGCTCGTCCGGGCGGCTGGCCATCGCGACCACGGCCGCCGGGCAGTCGGCGCCGTAGTGCGGCAACAGCTGCTCGACCACGTCGTCCACGTACCCGGCGGCCAGGTGCAGCACCAGCAGCGCGCCGCTGCGCCCGAGCGTCGCCAGGTCCTCGCCCTCGGGCATCGGGGTGGCGCGCTTGGCGATCCGGGTCAGGATGACCGTCTGGCCGACGGTCGGCACCGTCAGTTCGCGCTTGAGCGCCGCCGCGGCCGCCGCGAAGGCCGGTACGCCCGGGACCACCTCGTACGGCACCCCGGCCGCGTCCAGGCGTCGCATCTGCTCGGCGACGGCGCTGAACACGGACGGGTCGCCGGAGTGCAGGCGGGCGACATCCTGGCCGGCCTCGTGGGCGCGGACCAGCTCCGCGATGATCTCGTCCAGGTTGAGCTGGGCGGTGTCGACCAGCCGGGCGTCCGGCGGGCACTCGGCGAGCAGCTCGCGCGGTACCAGGCTGCCCGCGTACAGGCAGACCGGACTGCTCGCCAGCCGCCGCTGCCCGCGCACGGTGATCAGGTCGGCGGCGCCGGGGCCGGCCCCGATGAAGAAGACGGTCATGAGGAGGGGCTCCTATACGGCTCTACGGCTCTACGGCTGTACGGCGGTGGGGGAGGTGGGCGGTCCGGCGGCGGCCGGCTCTGCGGCGAGCCGATCGGATCCGAGCGGCTCGGACGCGGCCGGCTTGACGGCGGACCACTGGGTGACGGGCATCGCCTGGCGCCAGCCGGTGAACCCCCCGACCGGCACGGCGTGCGCGACGGCCAGCCGCAGCAGCTCGCCGCCCCAGCGCCGGTACCACTGGGTGAGCAGCGCCTCGGACTCCAGCGTCACGGTGTTGGCGACCAGCCGTCCGCCCGGCGGGAGCGCGTCCCAGCAGGCCTCCAGCATCCCGGGGGCGGTCAGCCCGCCGCCGATGAAGATCGCGTCGGGCGTGGGCAGGCCCGCCAGCGCGGCGGGCGCCGGGCCGGTGACCACGCGCAGCGCGGGTACGCCCAGCGCGGCGGCGTTACGGGCGATCCGCCCGGCCCGCACCGGGTCGCGCTCGACGCTGACGGCCCGGCAGTCGCGGTGCGCCCGCATCCACTCGACGGCGATCGAGCCGGAGCCGCCGCCGACATCCCAGAGCAGCTCGCCGGGCGCGGGCGCCAGGGTGGCCAGGGTCGCGGCACGCACATGCCGCTTGGTCAGCTGCCCGTCGCTCTCGTACGAGGCGTCCGGCAGGCCCGGCACCAGCGAGTTGCGGACGATGCCCGTCCTGTCCGGCGTGCCGGCGCTGCCCGCGCTGTCGACGCTGTCGGCACCGCCCGGGCCGCCCGCGCAGTCGACGGCGATCAGGTTGAGCGGGTCGCCGGCCGGGTGGGCCCAGTCGTCGGCCCGCCCGTCCAGCTGCCCCTCGGCCGGCCCGCCGAGCTGCTCCAGCACCCGCAGCCGGCTGGCGCCGAGGCCGCGGCCGGTGAGCAGCGCGGCGACGGCGGCCGGGGTCCGGGCGTCGGCGCTGAGCACCAGCAGCCGGCGGCCGGGGTACAGCGCGCGGTTGAGGCTCTCCAGCGGGCGGCCGACCACGCTGATCACCTCGACGGCGTCCAGCGGCCAGCCGAGCCGGGCGCAGGCGTACGAGACGGAGGACGGGTGCGGCAGGACGTGCAGGCGCTTGGCGCCGACCGTCTCGGCGAGGGCCCGGCCGATGCCGAAGAACATCGGGTCGCCGCTGGCCAGCACGCAGATCCGGCGGCCGCCGTGCGCGGCGAGCAGGCCGGGGACGGCGGGGCGCAGCGGGGAGGGCCAGGCCACCCGCGCGGCGGTGACCTCGGCGGGCAGCAGATCCAGCTGCCGGGGGCCGCCGATCACGACCTCGGCCGTGCGCAGGGCCTGCCGCGAGGTGTCGGCCAGACCCGGCCAGCCGTCGGCGCCGATTCCGACGACGGTGATCGGGTGGACCGCCGGGGGCGGGGGCGGGGCGGCGGCCAACTGGTACTCCTCGCGGGTCGCAGGCGGGTCGCGTGCGGGTCGGAACAAGCAGGTGAGACGGGGCAGCGGCAGCCTACCGGGCGGTTCGACGGCGCTCCGATCGGCCTCCGTCCGGGCTCCCGTCCGCACGCCGGCGTCGGCTGCGGCGCGATGGCAGCGCGCGGGGTACGGGGTTAGGTTCGAGAGGGGGTACCTGAGCACGCAACGGAGGACACGATGCCCGACTCAGCGGTCCCGCACACCACCAACAACGCCGGCATACCGGTGCCGAGCGACGAGCACTCGCTCACGGTTGGACGGGACGGCCCGATCCTTCTCCATGACCACTACCTGATCGAGAAGATGGCCCAGTTCAACCGGGAACGGGTACCCGAGCGGGTGGTCCACGCCAAGGGCTCCGGCGCGTACGGCGTCTTCGAGGTGACGGACGACGTGAGCCGTTACACCAAGGCGACCATGTTCCAGCCCGGCAAGCGGACCGAGATGCTGGCCCGCTTCTCCACGGTGGCCGGCGAGCAGGGCAGCCCCGACACCTGGCGCGACCCGCGCGGGTTCGCGCTGAAGTTCTACACCGAGGACGGCAACTACGACCTGGTCGGCAACAACACGCCGATCTTCTTCGTCCGCGACACGATCAAGTTCCAGGACTTCATCCGCTCGCAGAAGCGGCGCCCGGACAACGGCCTGCGCGACCACGACATGCAGTGGGACTTCTGGACGCTGTCGCCGGAGTCCGCGCACATGGTCACCTGGCTGATGGGCGACCGGGGCATCCCGAAGTCGTACCGGCACATGAACGGGTACGGCTCGCACACCTACCTGTGGATCAACTCCGACGGTGAGCGGTTCTGGGTCAAGTACCACTTCAAGACCGACCAGGGCATCGACTTCCTCACCCAGGAGGAGGCCGACCGGCTGGCCGGATCCGACCCTGACCTGCACCGCCAGGACCTGTTCGAGGCGATCGAGCGCGGCGACCACCCGTCCTGGACGCTGTACGTCCAGGTGATGCCGTTCGACCAGGCGCCGGACTACCGGTTCAACCCCTTCGACCTGACCAAGGTGTGGCCGCACGGCGACCACCCGCTGATCAAGGTCGGCCGGATGACGCTCAACCGCAACCCCGAGGACTTCTTCGTCCACATCGAGCAGGCCGCGTTCGAGCCCGCGAACCTGGTGCCGGGCATCAGCGTCTCGCCGGACAAGATGCTGCTCGGCCGGATCTTCTCCTACCCGGACACCCACCGGTACCGGATCGGCCCCAACTACGCGCAGCTGCCGCCGAACCGGCCGCACGTGCCGGTTCACTCGTACGCCAAGGACGGGCCGATGCGCTTCGACCCGGCGCGGACGGTCGTGCCCTACGCCCCGAACTCCAAGGGCGCGCCCGCCGCGGCCGCCGAGAAGTTCGACGACCCGGCGGCGGGCTGGCAGACGGCGGGCGAGATGGTCCGCGAGGCGTACTCGCTGCACCGCGAGGACGACGACTGGGGGCAGGCGGGCACGATGGTCCGCCAGGTGCTGGACGACGCGGCGCGGGACCGGCTGGTCTCCAACATCGTCGGGCATCTGCTCGGCGGGGTGAGCGACCCGGTGCTGGAGCGGGCCGTGCAGTACTGGCGCAACGTCGACAAGGACCTCGGCGACCGGATCGCCGCCGGGGTCGGCAAGGCCTGAGGCGGCGCCAGGCCCTGAGGGCGGGCCGAGCGAGGGCGGCGCGGACCGGGAGAGTTCCCGGTCCGCGCCCGCCGCTGCGCGCGCGGGTCAGCGCCGGGACCAGTCGCCGGACGCGATGAGCGCGGGGGCGGACCGCAGCCGGGCGTCCTCCGCGGGGCCGGCCAGGTAGACCCAGGCCTCGCTCGCCCCGCCGCCTGGCGTCCGGACGGGCAGGCGCCGTCGGACGTACAGGCCCGAGTCGTCCGGGAGGCAGTCCTCCAGCCGGTCCAGGGCGGCCAGCACCGACGGGTACGCGGCCGGCCCGACGGTGATCAGCTCGCCGACCACCTGCCGCGCCGGGTCGGGGACGGCGTACGGGAAGCCGGGACCCTCGTGCAGCGCGGCGCCCTCCAGCACGGCGGGGCGGACGGACGTGCAGCGCCCGGCCAGGTACACGGCGTGGTTGTGGCCGCCGGTACGCAGCGTTCCGTAGACGAAGAAGGGGAGCGGCGGGGGTGTTTCGGCGGGCACGGCGGGGGCCTCCTGGGGGTGCGGGCGCGCTCCACCGTAGAGCGCGGTCCGGTCCGGCCCGATACCCACTGGCGGAGCGGGCCGGTGGTGCGGTGTCATAGCGGGGTTCAGTACAGCACCGTCCCAGGGAGACACCCATGTCAGCTCCGGCTCCGCAGAGGCCTTCGGGCGCCTCGGCCAGTACCTCTGACCACACGCCGGCCGGGCTCCAGGACGCCATCGTGGCGGACGCCCGGGCCGATGCTGCCCCGGCGGTACTGCCGGAGGTGACCGGCAAGGCCCGGGTGGGCGGGGTGAGCGGGGCGGTCTGGGCGGCCCTGGCCATCGTCTACGTGCTCTGGGGATCGACCTACCTGGCGATCCGGATCACCCTGGAGACGATGCCGTCCTTCCTCTCGGCCGGCACCCGCTCGCTGCTCGCGGGCCTGGTGATGATCGCCCTGGTGGCCTGGCGCAAGGGCCCGGCGGCCCTGCGGGTGACGCGGCGGCAGCTGGGCTCCGCCGCGCTGGTCGGCGTCCTGCTGCTGACCGGCGGCAACGGGCTGGTGGTGCTCGGCGAGAACTCCATCCCCTCCGGGCTGGCGGCCCTGCTGGTGGCCGCGGTGCCGCTGTGGATGGTGCTGCTGCGGATCGCCTTCGGTGAGCGGCCGCGCCCGGCGGCCCTCGGCGGGGTGCTGCTCGGTCTGGCGGGTCTGGCGGTGCTGTCCGCTCCCGCACTCGGCGGCAGCATCGCGCCCGCCGGTGTGATCGCCGTCGTGGTGGCGACGCTGACCTGGGCCGCGGGCTCCTTCAGCGCCCGGCGGATCCCGATGCCGCCCAACCCGTTCGCGGCCAGCGGCTACCAGATGGTCGCCGGCGGGGCGGGCAGCCTGCTGATCGCCCTGGCGCGCGGCGAGCAGCACGGGCTGGACCTCGCGCAGATCTCCACCCGCTCCTGGCTGGCGCTGGCGTACCTGCTGGTCTTCGGTTCGCTGGTGGCCTTCACCGCGTACGTGTGGCTGCTCCAGTCCGCGCCGCTGACGCTGGTGTCCACCTACGCGTACGTCAATCCGGTGGTCGCGGTGCTGCTGGGCTGGCTCGTCCTCGCCGAGCCGCTGACCGGCCCCACCCTGCTGGGTGGGGCCATCGTGGTGGCGGCGGTCTGCCTGGTGGTCAGCACCGAACGGCGGCGCTGAAGCCCCCGGGGCCGGCCGCCGATCCCGGCCCGGCCTACAGCTGCTGCTGTGCCATCCACTCGGGGTCGGGCTCGATCGTCTGGAGGATCTCGATCAGTACGCCCTCCGGGCTCCAGACGTTGAAGCGGCGCTGCCCCCACGGCTCGTCGCGCAGCGGCTCGGCGATCTCCACGCCTTCGGCGCGCATCCTGGCCTCCTCGGCCGTGGCGTCCTCGACCAGGAAGGCCAGGCAGAGCCCGCCGGTCTCCTGGGCCCGGAAGCCGGCCGGCATGGCCTCGTGGCCGCGCTGGACGAAGTCGATGACGTAGTGAGGGTGCTCGTCGTGGTGCAGGCTGACGTACCAGTCCAGCTCGGCGACCGGCTTGAAGCCGAAGTGCTGGACGTAGAAGCGGCTGCTCGCGGCGACGTCGTCGCTGAGCAGTGCGGTGCCCATGGTGCTGAATCGCATGTGCTGTCCCTCCCCGTGCGCGGCGCTCTGCCGCGAACAACTCCATTTGTAGTACGTTGGTTGTAGTGGTTGCAAGCCCATACCCGTCGGAGGTCATCGAATGGTGCAGAATCCGGGTCGTCGCGCGGCGCTGGTGGACGCGGCGATCGAGGTGCTGGCCAGGGAGGGTGCCCGGGGGCTGACCTTCCGCGCGGTCGACGCCGAGGCAGGCGTGCCCAAGGGCACGGCCTCCAACTACTTCGCCGGGCGTGACGAACTGATCCGCCAGGTCAGCCGGCAGATCCACCGGCGGATCGCGCCCGATCCGGCCGAGGTCGAGCAGGTGCTGCAGGCGCCGCGCTCGCGTGAGCTCGTCATCGAGCTGCTGAGCTGGGTGAACCGCCGGGTGGCCACCGAACGCACCGGGTACCTGGCGATGCTGGAGCTGCGCCTGGAGGCGACCCGGCGGCCCGAGCTCCGGGCGGAGCTCACCCGGACCGTCCGCGAGGTGCTGGACGCCGACCTCGCCTTCCACCGGGATGCCGGGCTGCCCGGTGACCGTACGGGCGTGACGCTGCTGTACCTCGCGATGACCGGCCTGATGCTGGAGCAGCTCACCCTGCCCGGTGTGGTGCCGCAGGGAGAGACCGAGGCGCTGGTCGCGGTCCTCGTCGAGCGGATGCTCCCGGCGCAGTGACCCGGGCCCGGTCGGCAGCACTCCCGCCGACCGGGCCACCACGGGCCGAGCGGGCCGAGCGAGCGGCGCGGGCGGGCTGGGCTGGGCGGGCTCAGCGCAGCAGGTGCGCCCGGCGCCACATCGGCGCGCAGCGGCGGTCGATGATCCCCAGGTCGGTGAAGAACACCACCGCCTTGCGCGCCCAGTCCGCCTTCGCCTCGCGCCAGTACGGGTTCTGCGCGGCCACCCGCTGTGCGGTCCTGGGGTCGAGCCCGGCCAGTGCGTACACCCGGGGGTGGACGACCTCGGCCACCGACTGCTGCGCCAGCAGGGCCAGCGCCTGCCGGAACACGGCCCGGCGCGGAGCCGTCATCCTGGCCCAGCGGCGCTCCAACTCCGGTTTGGCGTAGCCGATGTGCCGGGCCTCCTCGATCACGTGGATGCGCGCCACCGAGCGGGCCAGCGGCTGGAGGCTCTCGTCCCTGATCATCTCGCGCTGCATCGCGTCGGTGTACTCCTCGACGAAGATCGCGCCGGCGAAGGTCATCGAGGTGTCGTTCAGCAGGAAGTGCAGCTTGCCGAGACGCTGCGCCCGCCGGGTGGGACGGGCCGAGGGGTAGCCGGTCTTCGCGATGTAGCGGGCGAACATGGTCGAGTGCCGGCACTCGTCGGCGACCTCGGTGAGCGCGTACTGGGCGTGCTTGGTGGTCAGGTCGCCGGCGTAGACGTGCCGGACCAGGCCCTCCATCAGGACCAGCTCGAACCAGATGCCCGCCGCGGTGGTGCTGGCCAGCTCGTGCACGCTGAGCCGGGCCTGCTGGCGGTGGGTCAGGGTGTCCCAGAGCGGCGTGCCGTACAGCGAGACGCGGTGCGCGGGCAGGGCGAACTGGTCGGGGTCGATGGGGGCGTCCCAGTCGATCTCGGTGAGCGGGTCGTGCGAGTGCTTGGCGGAGACGCGCAGCAGCCGCTCCGCGTTCTGCTCGCGGTCGGCGGCTCGGGCCGCGTCGGTCCGGAGTGAGCCGGTCCGGGTGGTGTCGGTCATGCCCGATATGGCGGGGTCACTCATCGATCTGCTCCGGTGGGGGTGGGGGCAGGACAGGGGCGGGGTGGCCGGGGCCGGGGTGGCCGAGTGCGCGCAGGGCGAAGGCGGACAGCTGGGGGACGAGGTCCTCGACGGGCTCGCCGTCCGCGAGCGGGCCGACCAGTGCCTCGCCGACCGCGCCGACCAGTGCGGCGGCGGTGAGCCGCGGGTCCTGGGCGGGCAGCCGTCCGGCCGCCACCCCCTCGGCGATCAGGCCGGCGATCAGATCCCGGAAGGCCAGTCGGAAGACCAGCCGCTGGGAGTCCACCTCGGCGTCGACCGGCTCGGCGAGGAGCGCGAAGGCCAGCCGGGGCGCCTTGAGCGCGCGGCCCGCGAAGGTGCCGATCACGGAGGTGACCTGCGCGGGCACGTCACCGTCGAAGGCCGCGGCCGCCCGTACCGCGGCCACCTCGCGCCCGACGACGGTCCGGAAGAGCTCCGCCACCAGCTCGGCCTTGTTGGGGAACGAGCGGTACACCGTACCGGTGGCGATCCCCGCCCGCTGCGCGACGGCCGCCACCGAGCAGGCGGCGTAGCCGTGTTCGGAGAGCAGCTCGGTGGCGGCGGTGACGATCGCCTCGCGCTGGGCCTCAAGTCGGGCACGGACGGCGGGGGTCGTTCGGTAGACCATGCCAAGAAGTGAAGCAGTGATTCACCACGTCATCAATACCCGTGAACGGAAAGGTCGTTGGCCGGCGGTGGGCGGCCGCCTGCGGCGCACGGGGCCGCCGGGTCGCTGCCCGGCGTCGCGGATCGCCCAGGGGGCCCGGGGTGCCGAGGCGAGGCCCGGCGCTCCGCGGTGCCCGCATGCTGAGACCTCCGTCGCGTCCGCGGCCGGATGGGTAGGATCGGCGGTGAGCCGCGACTGGCGCGCAGGGATGGAATCAACCATCGGGGAGCGGCTCCGTGAACTCACGCTGTTGCCGTGCGCCTGGGCCGTCCGAATCGAGCGAGGAGACATCCTTGTCCGCCCAGGCAGCACCCTCCGGCGCGCCCAGCGCCCACCACACCGCCGACACCACCGGCGCCGCCAGTGCCGCGTTCCGCAGCGCCCTGGACGTCGTACGCCAGGTCGAGCCGCGCGTCGCGGACGCGATCGGCGCCGAGATCGAGGATCAGCGTGCCTCGCTCAAGCTGATCGCCAGTGAGAACTACGCCTCCCCGGCCGTCCTGCTGGCGATGGGCAACTGGCTCAGCGACAAGTACGCCGAGGGCACCGTCGGCCGCCGCTTCTACGCCGGCTGCCGCAACGTCGACACCGTCGAGTCGCTCGCCGCCGAGCACGCCCGCGCGCTGTTCGGCGCCGAGCACGCCTACGTCCAGCCGCACTCGGGCATCGACGCCAACCTGGTCGCCTTCTGGGCGGTGCTCTCCCAGCGGGTGGAGAGCCCGGCGCTGCGGCACGCGCAGGTGCGTCAGGTCAACGACCTCAGCGAGCAGGACTGGGCGCAGCTGCGCGGGGAGTTGGGCAACCAGCGGATGCTCGGCATGTCCCTGGACACCGGTGGCCACCTCACCCACGGCTTCCGGCCCAACATCTCGGGCAAGATGTTCGAGCAGCGCAGCTACGGCACCGACCCGGCCACCGGCCTGATCGACTACGACGCGCTGCGGGCGACCGCCCGGGAGTTCCGCCCGCTGATCCTGGTGGCCGGCTACTCGGCGTACCCCAGGCTGGTGAACTTCCGGCTGATGCGGGAGATCGCCGACGAGGTGGGCGCCACGCTGATGGTCGACATGGCGCACTTCGCGGGGCTGGTCGCGGGCAAGGTCCTGACCGGCGACTTCGACCCGGTGCCGCACGCCCAGATCGTCACCACCACCACGCACAAGTCGCTGCGCGGCCCGCGCGGCGGCATGGTGCTCTGTGACGGCGAACTGGCGGAGCACGTCGACCGGGGCTGCCCGATGGTGCTCGGCGGTCCGCTCTCCCACGTGATGGCCGCGAAGGCGGTGGCCTTCGCGGAGGCCCGCCGTCCGGAGTTCCAGGACTACGCCCGCCGGGTCGTCGACAACGCCGCCGCCCTGGCCGAGGGCCTGCTGCGGCGTGGCGCGAATCTGGTCACCGGCGGGACGGACAACCACCTGGTCCTCGCCGACGTCTCCGGCTACGGTCTGACCGGCCGCCAGGCGGAGGCGGCGCTCCTCGACGCCGGTATCGTCACCAACCGCAACGCCGTCCCGCAGGACCCGAACGGCGCCTGGTACACCTCTGGCGTCCGGCTGGGCACCCCGGCGCTGACCACCCGCGGCCTCGGGGCGGCCGAGATGGACGAGATCGCGGGCCTGATCGACTCCGTGCTGCGCGCCACCACTCCTGCCGCCGGCTCGGCCGGCGTGCCGTCCAAGGCCCAGTACGTGCTGGACGAGGCCTTGCGCGAGGGCACCGCCAAGCGTGCCGCCGACCTGCTGGCCGGCTTCCCGCTCTACCCGGGCATCGACCTGGCGCTCTGACGCTCCATCGGGGGGCGCGGGCGCTGCGGCCCGCGCCCCCCTTCGCTTGCCGACGCACCGTCAGAGTGTCATCCCACCCCACTATGCACTCGGTGTATACCTCGTGTGTATAGTCCCTGACATGTCACTCGGACACACCATCCTCGGACTCCTGGAGTCCCAGCCGCGTCATGGTTACGACCTGAAACGCGCCTACGACGAGCGCTTCGGACGCACCCGCTCGCTGCACTACGGCCAGGTCTACTCGACGCTCTCCCGGTTGCTGAAGAACGGCCTGGTCGACGTCGAGGGCGTCGAGGCCGGCGACGGGCCGGACCGCAAGCGGTACACCATCACCGAGGCGGGCGTCACCGACGTCACCGAGTGGCTGGGCAGAGCGGAGAGCCCCGAGCCCTACCTGCAGAACACCCTCTACACCAAGGTCGTCCTCGCGGTCCTGACCGGCCGCCGGCCGCAGGACGTGCTCGACGTCCAACGGGCCGAACACCTGCGCCAGATGCGCGAGCTGACCCGGCGCAAGTCCGACGGCGACCTCATCGACCAGCTGGTCTGCGACCACGCGCTGTTCCACCTGGAGGCGGATCTGCGCTGGCTCGAACTCACCGCCGCACGGCTCGACGAACTCACCAGGCAGGTACGCAGCTGATGGCCATCTCCCCCCTCGAATCCGGCGCCGCGTCCGACAGCGCGTCCGACAGCGCGTCCGACAGCGCGTCCGCGGCCAAGGCCACCGCCGCCAGGGCCGCCGCCGCCAGGGCCGCCGCCCCGGCGGGCAGCCTGCTCGCCGCCACCGGCCTGACCAAGGCCTTCGGCCGCACCACCGCCCTGGAGGACGCCTCCCTGTCCGTCGCCCCGGGCGAGCTCGTCGCCCTGATGGGCCCCTCCGGCTCCGGCAAGTCCACCCTGCTGCACTGCCTGGCCGGCATCGTCCGTCCGGATGCCGGCGCCGTCAGCTACCAGGGCCGCAACCTCAACGAGCTCTCCGACGCCCGGCGCAGCGCCCTGCGGCGCGGAGACTTCGGATTCCTCTTCCAGTTCGGCCAGCTCGTCCCCGAACTCTCCTGCCTGGAGAACGTCGCGCTGCCGTTGCGGCTGGCCGGCCACCGCCGCCGGGCCGCCGAGGACCGGGCCTACGACTGGCTGGAGCGGCTGGAGGTGGCCGACGCCGCCGCCCAGCGGCCCGGCGAGATATCCGGCGGACAGGGCCAGCGCGTCGCCGCGGCCCGTGCACTCGTCACCGGGCCGAGGGTGGTCTTCGCCGACGAGCCCACCGGCGCGCTCGACTCGCTCAACGGCGAGCGGGTAATGCGACTGCTGCGCGCCGCCGCCCAGGAGTCCGGCGCCGCCGTCATCCTGGTCACCCACGAGGCCCGGGTCGCGGCCTACGCCGACCGCGAGGTCATCGTCCGCGACGGCCGGACCGTCAGCCTGGGGGCCGGACTGTGAGCAGCCCCAGCCCCAGCCCGAGCCCCAGCGGCGGTCCCACCGCCGGTCCCGGCCGAGGCCCCGGCGTCGGCCGCGCCGCCACCGCCCTGCCGACGGTACAGCCGCGCCGGCTGAGCCAGCTGGGCATGGGTGTGCGGCTCGCCGTCACGGGCGGCCGCAACAGCCTCGCCCGGACGGTGCTCACCGCCCTCGGCATCGGCATCGGCGTCGCGATGCTGCTCCTGGCCTCGTCCTTCCCCGCGATGAAGGACCATCGCGACGACCGGATCCACGCGATCGTCGACACCATGCACGGCGACCGCGACATGCCCCGCTCCGACCGGACCCTGCTGCTGGTCGACGCGAGCACCCGCTTCCACGACATACGGATCCGCGGTCGGATCGTCCAGCCGGAGGGCCCCGCCACCCCGCTCCCGCCGGGCCTGGACCACTACCCCCGGCCCGGCGAGCTGAGCGTCTCGCCCGCACTCGCCGAGCTGCTGCGCGAACCCGGCTCCGCCCTGCTGCGCGAACGGCTCGACCACCCCGTCACCGGCCGGGTCGGCGAGGCCGGCCTCGTCGGACCGGGGGACTTCACCTTCTTCCTCGGCAGCGACAGCCTCGGTACCGACACCGGCGCGATGCGACTCGACTCCTTCGGCGACGTGTACCCGCCGCGGCCGCTCGACCCCTACCTGGTCCTGCTCAGCGTCGTGGGCATCGTGGTCGTCCTCACCCCGGTCGTCGTCTTCGTCGCCGCAGCCGCCCGCTTCGGCGGCGAGGGGCGCGACCGCCGGCTGGCGGCCCTGCGCCTGGTCGGAGCCGACCGCTCGATGACGGCCGTGATCGCCGCGGGGGAGGCGCTGGCCGGCGCCGGCCTCGGGCTCGTCCTCGGCTGGCTGTTCTTCCTGCTCTGCGGCCGCCTCGGCGAGTACGTGACGATCGCCGGCATGAGCGTCTTCGCCGAGGACGTCGACCCCGAGCCGGTGCTCGCCGCCGCCGCGATGGCCGCGGTGCCCGCCCTCGCCGTGCTGACCACCCTGGTCGCGATGCGCCGGGTCGTCGTCGAGCCGCTCGCCGTGTCCCGGGGCGACGGGCGGGTGCGCCGGCGCCTGTGGTGGCGGCTCGCCCTGCTGGCGGCCGGCGGCGCCCTGCTCTCCACGGCGTCCACCTGCGGCCTCGCGCGCCTCTCGACCGACCAGGGCATGGTGGTGCTGGTGGTCGGCATGATCCTGCTGCTGACCGGGGTCGCCGCCATGCTTCCCGCGGTGCTCGAACACGTCACCCGGCGGATCAGCGGCGGCCCGCCCTCCTGGCAGCTGGCCGTCGGCCGGCTCAGGCTCGACGGCGGCTCGGCCGCCCGCACGACCTCCGCCGTGGTCGCCGCCGTCGCCGCGGGGATCGCCCTGCAGAGTCTGTTCGGCGGCGTCACCGGTCTGCGGGACAGGCAGTTCGCCCAGGATGTCGCCGAGACCGGAGTCCGGATGGACGAGCCCGACGGCCACCTGAACATCCGTCAGCAGGGCGACCGGGCCGGCGACTACACGGTACGGCTGCGTGACACCCCGGGCACCCGGTCCGTCATCGGGTACACCGCGTTCTACGCGCGCATGCCGGACGGCCGGGGCACGGTGGATGTCAGGGCGGCGGACTGCCGGACGCTGAGCTCCTTCGCCGCCCTGCCGTCCTGCTCCGACGGCGACGCCTTCGTGATCCGCAGCGTCGGCTACGGCCAGGCCGACACCACGTCGTGGCCAGGGGCGGAGATGACGACCGGCCACGGCGCCCCGCACTGGCAGCTTCCATCGGCCGTGCCCAGCGTCCCGGCGATGCCCGGCGTGTTCTATCCCGCCCACGGAACGGTGTTGCTCGTCACCCCCTCGGTCGTCCCGGCGCAGGTGCTCGGCCCCGAGCTCGCCACCGTCGAGTTCCGCCTCGACTCCGCCGTCCCGGACGCCAAGGACCAGCTGCGCAACGCCGTCGCCCGGATCGGACCGGGCCTCGCACCGACCTTCCAGGACGAGACTGTCCGGGACGAGGATCGCCCACTGCTCGCCGTGGAAAGGGCGCTGAGCGCCGCGGTGACCGTCGCACTGGTGCTCCTTTCCGGCGGCATGCTGGTCGGCGCCCTGGAGCAACTGCGAGAGCGTCGCAGGGCGCTGGCCTGCCAGGTCGCCTTCGGCACCCGGCGCCGGACCCTCGCCTGGTCGGTGCTCTGGCAGACGGCGTTCCCCATGGTGCTCGGCCTGCTGCTCGCGAGCGCCATCGGCGTGGGGATGGGGACGGCGCTGCTGCGCCTGGCCCGGATGCCCGCACACATCGACACGGCGGGCGTGCTCGCGGCGGCCGGCGCCGGTGCGGCGGCGGTCCTCGTCGTCACCGCCCTCACCCTGCCCGCCCTCCTGCGGCTCTCCCGCCCGGACGGGCTGCGCTTCGAGTGACGGCGCCCGGCCGTCGCCGCAGGCGGTGGAGGCTCGCCGGCGGCGGGTTGGCGCACGGGGTGCGCGCACGGCGGGGAGGCACGTGGCCCGCCGGGCCGGACCGAGGTCCTCGACCTGTCCGGCCCGGCGGGCCTTCCCGTGCTCGGCGGGTGTGGGAGTACCGGGCGAGGTACGGTCCCCCACCCCGCCCCCGCGTACCCGCTCGGAGAACCGCGCCGAGCCCGCGCCGATGACCGAGGGTGACCGTCCGCTTGCTAAGCGCGTACAATGCTTCGTGTGCGTCTCGCGCTTCAGTGCCGGAGGGGGCTCGTTGGACACGGTGATCGTGCAGCTGCCCGAGCGAGCGGCGGCCCGGCCCGGCGCCCCGCCCGAGCGGCCGCGACTGCTGCGGATGGGGCCGGGGGAGAGCGCCGACTTCGGTCGCGGCGCTCCCGGCCGGCCGGCCGCCATCCCGCTGGAGGACCAGGGCGTCTCCCGTCAGGCCGGTGAGGTGACGGCCGCCGAGGACTACTGGCGGCTGTCCAACTTCAGCGGCTGCGCCACGTACGTCGTGGAGAACCTCGAAGGCGCCGGCGAGCACGTCAAGGTGGCTCCCGGGCGGCTCGGGGCGCCGGTGCCGTTCGAGTTCTCGCGGGTGGTGCTGCCCTCGTTCGGCGGCGCCACCCACTTCAAGGTCTTCGCGCCGCAGCACGCCTACCTCGACGCGGACCCCGACCACCTGGGGGCGGACGGCGCCGGGCCCGGCGCGGGCGAGCACACGGTGAGCCCGTTCGCGCTGGACCCGACGTCCAAGTACTTCCTCGTCCTGCTGGCCCTGTGCGAGCCCCGTCTGCGCGACGCCTCCGCCGCCGCCGTACCCGGCGTCAACGACGTGCTGGAGCGCCTGCGTTCACTGCCCGCCTGCGGGGAGCTGACCCGCTCCGCCGTGAACTACCACATCGACTACCTGGCCGGCAGCAAACTCCGCCTGCGCGGGGAGGAGGGCCGGGAGCCGGGTGGCGGTGGCGGTGGCCGCACCGGCCACAAGCGTGAGGAACTCGTCGCGCTGGCGCTGCGCTTCGACCTGGTCCGCGAGGGCCATCTCGCCCTGCTCCCGCCGCTGCGCACCGGCTGAGGCGGAGGCGTCACGGACCATGGACGACACGGGGACGGGGGAAGCAGCGGGCGTACGGCGCAGAGCAGTTGTACGGCACGGCGCGGGTGCGGGGCGCGGCACCGGCGCAGAGCAGCACGCGGGCGCAGAGCACGGCACGCACCCACGGCGCGGCGCTCCCGCGCCGGACGACGTTCCCGTGCCGGGCGTTCCCGCGCCGGACGACGTTCCCGTGCCGGAGGCCGCCGGGAGGCCGCCGCTCGACGTCCCGACCGGCTACCTGGTCGCCGGCCGCCGGATCACCGGGCTGATCGGATCCGGCGGCTGGGGCAGTGTCTACGCGGCCGAGGATGTGGACGGCGGCGCCCCGGTCGCCGTCAAGTTCCTCCGCCCGGGCCTGCTCACCCCGGGCCAGCGCCGTACGATGGCCGAACTCGTCCGCCGCGAGCTGGACTTCAGCCGGCAGGCGGATCACCCCCAGCTGATCCGCACCCTCGCCGCCGTCACCGTGTGCGATCCCGAGCGGCCCCGGCTCGACGGCGCGGTGGCCCTGGTGATGGAGCGCGCCGAGCGCAGCCTCCAGCAGCTGCTGGAGGAGGGCGAGGCCGGCACCCCCGTGCCCGAGGCCGCCCGGATCCTCGCCGAGGTCTGCGCCGGCCTGGCCCACATGCACGGCACCGGCTGGGTGCACGGCGACCTGAAGCCGGCGAACATCCTGCTGATGCCCGGCGGCGCCGTCCGGCTGGCCGACTTCGGGCTGACCGCCGAGCTGGAGGGCACCCACGCCTACGCCCCGCCGCTCGGCTCGCTCGACCACGTGCCGCCCGAGTGGTGGTCGCAGCGGGCCGGCGCGCGGGGCGTGCAACTGCGGCCGAGCGCCGACATCTGGGCGTTCGGCGTGCTCGCGCACCAGGTGCTCACCGGCGGCCTGCACCCCTTCCTCGGGGCCACGGCCCGGGCCAGGTCGCTGGCCGCCCAGGCGTACGCCCGCGGCGCCGCGCCGCTGCGGCTCGACGAGCGGTTGCCCGGGGGGTGGCGGGCGCTGATCTCCGTGTGCCTGGCTGCGGACCGTGCCGAGCGGGCCGCCCTGGACGCGACCGGGCTGCTCTCGCGGGTCCGCGCCGCAGGTGGGCCGCCCGCGCGGCCCGCCCGGTGCGGCCACCGGCCCCACCGCGGCCTCGTGTTGGCCGGCGCCGGCCTGGCGGTGGCCGCGGCGGTGGCGCTCTGCGCGGCGTTCTGGGCGGGGTGGCCGGACGCCACCGGCGCGCACCCCCGCCCGCCGGCGCCGCCCGCCGCGACGGCGTCGGCCCCCGCCGGGGCCGCCACCGGTCCGTCCCCGTCCCCGTCCGCGCCGCCGTCCGGCGTGCTGCGCGGGGCGATCGTGGCCGGCTCCGACGTCCCCGCCGCACTGCTGGAGCCGATCGACCGGGCCGCCCGCCGGTGCCCCGAGCCCGAGGTGACCCCGGCCCTGCTGGCGGCGATGCTCAAGGCGGAGAGCGGCTTCGACCCGGACGCGGCCCGGCCGCAGTCGCAGGAGTACGGCATCGCGATGTGGACGCCCGCCGTCTTCAACGCCTGGGCCCAGGACGGCGACAACGACGGCCGCAAGGACTACATGTCCCCACCCGACGCCATCATCACGATGGGCAGTTACGCCTGCTGGCTGGACCAGCAGTTCAAGCACCGCGGCATCACCGCCGACCTGCCGGCCCTGATCGCGGCGGGCTACCGCACCAGCGACAAGACGGTGGCGGCCGCCGGTGGCGTCCCCGAGCGGGTGCGGCCGCACGTGGACGCGGTCCTGCGCTACCTGGCGCAGTACACCGGCTGAGGATCCCCCGGCCGCGGCCGGTGGCCCGCTCCCCCGTCAGCGGGCCGCCGGCCACCGGGCCCGATCAGCAGTAGGGCAGCCCGGGCACGGGCTCGTCGTTGCCGCCGCCCGACAGGTAGATGACGTTGACCCAGACCCCGCGGTTGCCGCTGTCGTCGTCCGTCTTGGCGTACCACTTGTTGCGGTACGGCCCGTCGACCCGCTCGGTGCCGACGGCCTGGCAGTAGAAGTAGTTGGTGCCGGCGTGCAGCACACCGGCCGGGCGGTCGCCCGCGAAGTAGCTGGTCGCGTCCTTCCACACGTGGCAGTTGTACTTGCCGCCGCCGATGCCGTAGCACCCGCTCGCCGCGTCGGCGGTGGTCGCGGTGAGACCGAGGGCGCCGATCGAGAGCATCGCCGCCGTGCCGGCCAGGGCCAGCCTGCGCACACCGAACATGGGGTTCTCCTTCTGCTGGTGGTGGTCCTGCTGCGTTGGGTGGCCGGGTGCCGCCGGTCCGTCTCCGGCGGCCCCGCCTCGACAAGAGAATCACCGCGCCCCGACGCCCGGTACCTGACATCTGTCAGGGCGGATCCCGCGTCCTGCGCGCCCGCGGACGGCCCCCGGTTCGTTAACGTGTCGGGAATGGACGTCCACGAGTCTGCTCTCGAACTCATCGGCCGCACACCGCTGGTGCGCCTGCGAACCCCGGACGACGGCCGCTCGGCCCCGGTCTACGCCAAGCTGGAGTACCTGAGCGTCGGCGGCAGCATCAAGGACCGGATCGCCCTCGGCATGATCGAGCAGGCGGAGCGGGACGGGCTGCTGCGCCCCGGCGGCACGGTGATCGAGGCCACCTCCGGCAACACCGGTGCCGGGCTCGCCCTGGTGGCGGCCGCGAAGGGGTACCGCGCGGTGCTGGTCCTCCCGGACAGGACCAGCGCGGAGAAGATCGCCACCCTGCGGGCCTTCGGCGCCGAGGTGGAGGTACGGCCCGCCGGCCTTCCGGCCGAGGACCCGGAGCACCCGTTGAACGTGGCGGCGCGGATCGCCGAGCAGACACCGGGCGCCTGGCTGGCCGGCCAGTACGACAACCCGGCCAACCCGGGCGCGCACTACCTGACCACCGGGCCCGAGATCTGGCGGCAGACCGACGGCCGGATCACCCATCTGGTCTCCTGCATCGGCACCGGCGGCACGATCAGCGGCACCGGCCGCTACCTCAAGGAGGCCAGCGGAGGCACGGTCAGGGTGATCGGCGCCGACCCGGCCTCCTCCGTCTACTCCGGCGGCGACGGCCGGCCGTACTTCGTCGAGGCGGCCGGCCACTTCCGGCATCCGGAGACGGTCGAGGACGTCTGGCCGCAGTCCTACCACCAGGACGTCGTGGACGACGTGCTGCCGGTCACCGACCGGGACTCGCTGCTGACCGTCCGACGCCTGGCCCGCGAGCAGGGCCTGCTGGTCGGCGGCTCGGCCGGGACCGCGGTGGCCGCCGCCGAGCGGGTGGCGGCCGGTCTCGGCCCGGACGACCTGGTGGTGGTCATCCTGCCGGACTCCGGACGGCAGTACCTCTCCAAGTACTTCGACGACGGCTGGCTGCTGCGGCTGGGCTTCCTGGACGGTGACGGGAGCGCCGCCCGGGTCGGCGACGCACTGCCCGCGGCCGTGCGGGCGCAGCCCCTGCCATACGTGAACCGGCGGGCCACCGTCGGTGAGGCGCTCGCGCTGCTGCGCGCCCGGCGGGCCGGCGGCGCCGAGCCCGTACTCCCGGCCGGCCCCTGCCCGACGGGGGGCGAGCGCAGGCCGACCGCCCCCGAGCTGAGCGGTTCGCTCGCGCTGGACACGCTGACGCGCGCGGTCGAGCTCGGCCAGATCGCGCCGGGCGATCCGGTGGGGGATCACCTGGGTGCGCCGCTGCCCCAGTTCGGCGCCGGCCAGCCCGCGGTGGCGGCGCTCGCGGAGCTGACGGAGCGGGGTGTGGAGACGGCCGTCGTGCTGCACGACGGTCAGGCCGTGGGCCTGATCGGCCCGCAGGACCTGCACGCCGTGCTGCGGGCCGCCGGCGCCGCCCGTTAGCCCGAATGCCCGGTGCGGCCGAGCGGGGGGTGGAGCGGGGACCGGACCCGGCCCCGCCCTGGCCCCGCCCGGCCTCCGCCGCGCTCAAGGCCCTGCGCACGCCCCGCGCCCGGGCCTTGGCACGCGCCCCCGGCCTTGCTCGACCGGAGCGCGAAGGCCTTCAGCAGTAATATGAGAGACGCGATTCCCCTTAGCACCGTGGCGTCCTGCCCGACCAAGAGAGCGGGGTGGGGTTGTGTCGAACCCGTCCGGCCGTCCCTCCCCGCCGGCCGCTCCAGCGGTCGTCGGGTCCGGTGCCGGCGAGAAGGGCCTCAAGACCGGAGCGCTCGGCCTCTTCTCCTCGGTGGCCATCGGACTGGCCTCCACCGCACCGGCGTACAGCCTGGCGGCGACCCTCGGCATCATCGTCGCCGGGGTCGGCCTCCAGGCACCGATCATCACGATGCTGGCGTTCATCCCGATGCTCCTGATCGCCTACGCGTACAAGGAGCTCAACGCCTCCGACCCCGACTGCGGCACCACGTTCGTCTGGGGTGCCCGTGCCTTCGGCCCGCGTACGGGCTGGATGGGCGGCTGGGGCATCATCGTCGCCGACATCATCGTGATGGCGAACCTCGCGCAGATCGCCGGCATCTACGGCTTCCGGCTGTTCGGCCTGGACTCACTCGCCGACAGCACCGTCTGGACCACCCTGGCCGGGGTGGTGTGGATCATGGTGATGACGGCGATCTGCTACATCGGCATCGAGATCTCCGCCGCGCTCCAGCGCTGGCTGCTGATGATCGAGGTCGGTGTGCTGGTGCTGATGTCGGTCTATGCCCTGGTCAAGGTGTACGGCAGCAGCCCGCCGCCCACCGCGATCGACATCTCCTGGTCCTGGTTCAACCCGTTCAATGTGGCCTCGGCGTCCGCGCTGACCCAGGGCATCCTCGCCGCCGTCTTCATCTACTGGGGCTGGGACACGGCCGTCTCGGTCAACGAGGAGACCGCCGACAGCTCCCGGACCCCGGGCCGGGCCGCGGTGATCTCCACCGTCCTGCTGCTGCTGATCTACGCGCTGGTCTCCACCTCCGCCCAGGCCTTCGCCGGGGTCGGCGAGGAGGGCATCGGCCTGGCCAACCCCGACAACGAGGGCGATGTGCTGTCCGGCCTCGGCGGCGCCATCTTCGGCGACACCGGCGTCGGCTGGTTCCTGACCAAGCTGCTGATCTTCATGGTGCTGACCTCCTCGGCGGCCTCCACCCAGACCACCATCCTGCCCACCGCCAGGACCTCCTTCTCGATGGCCGCACACCGCGCCATCCCCCGGCAGTTCGCCCAGGTGCACCCCCGGCACCTCACCCCGACGTGGTCCACCATCGGCATGGGCCTGGCCTCGATCGCCTTCTACGTACTGCTGACGATCATCAGCGGCAACGTGCTGGCCGACTCGATCGCCTCGGTGGGCCTGGGGATCGCGTTCTACTACGGCCTCACTGGCTTCGCCTGCGTCTGGTACTACCGCCATGTCCTCACCCGCAGTGCCCGCGACTTCATCTTCAAGGGCCTGATGCCCCTGCTCGGCGGCCTGCTGCTGCTGTACTTCTTCTGCTACGGCGCCTTCAGCGTCTACGCCGACCCGGAGTACGGCTCGACCTCGATCGACCTGCCGATCTTCGGTGACACCGGCGGTGTCACCGTCATCGGCATCGGCGCGCTGGTGCTGGGCGTGGTGCTGATGCTGATCCAGTGGGCCGTCCAGGGCTCCTGGTTCCGGCACCCGGACGTCCCCAGGAGCGCGGCGAATCCCGCCGACGCACCCTGAGACGCACCCCGAGACACAGCCTGACACGCACCCTGGGGCCGGCCTCCCGGGCGTCCCGGGCCGGCGCCCGGCTCGTCCGCGGCACTGCCGGCCGTGCTGAAAGGACGGCTCCGCGATGCGGATTCTCATGATCGGCGCCGGCGGCGTCGGTACGGCGGCCGCCCGGATCGCGGCCAGGCGCGGCTTCTTCGACCACTTCGTGGTCAGCGACTACGTGCTGAGCAGGGCGCAGGCCGCGGTGGACGCGCTCGGCGGTGGAGCGGGCGACCCCCGGTTCGTGGCGGCCCGCGTCGACGCGTCCGACGAGCGGGCGGTGGCCGCCCTGCTCGCCGAGCACCGCTGCGACGTCCTGCTCAACGCCACCGACCCGCGCTTCGTGATGCCGCTCTTCAGGGCCGCCCTGGCCGGCCGGGCCGGCTACCTGGACATGGCGATGTCGCTGTCCCGGCCGCACCCCGAGCGCCCGTACGAGGAGTGCGGCGTCAAGCTCGGCGACGGCCAGTTCGAGCTGGCGGGGGAGTGGGAGGCCGCCGGCCTGCTCGCGCTCTGCGGCATAGGCGTGGAGCCGGGCCTGTCCGACGTCTTCGCGCGCTACGCCGCGGACGAGCTGTTCGACCGGATCGAGGAGATCGGCGTCCGCGACGGCGCGGACCTCACCGTGGACGGCTACGACTTCGCACCCTCGTTCAGCATCTGGACGACCATCGAGGAGTGCCTCAACCCGCCGGTGATCTACCAGGCCGACCGGGGCTGGTACACCACCGCGCCGTTCAGCGAGCCCGAGGTGTTCGACTTCCCCGCCGGGATCGGCCCGGTGGAGTGCGTCAACGTCGAGCACGAGGAGGTCCTGCTGGTCCCGCGGTGGGTCCAGGCCGACCGGGTCACCTTCAAGTACGGCCTCGGCGAGGAGTTCATCCAGGTGCTGCGGACGCTGCACCAGCTCGGCCTGGACCGCACCGACCCGGTGACCGTCGACGCCGGCGGCCGCCCGGCGGCGGTCTCCCCGCGCGACGTGGTGGCCGCCTGCCTGCCCGACCCGGCCACCCTCGGCGACCGGATGCACGGCAGGACCTGCGCCGGCACCTGGGTGCGCGGGACGAAGGACGGCCGGCCGCGCGAGGTGTACCTGTACCACGTCGTCGACAACGACTGGTCGATGAGGGAGTACGGCTCGCAGGCGGTGGTCTGGCAGACCGCGATCAACCCGGTGATCGCACTGGAGCTGATCGCGGCCGGCCAGTGGGCGGGCGCGGGGGTGCTCGGGCCGGAGGCCCTCCCGCCGAAGCCCTTCCTCGACCTGGTGGGAGCGTACGGGCCGCCCTGGGAGCTGCGCGAGCAGTGAGGGGCGGTCCCGTCGGTCCGGTCGGTTCTGGCTCAGTCGGTTCAGGTTCAGGTTCGGTTCAGGTTCAGGCTCAGGAAGTGCCGAACTGCGCCGCGGCCCGCCTGCGCATCTCCTCCGGCGGCACGTCCTCGACGTGGCTGGCGATGCTCCAGCGGTGCCCGAACGGGTCGGCGAACTGCCCGCTGCGGTCACCGTAGAACCGGTCGGCGACGGGCTCCAGCTCGGTCGCACCGGCGGCGAGCGCGCGGGCGTGGACGGCATCGACGTCCTCCACGTACACGTGCAGCGTGACGGGCGTGCCGCCGAGGGCCTTCGGGCTGCGCGCGCCCATCTCGGGGAACTCGTCGGCGAGCATGACCAGCGAACTTCCGATCGTGATCTCGGCGTGCCCGATCCTGCCGCCGGGCGCGCCCATCCGTACGCGCTCCACGGCCCCGAGGACCGCGGTGTAGAACTCGATCGCGGCGGCGGCGTCGGACACGGACAGGTACGGCGTGACGGTCGGGTACTCGTCGGGGACGGGCTTGACGGGTTGAGCAGTCGCCATGGCGGCCTCCTGGCACGGTTGGTGGCACCCCTTCGCCCAGCCTGGCACGCACGCCGCCCGCCCGCGCGAGGGGCACGGCCGGGCGGTGGTCGGGGTGGTGGCCCCGGCCCTGGTCCGGGCGGTGGTCCGGGCGGATTTCGGCCGCAGTGGCCCTGGCGGTCCGTCAGCCCGGACCGCCCGACGGCAGGCCGATGCGGCGCGAGCCGTTCACGCGTTCAGGCTCACCGGACGTGCTGCTCGATCCAGCGGGCACCGCGTTCCGCGCCGACACACCGGCACCGGACCCGTACCCGGCGGCCGTGCGGCGCCCCGGCAGGCTGCTCAGCGGTCGCCTCGGCCAGTTCGTGGGCGCGGTGCTGGAGCTCGTGCAGCAGGTCGTGCTTCAGCTCGGGGTCGGTTCGCGGCGCGGCCACCAGCCGGCTGTACGCTTCGTCGACGGCCGCCACCGCGGTGCCCAGGTCCCGGTCGCCGCGGGTGGGTGAAGGTTCGTAGCCATGTCTCCTCCTCCATCTCCTCCCCCGCCGGGCTCACCCGCCGCGGGTGAGCCCGGCGGGTCACTCCGGCAGCTGTCGCATCTCCAGCACCGTCAGCCCCAGGGACTGGAAGCGCACCAACAGGCCGTAGAGCTGAGCCTCGTCGGTCACCGGCCCGAGGAAGCAGGTCTGCTCGCGTACGGGGGCGCGATCGAGTTCGGGGAAGGTCTCGGCGAGCGCCTCGGAGACGACGCCGGCGACGCGGAATTCGTAGCGCATGGGAGCACTTCATTCGAGGCCGGAGGCTGCTGCGGTTGCTTCCCATTATCGTCGGTGCTCGGCCGCCGGCAGGCATCGCCCGGATCGGGGGAGATCGGACCAGGGCGAGTCGGACCCGGGAGATCGGACCGGGACACCGGACCGGTACCGCAGTGGGGAGACCGGCGCCGCCCGGGTGACCGCCGCCGCCGCGCGGGTCAGGGCTCAGAGCAGGCCGAGGGCCCTGGCCCGGCGGACGGCCTCGCTGCGCCGGGTGACGCCGAGCTTGCGGAAGACGCTCTTGAGATGCGTCTTGACCGTGTTGGCGGAGACGTGCAGCTCGGCGGCGATCTCGTCGGTGGACAGCATCTGCGCGGCCTGGCGCAGGACGTCCCGCTCCCGGCCGCTGAGCGGCTCGATCAGCGCGGGCAGCCGGTCGCCGGCGTCGGCGCGCGCACGGCCGGGCAGTGGTAGCGGCAGCCAGCCGTGCGCCTGGGCCAGCTGTCGGTCCCGCGCGAGCAGCCGTCGTACCCACGCCCCGGACTCGACGAACAGCCGGCGAAGCTCCTCCGGCCGGGCCAGCGCGAGCGCCTGACCCAGCAGCATGAGCGCCGCCGTCTCGTCACCGGCGGCCTCGGCCGCCTGCGCCCCGACCAGGTGGATCTGCACCCGGGTCGTGACCGACACGCTGGAGACCGAGGAGAACGCCCACCCGGGCGCGCCGGGCGTGAGGCCCGCGAGCGCCTCCGCGGCGGCGCCCGCGCCGTCCGGGCGGCCCGCCGCCAACAGTGCGCGGGCGCGGGCCACGGTGTGTTCGGGGCGGGCGGACGCGACGCCGTCCAGCGCCGCGAGCGCCGCGTCCGGGTCGCCCTGCGCCAGCCGGACGGCGGACTCGGCGATGGCCAGCTCGTCCGCCGTCCACGGCGCCGCACCCCGCAGGTCGGCCTCCGCAGCGCGCAGCAGGGCGAGCGCCGTCGGCCAGTCGCTGCGGGCCCGCGCCAGCCTGGCCCCGATCACCGCGGCCTGCACCGCGGCGACCGGCTCGCTGCCCGCCCCGGTTGCCCCGGCCGCCGTGGTCGCCGTCGTCGCGAGGTCGAGCTGCGCGGTGGCGGTGGCCAGGTCGTCACGCTCGATCGCGACCCCCGCCAGGACGAGGTGGGCCAGCCGGGCCGGGCCCTCCGGCGGGAGCGCGGATCGCTCGGCGAGGTCGAGCAAGGCCCGCGCATGCGCCTGCGCCGGCCGCAGCCGTCCGCCGAGCAGCTCGACCAGGGCGAGAGAGCCCAGGCTGTCGCAGTGCGGACACTCCGTGCCGGGCGCCCCGCACGCCGCGACGGCGGCCGTGAGGCAGCGCTCGGCGGGCCCGAGACGGCCGGCCCCGAGCTCGGCCGCGCCGGCACCGGCCAGCACCAGCGCCCGGAGCTCGGGATGCCGGCCGAGCAGCGCCTGCGGCACCTCGCGCATCAGCCGCTCGGCCCGCGCGGCCGCGTCCGCCGCCGCGCACGGATCACCGGCCGCCTGCGCGGCGAGGACCGCCAGCACGGCCGAGCAGAGCCGGGCGGCGCGCTCGTCTCCGCGTGCGAGCGGGGCGCTGTCGCTGCCCCCGCCGCCGTCGGCGGCCGGCGGCCGGCCCGGTCGGTCGGTGGCCGGCTGCACCGCCGCGCTCCGCCGGTCCTCGCCGCCGGGCCTGGCGCTGGCCTGGCCCGCGCCCACGGGTGAGCCGTCGTCCCCGGCCTGTTCCTCCCCGCCGGCCTGGTCCCGCTCCCCGTGCTCCTTGCCCTCGCCCAGCTGCGAATCGGCCCGCCGGAGCGCGGCGGTGCAGCCGGCCGCGTCGTGGTCGCCCAGCCGCAGGGCCGCTTCGACCAGGGCGGTGGCCGGGCCGGGCAGGCCGGTGGGCATGGGGGCGAACAGCCGGCTCAGCCGGTCCGCGTCCAGACCGGTGAGCAGTCGCACGATGGCCAGTTGGCCGACCAGCTGCTCCGCGGCGAACCGCCAGTCCCCGGCGGCGGCCGCCTGCGCCTCGGCCTCGGTGAGCCGGCCCGCGTCGGCGAGCCACCGGGCCGCCCGGCGCCGCAGCCGGGGCTCCAGGCCGGGGCGGCGGTGGCGCAGGTGGGCGTGCAGCACCTCGGCGAACAGCGGGTGCAGCCGGTACCAGGCGGAGCCGTCGACCGGCTCCAGGAAGGCGTTGGCGCGGGCGAGCATCGCCAGCGTCCACTCGGCGTCCCGGCGGCCGGTCAGCGCGTCCGCCAGCGCGGGGTGGATGCGCTCGGTCACGCTGGCGCGCAGCAACAGGTCCTGGGTGGGCGCGGGGTACGCCTCCAGCACCTCGTTGAGCAGGTAGTCGGCGATGCTGGCGCGGTCGGCCTCGAAGCCGCGGACGAACGCCTCGGGATCACCGGCCCGCTGCATGGCCAGCGCGCCCAGCCGTAGCCCCGCCGCCCAGCCCTCGGTCCGTTCGACGAGCGTCCGCACGCCCTCCTCGGACAGCGCGAGGCCGTGCCCGCCGAGCAGCTGCGCCGCGTCCGCGGTGGTGAAGCGCAGGTCGGCGTTGCGGATCTCGGTGACCTCGCCGGCCGCCCGGTAGCGGTGCAGCGGCAGCAACGGCTCGGTGCGGCCGGTCAGCACCAGGCGCAGACCGGGCGCGGCGTGCCGCAGTAGGAACGCGAGCCCGTCCGCGACCTCGGGGGACGGGAGGGCGTCGAACTCGTCGAGCACCAGGACGACCGGCCCGGGCGCCTCCGACAGGGCGGCGGCGAGGCGCGTCAGCAGCCGCCGGTCCACCCCCTCGGCGCGCGCCGGGCTGCCCACCTCGGCCGGCATCCGGACGCCGGCGCGCCGCAGCGACTCCAGGACGTACGCCCAGAAGGTGCCGGGAGTGTCGGTGGCCTCGACGGTCAGCCAGGCGGTGGCGCGCGGCCCGCGACCCTCGGCGATCCAGTGCGATGTCAGTACCGTCTTGCCCGCCCCGGCCGGGCCGTTGACCAGCGTGAGCGGGCCCCGCGCGCCGGCGCTCAGCTGGGTGAGCAGGGCCGGGCGGTGCACGAGGATCTTCGGCGGCGCCGGGACGGCGAACCTGGCGGTGAGCAGCGGGTCGCCGGACGGCGCCAGTGCGCGTCCGCCCGGCGTTGCGGGGGAGCCTGCTACTGCGGGGTTCGGCATGGGCTCACCGGGGTCGGCGGGACGGGTCTGCGGGCGGGTCTGTCGAGGAGGGCAGGGACGGCCGGACGGCTCGGTGCCGTGTGCCACCTTCCACTGAACCGCCGCCGGGCGGCCGCCGCCAGTTGCCGTCACCCGGCCCGGGTGATGGGTGCCCGTCCGGGCGGCGCACATCCTGGAGACCCGGCCGAACACCAGCCGGCCGGATCCTTCCGCCCGCTGCCGGCAGGAGCTGCTCACCGCCCGGCTCGGCCAGGTGGAGGCCGAGCCCGCCCGCCGCTTCCCGCCTCATCCGGCGCGAACCGGCCACGGCCTGGCCCGAGGCCGGCGCGGGCGCCGGATGAGTCACCGTCACCCCTAGCGGGTGAGGCGTGCGGGGCGCGAGCCGGCGCAGGGTGGAGGCAGGGCGGTCGTCGCAGCTGCCCGGCGGGCGAGCACCGCGCCCGAGGACACGCGCAGGTACGACGCGCGAACGTACGAAGGCAGGAGAGACCATGCACCCAGCGCTGCTGGCATCCGACTATCCGCTGCTGAACCTGTTCTGGACCATCGCGGAGATCTTCCTCTGGGTCCTGTGGTTCATGCTGCTCTTCCGCGTCATCGGCGACATCTTCACCGACGACACCCTGGGCGGCGGAACGAAGGCGGCCTGGACGATCTTCGTCATCATCGTCCCGTTCCTCGGCATCTTCGTGTACCTGATCGCGCGGGGCCGCGGCATGGGCGAGCGCTCACTGAAACGGGCCCAGGAGCAGGAGGAACAGTTCCGCGCGTACGTGCGCGAGAGCGCGGGGACGAGCAGTCACGCCGACGAACTGACAAGACTGGCCGAGCTCAAGAACCGTGGCGACCTCACCGAGGAGGAGTACCAGCGGGCCAAGGCCAAGCTGCTGTCCTGACCGGGACGCGCGGGCAAGGAACCGTGCGGCAAAAGCAAGAAGCGGGCCGGGATTTCTCCCGACCCGCTGCCACTGTGTCCGAGGGGGGACTTGAACCCCCACGCCCGATAAAGGGCACTAGCACCTCAAGCTAGCGCGTCTGCCATTCCGCCACCCGGACCGGGTGTCTGTCCTCGTGGCTCACTGCCGCGCTGACATGCATAACTGTAGCAAAGATCGGCTTCAGGTCCCAAAACCACCCGGTGAGGGGGTTTGGCCGCAGTTCGGCGGGGGTTTCGACAGGGGGAGCGGGGACGGACGGGAGGCGCAGGCGAGGCGGATCGGCGGGCCGCCGGACGCCCGGATGGCCTTGGGCGCGGCCGGGCCGCTGGGAGAGGATGGGCCCCGACCGTGCTCGCAGAACCCCGGGCTCAGGCGCAGGGGTGGCGTGGAGGTGCGCCGGGCGGGCCAGAGACGAGGAGTGACCGTGAGCGAGTCGAAGGCCGAGCCGGCGGGCGCCCCCAGGGCGACGGCTGAGTCGGAGGTCGCCGAGATCTGCCGCGACCTGATCCGGATCGACACCAGCAACTACGGCGACGGCTCGGGGCCGGGGGAGCGCAAGGCCGCCGAGTACGTCGCCGAGCAACTCGCCGAGTTCGGCCTCGAACCGCAGATCATCGAGTCGGCGAAGGGCCGCGCCTCCACCGTGGTGCGGATCGAGGGCGAGGACCGCTCCCGGCCCGGGCTGCTGATCCACGGCCACACCGACGTGGTGCCGGCCAACGCCGCCGACTGGACCTACGACCCCTTCGCCGGGGAGATCGCCGACGGCTGCGTCTGGGGACGCGGCGCGGTGGACATGAAGGACATGGACGCGATGACCCTGGCGGTCGTCCGGGACCGGCTGCGCACCGGCCGCAAGCCCCCGCGTGACCTGGTGCTGGCATTCGTCGCCGACGAGGAGGCGGGCGGCACGTACGGCGCGCGATACCTGGTGGACAGGCACCCGGGTCTCTTCGAGGGTGTGACGGAGGCGATCGGCGAGGTCGGCGGCTTCTCCTTCACGGTCAACGACCAGGTCCGGCTGTACCTGGTCGAGACGGCCGAGAAGGGCATGCACTGGATGCGGCTCACGGTCGAGGGCCGGGCCGGGCACGGATCGATGGAGAACGACGACAACGCCATCACCGAGCTCTGCGAGGCGGTGGCCCGGCTCGGCCGGCACAAGTTCCCGCTGCGGATCACCAAGACCGTGCGCGCCTTCCTTGACGAGCTCTCCGACGCGCTCGGCGTCGAGCTCGACCCGGAGAACATGGACGAGACGCTGCGGGTGCTCGGCGGCATCGCCAAGATGATCGGCACCACGCTGCGCAACACCGCCCAGCCGACCATGCTCGGCGCCGGCTACAAGGTGAACGTGATCCCCGGTCAGGCGACGGCGCACGTGGACGGGCGCTTCCTGCCCGGCTACGAGGAGGAGTTCCTGGCCGACCTGGACCGGGTGCTCGGCCCGCGCGTCAAGCGCGAGAGCCTGCATTCGGACAAGGCGATCGAGACCACCTTCGACGGGGCCCTGGTGGAGGCCATGCAGTCCGCGCTCAGGGCCGAGGACCCGATCGCCCGGGCGGTGCCGTACTGCCTCTCGGGCGGGACGGATGCCAAGTCCTTCCAGGACCTCGGCATCCGCTGCTTCGGCTTCGCGCCGCTCCAGCTGCCGCCGGACCTGGACTTCGCGGGGATGTTCCACGGCGTGGACGAGCGGGTCCCGGTGGACGGGCTGAAGTTCGGTGTCCGGGTGCTGGACCGCTTCCTCGACGCCTGCTGACCGGTCGAGATCCACGGCACGCGGCCCGTTCCCGGAAGTCCGGGGGCGGGCCGCGCCCATTGTCCGAGCTAATGATTTGGGACAGTCCGAAAGAGATCAACAGAAACGATTCTGCTCAAGGAATCAGCAGTGAGCATGTGTGCGAGGCGTCACCGTTGCGGGTGAATGGCGCCGCCGCGCCGTACCCCATTTGCCACACCCTCGTTCACTCCTATGCAGCCCGCCGAACGGGCTGCACCAGCAAACAGGAGGAATGATGAAGGTCAAGAAGATCGCTGCCGTTGCCGCCGCCACCGGTGGTCTGATCCTTGCCGGTGCGGGTGCCGCCGCTGCCCACGGTGGCGCCAGCGCCCACGGTGTGACCGCCGGGTCGCCCGGTACGGCCTCGGGCAACTCCGTCCAGGCTCCGGTGCACATCCCGCTCAACCTCTGCGGCAACACCGTCAGCCTGAGCGGTGCGCTCAGCCCGGCGTTCGGCAACAGCTGCGCGAACGTCTGAGCGATATCGATACCCGGCAGCTGATGCCGGTCCTTTGATCAACGTGCCCCCGGGCTGCCCAGTAGCCGCCCGGGGGCACGTCTTTCTGTCCCGGTCCGGGAGCATTTCGCCCGATCGGGTGAAGAGGCTCCGTTCGGCTCAACTTTTGCCGTGGTGCGTCGTTAAGTCCTGTGCAGCCGAGGGTTTCGTCTGGCATTCGGACTTTCGGTAATTCCGACTTTCAGCTCGTCTTCTCAACACGTCAGGGGAAACAATGAGGAATGTAGCCAAGAAGGGGCTCCTCACGGCCATGGCCACCGGCAGCGTGCTGGCCTCGACCGCCGGCTACGCCTACGCGAGCGCCGAGGCCCATGGCGGCGCGGCCAACTCGCCGGGGGCCGGCTCCGGGAACTCCGTGCAGGTCCCCGTGGACATCCCGGTCAACGCCTGCGGCAACACCGTCGACATCGGCGGATCGCTCAACCCGGCCTTCGGCAACACGTGTGCGAACGCCGACGGCGGCGGCTCCGGTGACCCTGCCCAGGGCTCGGACGAGGCGCGCAGCCAGGGCGGGGCCACGGCCTCCGGTGAGACCGTGGGGTCGCCCGGTACGGCCTCGGGCAACTCCGTCAAGGCTCCGGTGCACATCCCGGTCAACGCCTGCGGGAACTCGGCCGTCATCGGCGGACACCCCGCGTTCGGGCACTCCTGCGCCAACGCGGGCCCCGCCGTCGTGACGCCGCCGGCACCCTCGAAGGACGACTGCCCGCCGGAGACCCAGACCCCGCCGGCGAAGGAGCACCCCGTCACCCCCGGCGTGCCCCGTACCGGTATCCCGCCGGAGACCGTGCCCGTCACGGCGCCGGTGCCGGCCTCGGTGCCGCAGACCGCGCCGAGTGCCGCGCCCCAGCCGGTCGGGTCGGCCCCGGTCGTGAAGAGCGCCCCGGCCGAGCAGCCCACCGCGACCCAGCTCGCCTCGACGGGTAGCGGCGGTGTCGAGATGCTCGGTGCGGCCGGGCTCGCCACGCTCCTCGGCGGCGGCGTGCTCTACCGCCGGGCCCGGGCCGGGGCGCGCTGAGTACCGAGCGTTGAGCGCTGAGGTCTGAGCGCGATCTGCTCGGGGACCGCCCGCAAGGCGGTCGGGCCCGCGTCCGCGGCCGGAATCCACCGGCCGCGGACGCGGGCCCGCTGCGCTGCTCAGGCCCGGGCGGGCGATCGCCGTCCGGGGAGCGCTACGGCCAGGCGCTCGCCGGCCAGGTACTTCGTGTCACCAGCTCCTGACCTGCCGGATGATCCGTCGGCGCAGCAGTACGGTGCGGCTGCCGTCGGGGAAGAGCCGCAGCCTGTCCAGTTCCCAGTGCCCGTACTCGGCGTGCTCGGTGAGCAGCTGCCGTGCCGCGTTGCGGCTCGTGCCGCGCGGCATACGCAGGGACTGGTACTCGTACTCCGGCTGCCGGATCAGCTTCGGTGGGCTCAAGACGCTCCTCCTGGGGGACACCTTCAGGCAAGACTAAGGCCTGCCTCCGACAACCGGGCCCGGCATTTTCGGCCGCACCGCACGCCGTCGCCCGCCGTGACGGGAGGATCCGCCGCCCAGGCCGCTGGCAGTGCATCAGTTCCGCCTCTCCTGCCGAACGGGATACCCCGATCTCGGGATGCCGAAAGCGACTTTGGCCCCACCCGCGCCCCGCCTGGCCCGCCCGCCCGGCGCGCCGCGAGCATGCCCCCAAGCGTGCCCGAGCGTACGAGAGGTGGGTGCGAGGTGGTTGCGAGCTGCGTCACAGAACCACCCGGATCGGACATCAGGGGGGAAGTTGCGGTGAAATCGCGGGCGTAGGTGACAACCGCTGTGCGTCCTGGCACCGGGGGGAGATAGCGTCAGCACCATGTCTGATGCCGCGCAGCCCACCATTGCCGAGGTACGCGCCGCCGCCGAGGCGGTCAAGACCGCCATCGACCGTCATCTCGAAGCGGTGTCCAGCCCCTCCACCACCGACGATCCCGCCGTGTTCTCCGCCTACGAGCAGCTCGCGGCGGCGGCCATCACCTACGACCAGCTCCTCTACGAGGCCTACGACGAGGTGACCCCCTTCGAGGTCCCCGGGGACGAGGGGGCGGGCGGCTACCACGGCCCCGAGCAGCCCGAGGCGATCAGCGTGCTGATCCGTCGCGACTACCTGATCACCGATCCCAAGCGCCTGCGCGGCCAGGCCGAACGGCTGGACAGCTCGCTCACCCCGGGCGGTGGCCCGGGCGGCGGGGTGAACGCGGCGATCGGCGTGGTGTTCGGTGAGTACGAGCCCGACGAGATCGCCGCCCGCAGCGAGGAGTTCGGCCTGGAGGAGGGCGACTCCACGCTCTGGGTCGCGGCCGCGGAGCCGACCGAACCCGGCGAGTGGCTGCCGGAGCCGTTCGAGAACGCCGACCCGCAGCTGCTGATCTGCCGGTTCGATGTCAGCGAGGTCTATGACGACGAGGAACCCGAGGACTGACGAGCCCGGGTCGGACCACGGGGAGCACCCGGGGGCGGGCGGTGCCGGAGCGCGGGCTCCGGCACCGCCCGTCGTCGTGGTGCCGGTCGGCAGGCGTCAGTACGACTGCTCGGCGTGCTCGGCCAGGATGGCGCGCAGCCGGGTGGTGCGCGGCTGGGCGGGCCGCTCGGTGACGGCCTGCGACAGCGCCGGCCCGGCCGCGTGTACGACCGACAGGTGCCGCTCCGCCCGGCCGAACGCGGTGTAGACCCACTGCCTGGTCAGCCCGGCAACCGCGTCGTCCGGCAGGACGACGACCGCACCGGGCCAGCGGCGGCCGACCGCCTGGTGCACGGTCAGTGCCCAGCCGTGCCGGAGCCGGCCGGCCTCGGCGGGGGCGACGGTCAGCCGCGTGCCGTCGGTGAGTTCAAGGTGCAGGCCGGTGGCGTCGCCGTCCAGCACCCGGCCGGGGTGGGTGATCCCGGGGGTGGGGGAGTACACCACCCGGTCGCCCGGGTCGAACCCGGCGAACCGGCCGGGGCCGGGGTTGAGCCGGGCCTTGGCGGCGGCGTTCAGGGCCCGGGTGCCGGCGGTACCGCCGTGGCCGGGGGTGAGCAGCACGACCCGCTCGGCCGGGATGCCCAGGGCGCGCGGGATCGAGTCGCCGAGCAGCTGGATGGCGCGGTGGACGGCCTCGGCGCCGTCCTTGGCGGTCAGGATGACCACCTCCTTGTCCGGCGCGTCCACCGGCAGCAGCTCGCCGATCCCGATGCCGGAGACCAGCTCGCCGATCGGCCCGAAGTCGGGCGTCCGGGAGGCGACGGCCGGGCAGGCCTTGGCGGCGATCAGGTCGGCGAAGAACCGGCCAGGACCGGCCGACCAGAGCTGGCCCGGATCCCCGCTGAGCACCAGCCGGGTGCCGTCGGCCAGGGACTCGAGCAGGGTGGCGGCCAGCTCGACGTCGAGCAGCGGCGCGTCCAGCACGATCAGGACGTCCAGGGCTAGCGAGCCGTCCGGGGCACGGCCGGGGCCGGCGGCGCCGGACAGCAGGTCCGCGAGGGCGGCCACGTCGGGTGCGGCGCCGGGGGGTAGCAGGCCGGTGAAGCTGTCCCGGGCCTGGTCGGTCCATGCGGCAGCCCAGGCGCGCAGGCCGAGCCCGCGCGCGGCGTGCAGCAGGGCGGCCAGCTCCGCCCGGGAGGCCTCGCCGCCGGTGTGCGTCACCAGTGCGGCAGCCGACACGGCCCTGATCAGCGCCGCCGCGGAGGAGGAGGGCGCCGCCGTGGCCGCGGCCTCCCAGGCCAACGGGCCCGGCTGGGCCGGGCCGTGGTGCTCGGCCGCGTCGGCGGTGCCGGCCGTGGGCAGGTCCGCGGCCTCCGTACCCTCCGGGTCGGCCTCGGCCTCCCGCTCCCCGCCGGCGGCCGCACCGGGCGCGTCCTCGGCCCGGCCCGCCGCCGGCTCCTCGGGAGCCTCGGCCTCGTCGGCCTCGTTGCCGAGCCCGTCGCCGTCCTGATCCCCGGCCTGATCCCCGCCCAGGTCCTGGCCCTGGTCCTTGGCCTCGTCGTGGTCCTCGGCCGGGACGAAGGTGGAGATCACCCGGACCAGACCGTCCGCGAGGCTCTCCTCCGCCAGGGCGAGCCGCTCCAGCGCGAGCAGCGTCCGGGTCGGCGGCTCGTCCTCCTCGTCGGCGGACCCGGCCGTGCGCGCCTCGGGGCCGGTCAGCTCCTCCTGGAAGGCCATCACCCGGCCGTCCACCACGACCTCCTGGAGGGCCGCGGCCGGATCCGGCAGGCCCAGGCGCTCCAGGCCCGCGGCGACCTCGCCGATCTCCATCGCCGAGTGTCCGCGCAGCGCGGCCTGCTCCAGCAGCCACGGCACCAGCGCCCGCGCCCGGCGGGGATCACCGGGCCCGGCGGCCGGCCCGAGCAGCCCGCGCGCGAAGCCGTCCGCGTGTTCGGGGCGTACGCCGGGCAGCGCGAGGACGGCCCAGGGGTCGGCGCGGAGCAGCCCGGGTGCGCCCTCACCGAACTCGGCCAGCGCCGCGGCTGCGAAGTCCGCCGGGGCGCCGCCCGCGGTCAGCACCTGAGCCGTGGCGCGCAGGGCCTGTGCCCGCTGCTCGTCCGGGTGAGCTGCGGCCGGCGCGGGCGTACCCGCCTGCGGGGTGGAGGTGTCCGGGGCGGAGCCGGGCGGGGTCTGCTGCCCGACCAGCCTGATCGCCTCCGCCAGTGCCGCGACCGCGTCCGCCTGGCCGGCCGGCCGGCCGCCCGGAGCGCTGTTCTCTGCGTCGCTCACCATTCGCTGTTCGCTCCAAAGGATTACGCCACTGCCGGGCAGTGCGGCCGAAGCCGCGTCTCGTACAGAGTCGGCGAGGGGAGGAGCCCGGCCCGCGGGCCTACAGCTCGTTCCACTCGTGGTCGGGGTAGCGGTGGACCGGCGCCGAGATGTCGTCGAGCGCACCGCGGATCTCACCCGGAAGCGTAAGCGCCTCCACCGACAGTGCGGACTGCAGCTGCGCCGCCGTCCGCGCCCCGACCAGCGCACTGGCCACGCCGGGCCGGTCCCGCACCCAGGCGAGGGCCACCGCGAGCGGGCTGCTGGCCAGGCCGTCGGCGGCGGTGGCGACGGCGTCGACGATCCGCCGCGAGCGCTCGCCGAGGTAGGGCTGGACGAAGCCGGAGAGGTACGGGGAGGCGCCGCGCGAGTCCTGGGGCACGGCGTGCCGGTACTTGCCCGTGAGCACGCCGCGGCCGAGCGGGGAGGAGGCGAGCAGGCCGATCCCGGCGTCGAGTGCGGCGGGCAGCACCTCGCGTTCGATGCCCCGCTGGAGCAGCGAGTACTCGGTCTGGCTGCCGGCGAGCGGGGTCCGTGCCGGGTCGGCGTGCTGCCAGGTGGCGGCCTTGGCGAGCTGCCAGCCGCTGAAGTCGCAGACGCCGACGTATCGGGCGCGGCCGGAGGAGACGGCGAGGTCGAGGGCGCGCAGGGTCTCCTCGGTGGGGGTGCCCGGGTCGAAGGCGTGCACCTGCCAGAGGTCCACGTAGTCGGTGCCGAGCCGGCGCAGCGAGGCGTCCAGGGCGGTCAGCAGGTGTCCGCGCGAGGCGTCGAAGCGGCGGTCGGAGTCGGGGACGCTGCCGGCCTTGGTGGCGATGACCAGCTCCGAGCGCGGGATCAGACTGTCCGTCAGGCGGGAGAGCAGGTACTCCGCGCCGCCGTCGGCGTAGACGTCGGCGGTGTCCACCAGGTTGCCGCCGGCGTCCACGAACTCCTTGAGCTGCTCGCCGGCCTCGTGTTCGTCGGTGTCGCGGCCCCACGTCATGGTGCCGAGGCCGAGCCTGGAGACCCGCAGCCCGGTACGGCCGAGGTGACGCATTTCCATCGGGCAGGCCCTCCGCTAACTGGTAAACATGCAGGTGGGGTGAGGCTTCTCCACGTCGGCTGAGCGTAGCGGCCGGTGCCCGGGCAGATGTGCAGACCCGCAGAACGATCAGTGGGCCGTAACCTGCCGTTGTGACACAGCCCACAGCTACCGGCCAGTAGCATGAGGCTCTGCCGCGCGGCTAGTGTCGGCGGAAACCGACTGGAAGGCTTGGCACCCACATGCGACTCGGCATCAACCTCGGCTACTGGGGACTCGGCATGGACGCCGACAACATCGCGGTCGCCCAGGAGGCCGACCGCCTGGGCTACTCGGTCTGCTGGGCCGCCGAGGCCTACGGCTCCGACGCCGCGACCGTCCTCAGCTTCGTCGCCGCCAAGACCGAGCGGATCGACGTCGGCTCGGCGATCTTCCAGATCCCGGCCCGCACCCCGGCCATGACCGCGATGACCGCCGCCACCCTGGACACCCTCTCCGGCGGCCGTTTCCGCCTCGGCCTGGGCGTCTCGGGCCCGCAGGTCTCCGAGGGCTGGTACGGCGTGAAGTTCGACAAGCCGCTGGCCCGCACCCGCGAGTACGTCGAGATCATCCGCAAGGCGATGTCCCGCGAGCGGCTGGTCCACGAGGGCGCCAACTGGACGCTGCCGCTGCCCGGCGGCCCCGGCAAGCCGATCAAGCTGACCGTCCACCCCGTCCGCGAGCACATCCCGCTGTACATCGCCGCCATCGGCCCGAAGAACCTGGAGCAGACCGGCGAGATCGCCGACGGCTGGCTCGGCATCTTCTTCGCCCCCGAGCACGCCGCGCTCTCCATCGACCCCCTCGCGGCCGGCCGGGCCAAGGCGGGCAAGACCCTGGAGGGCTTCGACCTCTGCCCGACGGTGACCATCTCGGTCAGCGACGACATCAAGGCCGCCGCCGACGCCCAGCGCTCGTACGCCGCCCTCTACATCGGCGGCATGGGCAGCAAGGACAAGAACTTCTACAACCAGCTCACCCGCCGGATGGGCTACGAGCAGGCCGCCGACGAGATCCAGGAGCGCTATCTCGCCAAGGACTACGCCGGTGCCGCCGCCGCCGTCCCGCACGACCTGATCGACGCCACCTCGCTGCTCGGCGACACCGCCCGGATCGCCGACCGGATGCAGGCCTACGCCGACGCCGGTGTCACCACCCTGACCCTGGCCCCGGCCGGATTCAGCCTCGACGAGCGGCTCCAGGCGCTGCGCACCGGCGTCGAGGCGCTGGAGCGCGCGGGCCTGGCCGAGTAGCGCACCCCGCCGAGGCCTTCGCCGAGGCCCTCGCCCCCCGCCCCTCGCCCCCCGCGCCGCGCGGGGGGCGAGGGCCTCGGCGTGCGCTACAGCCAGCCGCTGCGCTTGAACACCCGGTGCAGCCCCACGCAGACCACCGTCATCAGCAGCAGCGCGGCCGGATACCCCCAGGGCTGGCGCAGCTCGGGCATGAAGTCGAAGTTCATCCCGTAGATGCCCGCGATCATCGTCGGCACCGCGGCGAGCGCCGCCCAGGCCGAGATCTGCCGCATGTCGTTGTTCTGCTGCACGCTCACTTGCGCCAGATTGGCGCTGAGGATGTCCGTGAGCAGCCGGTCCATGCCCTCGACCTGCTCATTCGCCCGCGCCAGGTGGTCCGCCACGTCCCGCAGGTAGGGCTGCGCCTCGGCTTCGACGAACGGCTCGCCGCCCCTGGCCAGCCGCAGCATCGGCTCCAGCAGCGGGCCGGTGGCCCGCCGGGCCGCCACCAGCTGCCGCTTGAAGCCGTAGATCCGTTCCGCCGTGCCGCGCACCGGCCGGCCCGGCGCGAAGACGTCCGCCTCCACCTCGTCAAGGTCGGCCTGGAGGCCGTCCGCGGCCTCCAGGTACCCGTCCACGATCGTGTCGCAGACCGAGTGCAGGACGGCGCTCGGCCCGTACCGCAGGAGGTCCGGCTGCTTCTCCAGCTGTGCCCGCAGCGCCGCCAGCGGACTGTCGCTGCCGTGGCGGACCGTCATCACATAACTGTCGCCAAGGAAGAGCATCACCTCGCCGCTGGTCACCAGATGGCCCTCGGAGTGGTAGCCGAGCGTCTTGAGCACCATGAACAGCGAGTCCGGGTACGACTCCAGCTTGGGCCGCTGGTGGGCGTTCACCGCGTCCTCGACGGCCAGCGGGTGCAGGCCGAACTCCTCGCTGACCAGGTCGAGCTCAGCCGTCGTCGGCTCGGCCAGCCCTATCCAGAGGAAGGTGTCACCCGCCGCCCGGGCGGCCGCCAGGGCGTCGGAGTAGTCCTCGGGCCCCTCGATGCGGTGGCCGTCGCGGTAGATGGCGCAATCGACGATCATGCGGGACATTGTGCTGCCTGCCCGGCGCTCCCGGCATCAAATCCGCTGAAAGCGCACTCCAGGGCCGAAAGCGGCACCCGGTCCGCACCGCCCGGACACCGCCCGCGCACTGTCCGCCGAGCCTTCGGCCGGGGGTGCCCCCGTCGGCCGCGCCGCGCCGGGACGTACGCTGGGCCCCATGCCGACCCTGCTGCTCGTGCGACACGGCCGTTCCACCGCGAACACCGCCGGAATCCTGGCCGGTTGGACCCCGGGTGTCGACCTCGACGACACCGGGCGGGACCAGGCCGCGGCCCTCGCCGGGCGCCTGGCCGCGATCCCGTTGGCCAGGGCCGTCAGCAGCCCGCTGGAACGCTGCCGGCAGACCCTGGAGCCGCTGCTCGCCACCCGCCCCGAGCTCGGCGACCCGGCGCTGGACGAGCGGCTGGGGGAGTGCCGCTACGGCGACTGGACCGGCCGTCCGCTCGCCGAGCTGGCCGGCGAGCCGCTGTGGCGCACCGTCCAGGACCACGCGGCGGCCGCCGCCTTCCCCGCCGGGGAGTCGCTGCGCGAGCTGAGCCACCGCACCGTGACGGCCGTCCGCGAATGGGACGAGAAGATCGCCGTCGAGCACGGCGAGGACGCCGTCTGGGTCGCCTGTTCGCACGGCGACGTGATCAAGGCGGTGGTCGCCGACGCGCTCGGTCTGCACCTCGACCACTTCCAGCGGATCAACGTCGACCCATGCTCGGTGACCGCCATCCGCTACACCCCGCAGCGCCCGTTCGTCCTGCGGATGGGGGACACCGGCGACCTCTCCTCGCTCGCGCCCGGCCCCGGTGGCCACGGCACCCCGGCCGGTGACGCCGTGGTGGGCGGCGCCACCGGGGCGGGCTGACACCTCCCGTCCCCGGCCCGGCCGACAGGCCGTAGGGTGACAGGTGAGCCCGTGTGTACGCGAGCGCCCGTGCACCAACGCCCGTACACCGTCGCCCGGGTGCCGAGCACCCGGGTACCGAGAAGCCGTTGACCACGCCAGAACGATCCGGAGCGAGAGCGTGCCCCGTCAGGTCCACTTCTACGACCAGCCCGAACGGTTCGTGGCCGGTACCGTCGGCCAGCCCGGCGCCCGGGCGTTCTACCTGCAGGCCAGCGCCCGGGGCCGGATCACCAGCGTGCTGCTGGAGAAGACCCAGGTCGCGGCGCTCGCCGAGCGCATCGAGGAGGTCCTCGACGAGGCGCTGCGGCGCAGCGGCGGCGACGCGGCCATCCCCGCCACCGCGCCGCTCGACCTGATCGACAGCGCCCCGCTCGACCTCCCGCTGGAGCAGGAGTTCCGGGTCGGCACCATGGCGCTGGCCTGGGACAGCACCGACTCCTGCCTGGTCGTCGAGGCCCAGGCCGTGATCGAGGGCGAGGAGGGCGCGCAGGAGGAGGCCGAAGCGGTCTTCGAGGATGAGGAGAACGGCCCGGACATGCTCCGGGTGCGGCTCAGCGGCGCGATGGCCCGGGTCTTCGCCAAGCGCGCCCTCGACCTGGTCGCGGCGGGCCGCAAGCCCTGCCCGTTCTGCAACCTCCCGCTCGACCCCGAGGGCCATCTGTGCCCGCGCGCGAACGGTTACCGGCGCTGAACGCGGACACGCCCCCCCGGCCCGCCGGCGCCCGCCCGGCGGCCGTCCCCGAGGCCGACCCGGTGGCCGCCGCCGTGCTGGCCGCCGACGTACCCACCGCGCTACGGCTGCTGCGCGAGGGCCGGATCACCGTCCACGGCCGGCTCACCGACGCCTCCAACGCCGCGCTCTACTGCACCGCGAGCCTGGAGGGTCTTCAGGCGCCGTGCGTCTACAAGCCGGTGGCCGGTGAGCGCCCGCTCTGGGACTTCCCCGACGGCACCCTGGCCGGGCGCGAGGCCGCCGCGTACGAGGTGTCCGCCGCCACCGGCTGGGCGCTGATCCCGCCCACGGTGCTGCGCGAGGGGCCGCACGGGCCGGGGATGGTCCAGCTCTGGGTGGAGCCGGACCGGCAGGCCGGACCGCTGCTCGCCCTCCAGGACCCGGCCGGCCCCGAGAGGGGCTGGCTGCCGATCGTGCGGGCCGACGTCGGCGAGGGCCGTACCGCGCTGCTGGTGCACACCGACGACGTACAGCTGCGGCGCCTGGCCGTGCTGGACGCGGTGCTCAACAACGCCGACCGCAAGGGCGGCCATCTGATCCGCGCCGCCGACGGCCGGATCTACGGCATCGACCACGGGGTGACCTTCGCCGTGCCCGGCAAGCTGCGCACGCTGCTCTGGGGCTGGGCCGGGCGGCCGCTGCCGCAGGAGGCCGGCCCGGTGCTCGGCGGTCTCGCGCGGGAGCTGGACGGCGGGCTCGGTGCCCGCCTGGCCGAACACCTGACCCGGGCCGAGCTTGTGGCCACCCGCGCGCGGATCGACGTGCTGCTGAGCACCGGCGTGCATCCGCTGCCCTCGCAGGACTGGCCGTCCATCCCCTGGCCGCCGATCTGACCTGAGGCGGAGCCGGCCCCGAGTCCGCCCCGAACCGAGCCGGTCCCGGGCGGAGCCAACGTCGAGCCGATCCGGATCGCAGGCCGATCCGATCGCAAACGATCGGGTCCGGTCCAGGGCGGCATGCATATCGAATCAAGCCGATCTTGCGTACTGGTTAGGCTTTCAAATGATCGCGAGGTTAGATTGGTTCCCATGCATGCCTGGCCCGCCTCCGAGGTTCCCGCCCTGCCCGGTCAGGGGCTCCCCCTGCGAATCCACGACACCGCCGCGGGCTGTGTCCGCGAGGTCGTGCCGCAGGGCCCCACCGCCCGGCTCTACGTCTGCGGCATCACCCCCTACGACGCGACCCACATGGGCCACGCCGCCACCTACAACGCCTTCGACCTGGTGCAGCGGGTCTGGAAGGACGCCGGCCACGACGTCCTCTACGTCCAGAACGTCACCGACGTCGACGACCCGCTGCTGGCCCGCGCGGTCGAGACCGGCCAGGACTGGACGGTACTGGCGGAGCGTGAGACCGCCCTGTTCCGCGAGGACATGACCGCCCTGCGGATGCTGCCCCCGGCGCACTACATCGGCGCCGTCGAGTCCATCCCGTGGATCGTCCCGCTGGTCAAGAAGCTGCTCGCGAGCGGCGCCGCGTACGACGTCGACGGCGACGTCTACTTCTCCGTCGAGTCGGACCCGCACTTCGGCGAGGTCTCCGGCCTCAGCCGCGAGGCGATGCGCCCGGTCTTCGCCGAGCGCGGCGGCGACCCCGACCGCCCCGGCAAGAAGCACCCGCTGGACGCCCTGCTCTGGCTCTCGGCCCGCCCCGGTGAGCCCGCCTGGGACACCGAGCTCGGCCACGGCCGCCCCGGCTGGCACATCGAGTGCGTCGCGATCGCCCTGAAGTACCTCGGGATGTCCTTCGACATCCAGGGCGGTGGCAGCGACCTCTCCTTCCCGCACCACGAGATGGGTGCCGCCCACGCCCAGGTCGCCACCGGCGCCCACCCGTACGCCCAGGCGTACGTGCACGCCGGCATGGTCGCCCTGGACGGGCACAAGATGTCCAAGTCCCGCGGCAACCTGGTCTTCGTCTCGGCGGTGCGCCGCGAGGGCGTCGACCCGGCGGCGATCCGCCTGGCGCTGCTGGCGCACCACTACCGCAGCGACTGGGAGTGGACGAACGCCACGCTGGAGGAGGCCGTCGAGCGACTCGCCCGCTGGCGTGCGGCCGTCTCCCGTCCTGACGGCCCGTCGGCCGATGGCCTGCTCGGCGAGGTCCGGGCGGCGCTGGCGAACGACCTGGACGCGCCAGCGGCGCTGGCGGCCGTGGACCGCTGGGCCGCCCTGCAGGCCGAGGCCGGCGGCGACGACATCGGCGCACCCGGGCTGGTCTCGCGGACGGTGGACGCCCTGCTGGGTGTCGCGCTCTGAGGTTCGTGCTCTGAGGCTCGTGCCACGCGCAGCACGAAGAAGGGGTGCCAGGAATCCTCCTGACACCCCTTCTTCGTGCTGTTGGCAGCGCTGCGGCTACTCGCCGTCCCCCGGCTCGGAGGCGTCCTCGCCGGTCTTGGTGTCCTTGGGGCCGGGTGGCTCCGGCTCGCCGGCCTTCTCCGCGGTGGCGTGGCCCGCCACCGGCTTCTCGCCCGTCGGGCCGAGGTTCTCCCGGCGGCGCAGGTAGCGCTCGAACTCGCGGGCGATGGCGTCGCCGGAGGCCTCCGGGAGCTCCGCGGTGTCCTGCGCCTCCTCCAGCTGCTGGACGTACTCGGCCACCTCACTGTCCTCGGCGGCGAGTTGGTCCACCCCGAGCTGCCAGGCGCGGGAGTCCTCGCCGAGCTCGCCCGGCGGGATCCGCAGGTCCAGCAGATCCTCCAGCTTGTTGATCAGCGCGAGGGTGGCCTTGGGGTTCGGCGGCTGCGCCACATAGTGCGGCACCGCCGCCCACAGCGTCACGGCCGGCACCCCGGCGTGCGAGCACGCCTCCTGGAGCACCCCGACGATGCCGGTCGGGCCCTCGTACCGGCTCTCCTCCAGGTCCAGGGTGCGGGCCAGCTCGGCGTCCGAGGTGACGCCGCTGACCGGGACCGGCCGGCTGTGCGGGGTGTCGCCGAGCAGCGCGCCGAGGATGACGACCAGCTCCACGCCCAGCTCGTGGGCGAAGCCGAGCAGTTCGTTGCAGTACGAGCGCCAGCGCATGCTGGGCTCGATGCCGCGCACCAGCACGATGTCCCTGGGCTTGGGCTCGGTCAGCCGGATCACCGAGAGCCGGGTGGTCGGCCAGGTGATCCTGCGGACCCCGCCGTCCAGCCAGACGGTGGGCCGGTTGACCTGGAAGTCGTAGTAGTCCTCCGCGTCCAGGGCGGCGAACACCTTGCCGCCCCAGGTCTCGTCGAGGTGCGCCACGGCGGCCGAGGCGGCGTCGCCCGCGTCGTTCCAGCCCTCGAAGGCGCAGACCATCACCGGGTCGATCAACTCGGGAACATCTTCCAGCTCGATCACCCAGCGTCTCCCTCCGGTCGGCCGACGGCCGCGCCCCGCCCTCCAGGGCCTGCAAGGACGCCGATGCCGGCTGCCGACTGTTCGAACCTCTCACTCCATGGAGCCGCTCGCCCCATGGTCCCTACCTGCCCAGCCTACGGGCTTTGATGCGCGCCGTGGCCGGGGGACGGCAGGGCGCATCGGGACAGTCTGCGCCAGCACGGCCCGCTCGATCCAGCGGGTTTCGCCGCCGCCCCGGCGGGCGGGGCGCGCGCCGGTAGGAGAGCCGAGCCCCCGGAGGCCGCAGGCCTCAGGCGCGGCCGGCGGCCACGGCGGTGACGGCAGCGGCGACGGCGTCGCCGACGGCGGGCAGGTAGCCGCGCGCCTGGCCGTCCGCGGTGGGGTGGAAGGACTCCCACAGCCGGGGGATGACGATCCCGGTGATCCACTCCTGGCCGGGCCCGGAGCACACCCCGTGACCCTCGAAAGCCGTCCGGACATCCGCGAAGGCGAAGCCGTGCGCGGCCGCCTGACGCCGGATCTCCTCGTCCAGCAGGTCGGTGACGTGGTTGAAGCGCTGCCGGCGCGGATCGGTGCCGATCAGGCAGGTGGTGCCGGTCCTCAGCAGATGCGGATAGCCCGTCACCACCACCCGGGCGGTGGGCGCGGCCGCGGCGGCGACAGCCCGGTAGAGCGTGTCCAGCCGGGCGGGCAGGTCCTCGCGCAGCCGCCGCTCCGACTCGTCCAGGGTCTGGTTGCAGCGGGCGTCGGTGGTGAGCGGCTGGAGGCAGGCCACCGCCGCGTCGGAGAAGCCGAGGTCGTTGCCGCCGGCGGTGAGGGTGACCAGAGAGGTGTCCGCGCTGACGCCGGGGACCTGGTCGCGCAGCACGTCCGCGACGGTGGCCCCGTTGCAGGCCAGGTGCCGCAGTTCGGCCGGAGCGTGCTGGGCGCTCCAGAGCTCGGGGTACGCGCGGGTGCTGCGGTGGCACTCGCCGCTGGCGCCGTCGTAGGCGCCGGCGGCGACCCCGGCCGCGTACGAGTCGCCGAGCGCGGCGTACCGCAGCGTGGTGTCCGCGTGGGCGGGCGCGGCCCCGAGGGCGAGGAGCGGGAGGGCGGCCAGGGCGGTGAGGACTCTGTGACGCGGCACGGGGGTTCTCCGAGGTCGTCCGGCGGCCGCGCAGGGAGATCGCGGCCCGTTGCTCACGCATAGTAGCCAGTCCGTAACTCATCGTCGGTCCGCGGTGCGGCGGCGCGGCGGCGTGCCCGCGCCCGGCTGCGCCGCCCTCCCGATGCCTCGCGCGCGCCGGCGGCCCGGCGTGATGATGGAAGCCGGGGGCAGGCGGTGTGGGCGGTGTGTGAGGAGCCGGGCGGATGACCAGAGGGCTGCTGATCGGCGCGGGTACGGCGGTGGCCGCGGTGGCCGCCGTCGGAGTGGGCGTGTACGAGGCCGGCCGCCGGCTCCCGGTGGAGCACCTGGTGGAGCGGTCGCTGCGGGTGGCGCAGGCCCCGCACGCGGTGTGGGAGGTGCTGTCTGACATCGACCTCTACCCGGCCTGGCGCCCGGGCCTCACGCACATCGAGCGGCTGCCGGTCGAGGGCGGGCGCATCCGGTGGCGCGAGTACGAGCGGCACGGCGCGATGACGTACGAGGTGGTGGAGAGCGTGGAGCCGAGCAGGCTGGTCACCCGCATCGCCGACGATCGCGGCCTGCCGTTCGGCGGCACCTGGACCTATGCCATCGACCCGGCGGAGGGCGGATGCACGGTCACGGTGACGGAGCGGGGGGAGATCTACCGGCCGGTCTACCGCTTTGTGTCGCGCTATGTGCGGGGGCAGGCGGCGACCATCGACCGCCACCTCGGGGCGCTGGCGGCCCACCTGGGCGGTAGTCGGAACGGCTGAGGGGGTGCGCGGGCGGGAGCTGGTCCCGCCAGCACCCGGGGAATCGGCGCTACTTGGGTGTTCCGGCGACGCCGGCCGCGATGCGCCGCGCCCTGGCGATTTGGCATTCCTGGACAGGTGTCCATAAACTCTGGTCACCTGTCCAGGAAGTGTTGCCGAGAGAGCGGGTGAGCGGTCGTGCAGACCGTCGCGAACGTGCTGGTGGGCCTGGTGGCCGCGCTGCACGCGTACATCATGGTGCTGGAGATGTTCCTCTGGGAGCGCCGCCCGGGGCGTGAACTCTCCGGCTTCGACGCGGAGATGGCCCGCGCCAGCGCCCCGCTCGCCGCCAACCAGGGCCTCTACAACGGCTTCCTCGCGGCAGGCCTGGTCTGGGGGCTGATCGCGGCCGACCCCACCGGCTACCGTGTCCAGGTGTTCTTCCTCAGCTGCGTGGTGATCGCCGGTCTGTACGGCGCGGCCACCGCCAACCGGCGCATCCTCTTCGCCCAGGCCCTGCCCGGCGCCCTGGCCCTCACCGCGGTCCTGGTCGCCGGGTGAGTGTGGCGGACGAGGGCGGCGGCCGGCGGGCGGGCGACCCGCGCGCCGAGCGCACCCGGGCCAGGCTGCGCGACGCCCTGCTCGCCGAGTGCGCCGACCGGCCGCTTGACGAGCTCACCGTCTCGGCCGTGGTCCGCCGCGCGGCCCTCGGCCGCGCCACCTTCTACCTTCACTACGAGGACCTCCAGGCCCTCGCGGTGGATGCCTGCGCGGAGGTCGTCGACCGCGCCGTGGACGCCCTGCACGCCTGGCGCGGCATCCCGGACCCGGCGGCCCCGCCGCCCGCCCTCACCGCCTTCTTCACCGAGACCGCCGGCCACGCCCCGCTCTACCGGGGTCTGCTGCGCCCGGGCGGCAGCGGCCCCCTGGGTGAGCTGCTCCACGACCGGCTACGCGAACGAAGCCGCACCGAACGGGAGTTGGCAAAGGCGTCGCACGCGGACCTGGTGGGCTCCGCGGTGGCGGCCGCCTTCACCGGTGTCCTCGCCGACTGGCTGCACGAGCGGATCGACGCCACCCCGGACGCCGTCGCGGCCGGGGTCTGGCGGCTGCTGATCGCCCTGCACCGGGCAGTGGCCTGAGCAGAGCGGCCGACCCCGGCCGGAGCGGGGCATGCCCCGCACGAACGGCCCCGCGCGACCGGCCCCCGCACGGACGCCCGCGTCACTCAGGCGCACCAGCCGCGCCGGTACGCCGACCAGTGCTCCGGCGTGGCGGTGAAGTCCACGTACAGCGCCAGCCCGAAGGTCTGGCGGGCGGGCGCCTCGCGGCCGAGTGCCAGCCGGGCGCCCCGGACGGCGGCCCGGACCGTCTCGGCCGAGCCGCGGTGGCCCGGGGTGTCGTCCCAGTACGCGGGCAGCCCCATCAGCAGGTCGACGGCCGGTGGGGTCACCTCCAGCGCCAGGGTGGTCTGCTGGGCGACGTACCCGCCGTACAGCGACTCCAGCGGCATCGAGGTGTCGTAGGACATCACGGCGATCTGCTCGACCCGGCGGGCCGTCTCCGCGAAGTACGCCTGCGACCACCACTTGCCGTGGTCGGCGAGCGCGATGCCGGCCGAGTGCAGGCCCGGCAGTGGGTCGATCTGCGGGGCGGCCACCGACAGCGGTGCCCCGCGTGCGGCCGTCCCCGCGTGCACCTGGTCGAGCAGGCTCAGCCAGCCGGGCGAGCCCGAGCGGACCGGCTCCAGGTCGAAGTGGACCCCGGCGAAGCCGGCGTCCAGCACCTGCTGGGCGGAGGCGGCGATCCGCTCCCGGACGGCGGGTTCGTCCAGGTCGAGCCCGGTCTTCTCGGGCTCCACCACGTCGCCGAGCCAGGACTGCACCCGTACGCCGGGCATCGCGCGCCCGACGGCCGCCACGAACCAGGCGGCCCGGGGGTAGGCGGTGGCCGGCAGGCTGCCGTCGTGCTCCAGGGGGCCGGTGTGGACGTAGAGGTCGCGGATGCCCGTCCCGGCGAGCTGCGCGGCGAGCGCGGCGACGTCGCCGTCACTCTTCCGGCCGTCCACCCAGGCATGACCCAGCCAGAGGGCGTCGCGCCCGCGCGTCCTGGCCTCGGCCGAGGGCTCGCCGGCGTACTCCAGCCGCAGGGCGGCGGCCGCCACGCCGACCGGGAGCAGCAGCACGACGAGCGCGATCAGCGCCGCCACCAGGGCTTTGCGCCGGCGGGACCAGGCTCGCCGGCGTGCCCGCCCGGCTCTCGCGGCCCGGCCCAGCCGGCCCCGGAACGTCGTCGCCGCACGGCCCAGCCGTGTCCCGAATGTCCGCATGATTGTTCCCCCCGTCGCGGTCGGACGCTCAGGATACGGAATGGTCCGCCGGCCTCGGCACCAGGCCGGATACCCTGGCGAGGTGCCTTCCCGACAGCGGGGAGCGCAAAGCCGACAGCCGTCGCACCCAGGGAGAAGCCCCATGGCCATCGCAGCCACCCCGTCCACCGTCCAGCAGGACCGCGCGAACGCCTTGCGCGAAGCCCTCGCCACCCGAGTCGTGGTGGCCGACGGGGCGATGGGCACGATGCTCCAGGCGCAGGACCCGACCATGGAGGACTTCCAGGACCTCGAGGGCTGCAACGAGATCCTGAACATCACCCGCCCCGACATCGTGCGCTCCGTCCACGACGCGTACTTCGCGGTGGGCGTCGACTGCGTGGAGACCAACACCTTCGGCACCAACTTCGCGGCGCTGAGCGAGTACGACATCCCCGAGCGGATCTTCGAGCTGGCCGAGGCCGGTGCCCGGATCGCCCGCGAGGTCGCGGACGAGTACGCCACCGCGGACCGTCCGCGCTGGGTGCTCGGCTCGATCGGCCCCGGCACCAAGCTGCCGACCCTGGGCCACGCACCGTACGAGACGCTGCGCGAGGGCTTCCGGCAGAACGCCGCCGGTCTGATCGCCGGCGGTGCGGACGCGCTGCTGGTGGAGACCAGCCAGGACCTGCTCCAGACCAAGGCGGCGATCCTGGGCTCCAAGCGGGCGCTCGCCGAGGCGGGCCTGGACCTGCCGGTGTTCGTGCAGGTCACGGTGGAGACCACCGGCACCATGCTGCTGGGCTCGGAGATCGGCGCGGCGCTGACGGCGCTGGAGCCGCTGGGCGTGGACTACATCGGCCTGAACTGCGCCACCGGCCCGGCCGAGATGAGCGAGCACCTGCGCTACCTGGCGAAGAACGCCAGGATCGGCCTCTCCTGCATGCCGAACGCCGGTCTGCCCGTCCTCGGCAAGGACGGCGCGCACTACCCGCTGAGCCCACTGGAGCTGGCGGACGCGCACGACACCTTCACCCGCGAGTACGGCCTGTCGCTGGTCGGCGGCTGCTGCGGCACCACGCCGGAGCACCTGCGCGCCGTGGTGGAGCGGGTGCGCGGCCGCGAGGTCGCCCCGCGCGACCCGCAGCCGGAGCCGGCCGCCGCCTCGCTCTACCAGTCGGTGCCCTTCCGGCAGGACACCTCCTACCTGGCGATCGGCGAGCGGACCAACGCCAACGGCTCCAAGAAGTTCCGTGAGTCGATGCTGGCGGGGGACTGGCAGGCCTGTGTCGAGATCGCCCGCGAGCAGATCCGCGACGGTTCCCACCTGCTGGACCTCTGCGTCGACTACGTCGGGCGCGACGGCGTCGCCGACATGAAGGAGATCGCCGGCCGGCTGGCCACCGCCTCCACCCTGCCGATCGTGCTGGACTCCACCGAGACGCCGGTGCTGCGCGCGGGCCTGGAGATGCTCGGCGGGCGCGCGGTGCTGAACTCGGTGAACTACGAGGACGGCGACGGCCCGGACACCCGCTTCGGGACGGTCGCGGCGCTGGCCGCCGAGCACGGCGCGGCGCTGATCGCGCTGACCATCGACGAGGAGGGCCAGGCCCGTACGGCCGAGAAGAAGGTCGCGATCGCCGAGCGCCTGATCGAGCAGCTGGGCCGCGAGTACGGCATCGCCGAGCACGACATCCTGGTCGACTGCCTGGCCTTCACACTGGGCACCGGCCAGGAGGAGTCCCGCCGGGACGGCATCGAGACCATCGAGGCGATCCGCGAGCTCAAGCGCCGGCACCCGGCCGTGCAGACCACGCTGGGCCTGTCGAACATCTCCTTCGGTCTCAGCCCGGCGGCCCGCCAGGTGATCAACTCGGTCTTCCTGCACGAGTGCGTGGAGGCCGGCCTGGACTCCGCGATCGTGCACGCCTCGAAGATCCTGCCGATGGCGCGGATCCCCGACGAGCAGCGCGAGGTCGCGCTCGACCTGGTCTACGACCGCCGCAGCGAGGGCTACGACCCGCTCCAGCGGCTGCTGGAGCTGTTCGAGGGCGTCAGCGCGGCCTCCAGCGCCGAGTCCAAGGCGCAGGAGCTGGCGGCGCTGCCGCTGGAGGAGCGCCTCCAGCGCCGGATCATCGACGGTGAGCGCAAGGGCCTGGAGGCGGATCTCGACGAGGCACTGGCCGGCCGCGCGGCGCTGGACATCGTCAACACCACCCTGCTGGCGGGCATGAAGGTGGTCGGCGAGCTGTTCGGCTCGGGTCAGATGCAGCTGCCGTTCGTGCTCCAGTCGGCCGAGGTCATGAAGACCGCCGTCGCGCACCTGGAGCCGCACATGGAGAAGTCCGAGGACGAGGGCAAGGGCACCATCGTGCTCGCCACCGTCAAGGGCGACGTCCACGACATCGGCAAGAACCTGGTCGACATCATCCTCTCCAACAACGGCTACACGGTCGTCAACCTGGGCATCAAGCAGCCCGTCTCGGCGATCCTGGACGCGGCCCAGGAGCACCAGGCGGACGTCATCGGGATGTCCGGCCTGCTGGTGAAGTCGACCGTGATCATGAAGGAGAACCTCCAGGAGCTCAACCAGCGCGGGCTCTCCGCCGACTACCCGGTCATCCTGGGCGGCGCCGCGCTCACCCGCGCCTACGTCGAGCAGGACCTGCACGAGATCTACGAGGGCGAGGTCCGCTACGCCCGGGACGCCTTCGAGGGCCTGCGGCTGATGGACGCGCTGATCGCGGTCAAGCGCGGGGTGCCCGGCGCGGCACTGCCCGAGCTGAAGCAGCGCCGGCACGCCCGGGTGGAGATCGAGCAGGAGCCGGAGGAGAACCTCGGCCAGGTCCGCTCGGACGTGGCGATCGACAACCGGGTGCCCACCCCGCCGTTCTGGGGTGACCGGATCGTCAAGGGTGTCCCGTTCGCGGACTACTCCTCCTGGCTGGACGAGGACGCGCTGTTCAAGGGCCAGTGGGGCCTGAAGGCCGCCCGCTCCGGCGAGGGGCCCTCGTACGAGGAGCTGGTGGAGACGGAGGGCCGCCCGCGGCTGCGGATGTGGCTGGACCGGCTGCAGACCGAGGGCTGGCTGGAGGCCGCCGTGGTCTACGGCTACTACCCGGCCAACTCCAAGGGTGACGACCTGATCGTCTTCAACGAGGACGGCAGCGAGCGCACCCGCTTCACCTTCCCGCGCCAGCGGCGCGGGCGCCGGCTCTGCCTGGCGGACTTCTTCCGCCCGGAGGAGTCCGGGGTGAAGGACGTGGTGGGCCTCCAGGTGGTCACCATGGGCAACCGGATCTCGGAGGCGGCCAACGAGCTGTTCCAGGCCAACGCCTACCGCGACTACCTGGAGCTGCACGGCCTGTCCGTCCAGCTGGCCGAGGCGCTCGCCGAGTTCTGGCACGCCCGGGTCCGCTACGAGCTGGGCTTCTCGGACGAGGACCCGCAGGACGTCAAGGACATGTTCGCGCTGAAGTACCGCGGTGCCCGGTTCTCGCTCGGTTACGGGGCCTGCCCGGAGCTGGAGGACCGCGCCAAGATCGCCGACCTGCTGAAGCCGGAGCGGATCGGGGTGGTCCTCTCCGAGGAGTTCCAGCTGCACCCCGAGCAGTCCACCGACGCGATCGTCATCCACCACCCCGAGGCGAAGTACTTCAACGCCAGGTAACCCGTAGGCTGCGCCGCGTTCGCCCCATTTCGGGTGTGCGGGCGTATCCTGGATCATCCTGAACGGGCCGGTCCGCTCACCAGCGGGCTGGCCTGTGCCATCCCCGGGCACAGGTCCGGGGGTGCACGACCGGAAGGACGCCCTGCCATGACGACCATCTCCACCGCCGCCCGCGCCCTCGACCACGGCGACGGGCAGGGCCTGCAGGCGGTGCTGCTGGACATGGACGGGACCCTGGTCGACACCGAGGACTTCTGGTGGCAGGCGGAGGCCTCGCTCTTCGCCGAGCTGGGCTACGCCCTCGACGAGGGGGACCGGGCGCACGTGGTGGGCGGCCCGATGAGCCGGGTGATCGAGTACCTGCTGTCCAGCACCGGCGTGGACCTGTCGCCGGGCGACCTGACCACGCTGATCAACCAGCGCTTCGTGGACCTGCTCGCGGGCGGCGTGCCGCTCATGCCGGGTGCCGAGCGGCTGCTCAACACCCTTGCCGCGCACGGGATCCCGGCCGCCCTGGTGTCCGCCTCGCACCGGCACATCATCGACATCGTGCTGGGCTCCCTGGGGGCGCACCACTTCGCCTTCTCGGTCGCCGGTGACGAGGTGCCGCGCACCAAGCCGCACCCCGACCCGTACCTGGAGGCCGTGCGGCGCCTGGGTGCGGACCCGGCCCGCTGCGTGGTGGTGGAGGACGCTCCGACCGGGGTGCGCTCGGCGGAGGCGGCCGGCTGCCCGGTGATCGCGGTGCCGTCGGTCGCGGTGATCGAGCCGGCCCCCGGGCGGCTGGTGCTGTCCTCGCTGGAGCAGGTTGATCTTGAGCTGCTGAGGTCGCTCGTGGCTACGCGAGTGTGATTATCGTCTCACTATCTAGTGGTGCTACCGGCCGGTAAGGCGGTGGTGGTGGCGGGGTGCGCCCCCTCATCCGGGGAGAAATCGGGCATTGTCTGACAACTTGTCGAGTGTCCCGTTCTGACCCCCTCGCGGGCGCGCGATGCACGGCCGGTACGGGGCGCTCCGGCGCGGAACCGATGTGGCACGCTACATCCGATCGAACCCCACACCGCGGCTCCGCTTGACCGTGCCCAAGCCGGGCAGGCAGGCCGCGACCGCCCGATGACCCCCTGGCGCACCTCCATTGACGACGGGCAGACCCGTCGTCGTCACGGTCGTGCGTCGCCCGGCCCCGCACGTTGGCTCCCCATCCCGGAGCCCGCGCCGCGCGAGCCACCGGCCACCCGGCCGGCCCGCACGGAGAAGGACGCAACCCCATGACCTCCACCTCACGACTGGCAGCGCTCGGCTGCGCCGCCCTGGTCGCCTCCACGGTTGCGGGCTGCGGCTCCGTCACCGAGGCCGTCTCCGGCGGGGGCTCCGGCAAGACGATCGCCATGGGGACGACCAGCGTCACCAGCGTGCTGGACCCGGCCGGCGCCTACGACAACGGCTCGTGGCTGCTGCTGCACAACACCTTCCAGTCGCTGCTGAGCTTCCCCGCGGCCAGCGCCACGCCCAGCCCCGACGCCGCGCAGTCCTGCGAGTTCACCGGCAACGACGCCACCACGTACCACTGCACGCTGCGCACCGGCCTGAAGTTCTCCAACGGCCACTCGCTGACCGCGCAGGACGTGGTCTTCTCCGTCGAGCGGATGAAGAAGATCGCCGACGAGGGCGGCCCGGCCGCGCTGCTCGACTCGATCAAGACGGTCGAGGCCAAGGGCGACACCGAGGTGACCTTCCACCTCTCCCAGCCGGACGCGGTGCTCCCGGCCAAGCTGGCCAGCGCCGCCGGCGCCATCGTCGACCACCAGGTCTTCCCGGCCGACAAGCTGCTGGCCAACGACAAGCTGGTCGGCTCGGGCCCGTACAAGATCGACTCGATCGCGCCGCTCGGCAGCGACAACAAGAAGCCCGGCACCGTCGAGCTCTCCGCGAACGACCAGTACAACGGCACCGAGCAGGTCAAGAACAAGAAGTTCACCGTCCGCTACTTCAACACCGGCGCGGACCTCAAGGCGGCCCTGGACCGGGGCGACATCGACCTGACGGACAACAGCCTCGACCCGGGTGACGCCTCGCAGCTGCGGACCGACCAGCAGGGCGGCAAGACCGACATCCAGATCGCCGAGGGTGACAGCGCCGAGACCCGCTACATCGCCTTCAACACCAAGGACCCGCTGACCGGCAACCCGGCCGTCCGCCAGGCCGTGGCCCAGCTGCTGGACCGCAAGGTGCTCGCCCGCGACGTGTACGCCCGCACCGTGCAGCCGCTGTACTCGCTGGTCCCGACCGGCGTGCTGGGCCACAACACCGCCTTCTACGACAAGTACGGCGACCCGGACGTGGCCAAGGCCAAGCAGCTGCTGACGGCCGCCAAGGTGCCGCTGCCGGTGAAGATGAACCTCACCTGGTCGCGGACCCGGGCCGAGGGCACCGAGGGCGCCGAGATCAAGAAGGAGCTGGAGGCCAGCGGCCTGTTCCAGGTGAACGTCCAGCAGGAGGCGGACTGGGACAAGTTCAAGAAGGGCTGGCGGGACGGCGCCTACCAGGCCTACACGATCGGCTGGACGGCCGACTACCCGGACCCGGACAACTTCGTCGCCCCGCTGATCGTCGACGGCGGCGCGTACCACACCGGCTGGGACGACGCCCGGATCAGCGGGAAGCTGCTGCCGGACAGCCTGAAGCTGGCCGACCGCGCCGCGGCCGCGTCCGTCTTCGCGCAGATGCAGAACATCGCCGCCGAGGCCGTGCCGCTGATCCCGATCTTCCAGACCAAGTCGTTCTACGCCTCGCGCCCGTACATCACCGGGGTGCAGTCGACGGTGGACACCACCGGCGTCTTCCGCTTCGGCGTGATCGGGCGCAACAAGTAGGCCCGAACAGCCCGGTGGCCCGTCCGATCCCCGAGGGTGCAGGGGGATCGGACGGGCCACCGGGCTGTCCGGCCGGCCGGCCGGACCATCACCGGGCCGGACCACCGCCGGGCCGGGGGGACTACAGCGTCCCGGGGCGCACCAGCCCGCTCTCGTAGGCGTACACCGCGGCCTGTACCCGGTCGCGCAGCTGGAGCTTGGTCAGCACGTGGCCGACGTGCGTCTTGACCGTCGTCTCGCTGACGAACAGCTCGGCCGCGATCTCGGCGTTGGACAGGCCGCGCGCCACCAGCCGCAGCACCTCCAGCTCACGCTCGGTGAGCGCGGTGAGCGCCTGCGGCGGCGCCTCGTCCCCGGACGGCAGCTTAGTGGCGTACATGTCCAGCAGCCGGCGGGTGATGCTCGGGGCGAGCATCGCGGCGCCGTCCGCGACCACCCGGATCGCCTGGACCAGCTCCTCGGCCGGCACGTCCTTCAGCAGGAAGCCGCTGGCGCCGGCACGCAGCGCCTCCACCACGTACTCGTCCAGGTCGAAGGTGGTCAGCACCAGGACCTTGGCCGGGCCGTCACGTCCGGGGCCGGCGATCCTTCTGGTCGCCTCCACGCCGTCCATTCTGGGCATCCGGATGTCCATCAGCACCACGTCGGGCTGCAGCGCCCGGACCTGGTCCAGCGCCTGCTGCCCGTCGCCGGCCTCGCCGACCACCACCAGGTCGGACTCGGCCTCCAGGATCATCCGGAAGCCGGTGCGCAGCAGCGGCTGGTCATCGACCAGCAGCACTCGGATCGTCACCTAGGACTCCTCGCTCATCTGATTGTTCATCTGATCCGCCAGGGGATCGGGTTCGGGAGTTCGGGCCGGTGGTACCGCCAGCGGCAGCGGGTACGGCGGGGTCGTGCCGCCGAACTCCGGGCAGCTGCGCTGGTGGTCGCACCAGCCGCAGAGCCGGTTCCTGGTCGCCGGGAAGTCGCCGGTGGCGACCGCGTGGGAGATCCGCTCCCAGAGCGCCAGCAGCTTGCGCTCCACCGCCCGCAGGTCGGCCTCGTCCGGGTCGTAGGTGACCACGTCCCCACCACCGCCGAGGTAGACCAGCTGGAGCCGCTTGGGGATCACGCCCTTCCAGCGCCACACCACCAGCGCGTAGAACTTCATCTGGAACATCGCCTTGCCCTCGAAGTCCCGCGAGGGCGCCCGGCCGGTCTTGTAGTCCACCAGCCGGACCTCACCGCTGGGCGCGACGTCCACCCGGTCGATGTAGCCGCGCAGCAGCAGTCCGGACTCCAGCGCCGTCTCCACGTACAGCTCGCGCTCCACGGGGTGCAGCCGGGTCGGGTCCTCCAGCCGGAACCACTGGCCGATCAGCTTCTCGGCGTCCGCCAGCCAGCCCGTCAGCGCCGCACCGTCCGGATCGTCGGGGAAGAGGCCGGCTAGCTCGGGGCGTTCGCCGAGCAGCCGCTCCCACTGCGGGCGCAGCAGGCCCAGCGCCCGCTCGTGGGTGCGCTCGGCGGCCGGGCTGTCGAAGAGCCGCTCCAGGACGGCGTGCACCACCGTGCCCCGGGTGGCGGCGGGGCTCGGCGGCTCGGGCAGCTTGTCGATCACCCGCAGCCGGTAGAGCAGCGGACAGGTCAGGAAGTCCCCCGCACGCGACGGGGACAGCCCGGTCGGCGGCGCGGGTCTGCGGGCCGGCGCGTCGGCGGCGGGGCCGCTGTCGGTCTGGTGCATACCCCGACCCTATTGCCCCGAACTGTCATCCCGCTGCCAACGTACTGACACCGGTACCGCTCGCGACGGCGCGGAACGGGTATGAAGGGCTGTGAGAGGGGCGCGCGGCGCAATTCCACGGAGATCACGTAGCGTGGGCGCACCAGGCGCACCAGACGCACCGAGCGTCCCTGGGAGCACCGGAGCGAGGAGCGTCGGCACCCGGCGCGAGCGCCCCGGACGCGAGTGGGCGCAAGGAGACGACGGGCACGGCGACCTGAAGGGATCACGGTGAGCGACACCAGGGGGCAGCAGACCTCCGAGCAGCCGCCGTCCGGCGGGGCGGCCCCACCGGGCAAGCGCACGCCCGGCGGCCCCGAGCAGCGCTCCGGCATCCTGATGGGCCGCCCCTTCGGCGTGCCGGTCTACGTCACCCCGTCCTGGTTCGTCATCGCCGCCCTGATCACCTGGATCTTCGGCGGGCAGCTGGACCGGGTGCTGCCCGAGCTGGGCGGCACCCGCTACCTGGTCTCGCTCTCCTTCGCGATCGCCTTCTACGCCTCCGTGCTGGTGCACGAGCTGGCGCACACGGTGGTCGCGCTGCACTACCGGCTGGGTGTGCGCCGCATCCAGCTCCAGTTCTTCGGTGGTGTCTCGGAGATCGAGAAGGAGGCCGAGAGTCCGGGCCGGGAGTTCTGGCTGGCCTTCGTCGGCCCGCTGCTGTCGCTGGTGCTCGGCGGGGTGTTCTTCCTGGCCGTACGGCTGGTGGAGCTGGCGACCGTCCCCGGGGTGCTGCTCACCGGGCTGATGGTGAGCAACCTGGTGGTGGCCGCCTTCAACCTGCTGCCCGGCCTGCCGCTGGACGGCGGGCGGATGCTGCGTGCCGTCGTCTGGGGGATCACCGGCCGCCCGATGGCCGGCACCGTCGCCGCCGCCTGGGTCGGGCGGGCCCTGGCCATCGCGGTCCTGATCGGCCTGCCGCTCTACAGTGCCTCCCGCGGCGGCCCGGACCGCTCCACGACCGAGACCATGATCGACGCCGTGCTTGCGGCGGTGCTGGCCGCGATCATCTGGAACGGGGCCGGCGGCAGCATCCGCAACGCCCGGCTCAAGGAGGCGCTGCCGCAGCTGCGGGTGCGCGACCTGGCCCGCCGGGCCGTCGAGGTCACCGCCGACACCCCGTTGGGCGAGGCGCTGCGCCGGGCCCGCGAGGCCGAGGCGGGGGCCGTGCTGGTGGTCGACGGGCGCGGCGAGCCGATCGGCCTGGTCCGGGAGTCCGCTGTGCGCGAGGTGCCCGAGCACCGCCGCCCCTGGGTCGCCGTCGGCGCGCTCACCCGCGACCTGGAGCCGGGCCTGCGCCTGGCGTTCGACCTGACCGGGGAGGACCTGCTCAAGGCCCTGCGGGCGACCCCCGCCAGCGAGTACCTGGTGGTCGGCCCGGACGGCTCGGCGTACGGCGTGGTGGCGCTCAGCGACATCGAGCGGCGGCTCAGCGCGGCCGTGGCCGGACGCTGAACCACGACACCGCAGGGGCTGCTGTGATCATCGTGGTCAGCGGGACGTTCCACTGCCCTTAGGATTGTCCGCATGTCCGAACCGACCGGTGCCACCCGCCGACGCGGGCCCTTCCAGGTCGGGGACCAGGTCCAGCTGACCGACCCCAAGGGCCGCCACTACACGTTCACGCTCCAGGCCGGGAACCAGTTCCACACCCACAAGGGTGCGTTCCCCCACGACGAGCTGATCGGCGCCCCCGAGGGCACGGTCGTGCGCACCACGGGGAACGTCCCGTACCTCGCGCTGCGCCCCCTGCTCCCCGACTACGTCCTGTCCATGCCGCGCGGCGCCGCCGTGATCTACCCCAAGGACGCGGGGCAGATCCTGGCGATGGCCGACATCTTCGCCGGCGCCCGCGTCGTCGAGGCCGGCGTCGGCTCCGGCGCGCTCAGCAGCTACCTGCTGCGCGCGGTCGGTGACACCGGCCTGCTCGCCTCCTACGAGCGCCGCCAGGACTTCGCCGACATCGCCAAGGGCAATGTCGAGCGCTACTTCGGCGGCCCCCACCCGGCGTGGAAGCTCACCGTCGGCGACCTCCAGGACAACCTGGTGGAGACCGACGTCGACCGCGTCATCCTCGACATGCTCGCCCCCTGGGAGTGCCTGGACGTCGCGTCCAAGGCACTCGTCCCCGGCGGCCTGATCTGCTGCTACGTGGCCACCACCACGCAGATGTCGAAGACCGTCGAGGCACTGCGCGAGCACGGCACCTTCACCGAGCCGCAGGCCTGGGAGACCATGGTCCGCACCTGGCACCTGGAGGGCCTGGCCGTGCGCCCGGACCACCGGATGATCGGGCACACCGGCTTCCTGCTCACCGCCCGCCGGCTCGCGGACGGCGTCGAGCCGCCGCTGCGTCGCCGCCGCCCTGCCAAGGGCGCGTACGGCGAGGACTACGACAACGGGGCGCCCGAGCAGACCCTGCAGGAGCGGGCCGCGGCCCGCGCCGCCGCCCGCGCGAGCGCCGGGGAACCCGACCTCGGCTGACGCCACCGACCGCGAGAGCACCTCGCGAGAGCACCGCCCGAGGGGCGGTACGCCGGGCTCGCGCCCGCCGTACCGCCCCTCGTGGCCGTCCACCGGCGGCGGTGGCGCGGGGCCCGTGCCGGGCACGCCACCCGGCGTCCCGGACACCTCCGCGATGTGGGACGATGCTCGCTCACACGAGACCCACCGTGCCGATCGAGGCACCGTACCGGTGGAGGGGAATGCCTGGTGGACGCGGCAATCGGGACGGCGATGGCTGAACGGGGCGACGAGGCGAACACCGGCGGCCCGGCGCCCGCCTCGGGCCACACGCACGCCCATCCGGCGTGGCGGCACTGGGCGATCGTGGCCGCGAGCTGCGCGGCCGTCGTGGCGGGCGCGATAGCCGCCACCCCGGCGACGGGGACCACCGCGCCGCTGCACCCGGTCGCCAAGGCCCTGCCGGCCGAGCAGGCACCCGACCCGGCCAGGGCCGAACTCCCGCTGGAGTGCGGCCCCTTCCCGCTCGCGATCGCCGGGCACCTCGGCGCCGACCTCGGCGACGGCAAGCCCGGCACGGTCGTCGCCGCGCACTGCGCGGCAGAGAACGGCACCCCGCCGGACGCCGTCTTCCTGCTCGGCCAGGGCCCCGACGGCAGGCCCGTGGTGCTCGCCACGCTGCTCTCCGAGCAGGAGAACCTGAGCGTCAGCCGGCTGGCGCTGCGCAGCGGCGGCGTCATCACCGCGCACGTCCAGGGCTACTCCAGCGACGACGTGCCACGCTTCAGCCCGGACGTCTCACTCGACCTCACCTGGACCCGCCAGGGCGGCCGGTGGGCCCGCACCCAGACGAACGCCCCGGTGGCCGCACCGCCCACCGGGGTCTGACCTTCCGTCCGCTGCGCCGCCTCCGCCCCGCGCGCCCCGCCGGGCGGAGGCGGCACAGCGGCCTCAGTCCGCGTCCGGCCCGTACACCTCGACCTGGTCGGCCACCCGGCGCACGTGGATGCAGTCGCCCGGGCACTCCTTGGCGGAGTCCACCACGTCCTGAAGCAGGGTCAGCGGCACCGGCGCGGTCTCGCCCGCCTGCTGGCGCAGCTCGTCGTCCGGGCCCTTCACGTACGCCAGGCCGTCGATGTCGAGCTCGAAGACCTCCGGGGCGTACTGCACACAGATGCCGTCGCCCGTGCACAGGTCCTGGTCGATCCACACTTCCAGCGGCTCGGCCGCCGCCGTCTCGCCCGTCACGGACATGTCCCCTGCCGTTTCTGTCCCGGGTCGCCCCCTTTTGAGAGCATTCCCGCCATTCGTACAACGATCCGACCGGTACTGATGGTCGCGATCGGATATCGACTCGCTCGACGATACATCTGGTCCGCTTTGGGTGGTGCGCGGTGGGTATCTCCTTAGCAGAGGGGAAGCACGCGAGGGCGAAGATCGGACACGCCCGTTCCATCTTTCTGATCTAGGGGTTTACGGACCCCTGGTCCCAGGTAGGGTCTGGAAGCGTCCAGCTCCCCGGAGGAGGTGAGGACCGTGGCAGCCCACGATGACGACTACAACCGCAGCACCGGCAGGCCCGCTCGTGGTTCAGACGAGGCCGCACAGGTCTCGTACCTTGAGCAGGAAATCGCTGTCCTGCGCCGCAAGCTCGCCGACTCGCCGCGCAATTCGAGAATCCTCGAAGAGCGGATCGTCGAGCTCCAGACCAACCTGGCCGGCGTGACCGCCCAGAACGAACGGCTCGCCTCCACCCTGCGAGAGGCCCGCGACCAGATCGTGGCCCTCAAGGAGGAAGTGGACCGGCTGGCACAGCCCCCAGCCGGGTTCGGCACCTTCCTCAGCCAGAACGAGGACGGCACCGCCGACATCTTCACCGGCGGGCGCAAGCTCCGCGTCAACGTCAGCCCCAGTGTCGACCTCGACGAGCTGCGCCGCGGCCAGGAGGTGATGCTCAACGAGGCCCTCAACATCGTGGACGCGATGGCCTTCGAGAGCATCGGCGACATCGTCACCCTCAAGGAGATCCTGGAGGACGGCGAGCGGGCGCTCGTCATCGGCCACACCGACGAGGAGCGGGTGGTCCGGCTCGCCGAGCCGCTGCGCGAGATCACCCTGCGCGCGGGCGACGCCCTCCTGCTGGAGCCCCGCTCCGGCTACGTCTACGAGGTGGTGCCGAAGTCCGAGGTCGAGGAGCTCGTCCTCGAAGAGGTCCCGGACATCGACTACCGCCAGATCGGCGGCCTCAGCAACCAGATCGAGCAGATCCGCGACGCGGTCGAGCTGCCCTACCTGCACGCCGACCTCTTCAAGGAGTACGAGCTGCGCCCGCCCAAGGGCGTGCTGCTGTACGGCCCGCCCGGCTGCGGCAAGACGCTGATCGCCAAGGCGGTGGCGAACTCCCTGGCCAAGAAGGTCGCGGAGGTCACCGGCCGGCCCCAGGGCAAGAGCTACTTCCTCAACATCAAGGGCCCCGAGCTGCTCAACAAGTACGTCGGCGAGACCGAGCGGCAGATCCGCCTGGTCTTCCAGCGGGCCCGTGAGAAGGCCAGCGAGGGCACACCCGTCATCGTCTTCTTCGACGAGATGGAGTCGCTCTTCCGTACCCGTGGCTCCGGTGTCAGCTCGGACGTCGAGAACACCATCGTCCCGCAGCTGCTCGCCGAGATCGACGGCGTGGAGGGCCTGGAGAACGTCATCGTCATCGGCGCCTCGAACCGCGAGGACATGATCGACCCGGCGATCCTCCGGCCCGGCCGGCTGGACGTCAAGATCAAGATCGAGCGCCCGGACGCCGAGGCCGCGAAGGACATCTTCTCCAAGTACCTCAAGGGCACGCTGCCCTTCCACCCGGACGACCTCAAGGAGCACGGCAGCTCCGTCGAGGCCACCGTGGATGCGATGATCCAGTCCGTGGTGGAGCGGATGTACTCCGAGACGGAGGAGAACCGCTTCCTGGAGGTCACCTACGCCAACGGTGACAAGGAGGTCCTGTACTTCAAGGACTTCAACTCCGGCGCCATGATCCAGAACATCGTGGACCGGGCGAAGAAGATGGCCATCAAGGACTTCCTCGACCACGGCCAGCGAGGCCTGCGCGTCTCCCACCTGCTCGCCGCCTGTGTGGACGAGTTCAAGGAGAACGAGGACCTGCCCAACACCACCAACCCGGACGACTGGGCCAGAATCTCCGGCAAGAAGGGCGAGCGGATCGTCTTCATCCGCACGCTCGTCACCGGGAAGCAGGGCGCGGAGTCCGGCCGTTCCATCGACACCGTGGCGAACACGGGGCAGTACCTGTAGGAGCCGGTCCCCGTCCGAACCTCGCACCCGTCCGGCTGTGGCGCCTCGCGGCCCCGCAGCCGGACGGCGCGTCTGGGGACGGCTCTGTCGGTGGATCGTTCTAGGCTCTAACCACCGTTCGAGGCGGCTCGTCGACGACGGTGATGTGAAGCGGTACGTCAGTGTGCTCCGCCCGTGGGGGGCGGTGCACCGGGCAAGGAGGGCCGCATGACCGTACGGCGCGTGATGGGCATCGAGACCGAGTACGGGATCTCCGTACCCGGGCACCCCAACGCCAACGCCATGCTCACCTCGTCCCAGATCGTCAACGCCTACGCGGCGGCGATGCACAGGGCCAGGCGGGCTCGTTGGGACTTCGAAGAGGAGAATCCGCTGCGCGACGCCCGGGGCTTCGACCTCGCGCGGGACGTCGCGGACGCCAGCCAGCTGACCGACGAGGACATCGGCCTCGCGAACATCATCCTCACCAACGGCGCCCGGTTCTACGTGGACCACGCGCACCCCGAGTACAGCTCGCCCGAGGTGACCAACCCGCGCGACGCCGTGCTCTGGGACAAGGCCGGCGAGCGGATCATGGCGGCGGCCGCCGCCCGCGCCCTGGAACTGCCCAACGGGCAGACCATCCACCTCTACAAGAACAACACCGACAACAAGGGCGCCTCCTACGGCACCCACGAGAACTACCTGATGAAGCGGGCGACACCGTTCGCCGACATCGTCCGCCACCTCACCCCGTTCTTCGTCTCCCGGCAGGTGGTCACCGGCGCCGGGCGGGTCGGCGTGGGCCAGGACGGCTCCGCGCACGGCTTCCAGATCAGCCAGCGCGCCGACTACTTCGAGGTCGAGGTCGGCCTGGAGACGACCCTCAAGCGCCCGATCATCAACACCCGCGACGAGCCGCACGCCGACGCCGAGAAGTACCGCCGGCTGCACGTGATCATCGGGGACGCCAACCTCTCCGAGATCTCCACCTACCTCAAGCTGGGCACCACCTCGCTCGTGCTGGCGATGATCGAGGACGCCTTCATCGCCTCCGACCTCGCCGTCGACCAGCCGGTGCGCACCCTGCACCGGGTCTCCCACGACCCCTCCCTCAAGCACCTGATCACCCTGCGCAGCGGCCGCCGGCTCACCGCCGTCCAGCTCCAGCTGGAGTACTGCGAGCTGGCCCGCAAGTACGTGGAGGACCGCTACGGCACCGACGCCGACGAGCAGACCCTGGACGTCCTGACCCGCTGGGAGGACGTGCTGGGCCGGCTGGAGCGCGATCCGATGAGCCTGTCGCGCCAGCTGGACTGGATCGCCAAGAAGGAGATCCTGGAGGGCTACCGCAGCCGTGACGCGCTGGAGTGGGACAACTCCAGGCTCCAGCTGGTCGACCTCCAGTACAGCGACGTGCGGCCGGAGAAGGGCCTCTACAACCGCCTGGTGGCCCGTGGGCGCTTCGAGCGGCTGGTGAGCGAGGAGGAGGTCCAGCGGGCCGTCTCCAAGCCGCCGGAGGACACCAGGGCGTACTTCCGCGGGCGCTGCCTGGAGCAGTACGCCGAGCATGTCGCGGCCGCCTCCTGGGACTCGGTGATCTTCGATCTGCCAGGCCGGGACTCCCTCCAGCGGGTGCCCACGCTGGAGCCGCTGCGCGGTACCCGCAACCACGTCAAGGAGTTGCTGGACCGCTGCCGCACGGCCGAGGACCTGCTGCGCGTCCTCGCCGGCGGGTAACTTTTCGATCACCACGGGTGAACGCTCCCCGAATGGGAATCATCCGGGGGAGCGCCGGACGTTGGACAGGAAGCGCCACACGCAAAGCGGGAGCGGCTGCCGCACCCGTTGGATAGGGTCGAGGCAGCAGCGACGACCAAGCCGTGCCAGACGAATGAGCGGGGTGAGGGAAATGGCGAGCAAGGACACCGGCGGCGGCCAGCAGCGGGCGAACCGCTCCTCCGAGGAGGTCGAGGAGCAGGCCGTCGAGGCCGAGAATTCCGAGGAGCTCAAGGAGCGCCAGGAAAAGCTGAGCGACGACGTCGATGCCGTCCTGGACGAAATCGACGAGGTACTCGAGTCGAATGCCGAGGATTTCGTGCGGCAATTCGTCCAGAAGGGCGGGCAGTAGCGGCCGGCGGCGGCGGGCCGAAGGCACGGCACGGGTCCTGGAAGGCCCTGCGAAATTCACCGAATTCACGGTTGCGACCGCCACGGGCGGACGGGTGGCCACGGGCCTCCCGTCCGCCCGGTCCGACCCCTCGGCAGTCCGTTCCCCTCCACGGGTTGAGAATGATCACCGGGCGGGTAGGGTGCGGGCAGCGCGCGCTTCAAGCTACCTGGAAGGAATCGTGTGGAAGCCAACACTCGTGGCACCGGGCGTCTACCGGCTGCCTTCCTGACCCCCGGATCCTCGTCGTTCATCGACTTCCTGGCCGAGCACTCGCCGGAGCTGATCCCGGGCCGTCGCAGCCTCCCCGAGGGGCTCACCATCGAGGCGCCGCACGGTACGACGATCGTCTCGGCGGTGTTCGACGGCGGGGTGGTCATCGCCGGTGACCGCCGCGCCACCATGGGCAACGTGATCGCCCAGCGCGACATCGAGAAGGTCTTCCCGGCCGACGAGTACAGCGCGGTCGGCATCGCCGGCACGGCGGGTCTCGCGGTCGAGATGGTCCGGCTGTTCCAGCTGGAGCTGGAGCACTACGAGAAGATCGAGGGCACGGTGCTCTCGCTGGAGGGCAAGGCCAACCGGCTCACCACGATGATCCGGGGCAACCTGGGCATGGCGATGCAGGGCCTGGCCGTCGTCCCGCTGTTCGCCGGCTACGACCTGGACCTCGGCCGCGGCCGGATCTTCACCTACGACGTCACCGGTGGGCGCTCCGAGGAGCGCGGCTTCGCGGCCACCGGCTCCGGCTCGGTCTTCGCCCGCGGCTCCATGAAGAAGCTCTACCGGGACGACCTCTCGGCGCAGCAGGCGTCCACCCTGGTCGTCCAGGCGCTCTACGACGCGGCCGACGACGACTCCGCCACCGGCGGCCCGGACCTCGCCCGCAAGATCTTCCCGATCGTCTCGCTGATCACCGAGGACGGCTTCCGCCGGCTCACCGAGTCCGAGGTCTCGGCCATCGCGCACTCGATCACCGACCAGCGCCTGGAGCACCCCAACGGCCCGCAGGCCCCGCTGCTCTGAGCTCCGCCCGATCCAGTCCCAACTATCCCTTCCTGCCGCCATCGGGCAGGAGGGGCCCATGACGGAAGGGGATGACCCGCCGGTGTCCACACCGTTCTACGTCTCGCCCCAGCAGGCCATGGCGGACCGCGCGGAGTACGCCCGCAAGGGCATCGCGCGTGGCCGCAGCGTGGTGGTGCTGACCTACGCCGACGGCATCGTCTTCGTCGCGGAGAACACCTCCAGGGCGCTGCACAAGGTCTCCGAGATCTACGACAAGATCGCCTTCGCGGCGGTCGGCCGCTACAACGAGTTCGAGAACCTGCGCATCGGCGGCGTCCGCTACGCCGACCTGCGCGGCTACTCCTACGACCGGGCCGACGTCACGGCCCGGGGCCTGGCCAACGTCTACGCCCAGACGCTCGGCACCATCTTCTCCTCGGTCGGGGAGAAGCCCTACGAGGTCGAGTTGATCGTCGCCGAGGTCGGCAAGGCCACCGACGACGACCAGATCTACCGGCTCACCCCCGACGGCTCCGTCGTGGACGAGCAGAACTACGTGGTGGTCGGTGGCAACGCCGACTCGATCGGCAACTACCTCGGCACCCGCCACCGGGCCGGCCTGAGCCTGACGGAGGCCCTGCGGCTGGCCGTGGACTCCCTCGCCCGGGATCCCAACGGCGGCTCGCCGCGCAGCCTGACCCCCGAGCAGCTGGAGGTGGCGGTGCTGGACCGCCAGCGCTTCCAGCAGCGCAAGTTCAAGCGGGTCCTGGGCGGCCAGCTCGGCCGGCTGCTCGACGGCGACCAGAGCGCCGAGGTGGACGACGAGGAGAAGCCCCCGGCCACGCCGCCGGAGTAGTACCTGTGGGCGGATCCCGTGCGGCCTGCGGCAGCCGCCGTACGGGATCCGTGTGCCCCTGCGGTGAACTGACGGCCCGACCACGAACGGTCGTGATCGGACTGCCACCGCGGAGGCGGTTTCGGACAGCTCCAATCAGAGAATGGATGCCTCATGGACCGCCGAATTTTCGGGCTGGAGAACGAGTACGGGGTCACGTGTACGTTCCGGGGACAACGACGTCTGTCTCCGGACGAGGTGGCCAGGTACCTCTTCCGCCGCGTAGTCTCCTGGGGCCGCAGCAGCAACGTCTTCCTGCGCAACGGTGCACGCCTCTACCTGGACGTCGGCTCGCACCCCGAGTACGCCACCCCCGAGTGCGACGACGTCACCGAGCTGGTGACGCACGACAAGGCCGGTGAGCGGATCCTGGAGGGCCTGCTCGTGGACGCCGAACGGCGGCTGCACGAGGAGGGCATCGCCGGCGACGTCTACCTCTTCAAGAACAACACCGACTCGGCCGGGAACTCCTACGGCTGCCACGAGAACTACCTGGTGGCCCGACACGGCGAGTTCTCCCGGCTGGCCGACGTGCTGATCCCCTTCCTGGTGACGCGGCAGCTGATCTGCGGCGCCGGCAAGGTGCTGCAGACCCCGCGTGGCGCGGTGTACTGCGTCAGCCAGCGGGCCGAGCACATCTGGGAGGGCGTCAGTTCGGCGACCACCCGCTCCCGTCCGATCATCAACACCCGTGACGAGCCGCACGCGGACGCCGAGCGCTACCGCCGGCTGCACGTGATCGTCGGTGACTCCAACATGTCGGAGACCACCACCCTGCTCAAGGTGGGTGCCACCGACCTGGTGCTGCGGCTGATCGAGGCCGGCGTGGTGATGCGCGACCTCACCCTGGAGAACCCGATCCGGGCGATCCGCGAGGTCAGCCACGACCTCACCGGCACCCACCAGGTGCGGCTGGCCAACGGCCGGGAGGCCAGCGCGCTGGACATCCAGGAGGAGTACTACACCAAGGCGCTGGACTTCGCCGACCGCAAGGGCATCAACACCGGCACCATCGCCAGGGTGCTGGAGCTCTGGGGCCGGACCCTGGAGGCGGTGCGCACCGAGGACCTCGGCCGGGTCGGCACCGAGATCGACTGGATCATGAAGTACAAGCTCATCGAGCGGTACCGCGAGAAGCACCAGATGAGCATGTCCAACCCCCGGGTCGCCCAGATCGACCTGGCCTACCACGACATCCACCGCCGGCGCGGACTGTTCTACCTGCTCCAGGGCAAGGGGCAGGCACAGCGGGTGACGACCGACCTCAAGACCTTCGAGGCGAAGTCCGTCCCCCCGCAGACCACCCGGGCCAGGCTGCGCGGGGACTTCATCCGGCGGGCGCAGGAGCAGCGGCGGGACTTCACCGTCGACTGGGTGCACCTGAAGCTGAACGACCAGGCGCAGCGCACGGTGCTCTGCAAGGACCCGTTCCGCTCGGTGGACGAGCGGGTGGAGAAGCTGATCGCGGGTATGTAGCCCGCGGCGCGGCCGGGCCGGCCGGGTGTGCCCTCCCCGGGCGTGGGGGAGGGCACATCGGCATGTCCGGGCACGGGAGCGGGCGGGTGCGCTGAACGGTGCGGTCCCGGGGTGCGGGCGGCGGTGCCTACCGGGACGGGGCCCCGACGGGGCATACGCTGTCGGACGAGTTCCGAACAGCCGCACTTGACCGACAGTTAGGACCACCGTGCGCCGCACCGCCGGTTTGCTTCTCACCCTGCCCCTGCTGCTGGCGGTCGCCTGCAGCAGCTCCGCCAAGGCGCCGAGCCAGCCCTCGTCCACGGCGTCCAGCGCGGCGCCGACCGTGCCGGCGCCGGTGAGCGAGGCCGCGCCGATGCCGACGGTCTCGGGGAGCTTCGGCAGCAAGGCGACCATCACCATCCCGGACGCCCAGCCCAGTGGCCAGTTCGTGGTGAACACGGTGAGTGAGGGCGACAAGGGAACGGTCAACAAGGGCGACTGGGTCACGGTCAACTACTCGGCGAAGGACTGGACGACCGGTAAGGAGCTGCCCAGCTCCTACGACGCGGGCGGCAAGCCGCAGCTGTACCAGGCGGGCAGCGGGCAGCTGGTGCCGGCGTTCGACCAGAGCGTGGTGGGCAAGAAGACGGGCAGCCGGCTGCTGGTGGTGGCCCCGCCGGCCGCCGCCTTCGGCAGTCAGGGCAGCACCACACTGGGGGTCAACCCCGGGGACACCGTGGTGTTCGTACTGGACATCATGGAGGACATCCCGCAGGACTCCTCGCTCACCGGCACGATGACCCAGCCGCCCGCCAACCTGCCGCAGGTCAAGGACAACGGCAAGGCGGCCCCGACGATCACCATCCCGGCCGGTGAGGCGCCGCCCACCGAGTTGCAGCAGGCCGTGCTGATCAAGGGCGAGGGCAACCAGGTGAAGGCCGGCCAGACCCTGGTGGTGCAGTACACCGGGGTGCTCTGGAGCAACGGGCAGCAGTTCGACTCCTCGTGGAGCCACGGCGGGGCGCAGGCCCTGCAGATCGGCACCGGAAGCGTCATCGAGGGCTGGGACAAGGCGCTGGTGGGTCAGACGGTGGGCAGCCGGGTCGAGCTGGTGGTGCCGCCCGCGCTGGGCTACAAGGACCAGGCGCAGGGCGCGGTGCCCGCCAACTCCACCCTGGTGTTCGTGATCGACATCCTGGAGGCGGTCTGACTCGTACGCTTGGGCGGGCGCTCGCACACCAGAAGCGCCCGCCCTCATCCTGACCTGTCATACTGCCCTTCCGCACTGTGGTAAGCGTCGTCGCGTCCGGGTGCGGGCCGTAGTACGGCAGCACCTCGGCGACCAGCAAGCCGGCCGTAGACCTCGAAGACCTCGTGGTGAGATGGATGGGGAGTCATGTCTGAGAAAGCGTCGAGCCCGGGCGGGGCCGGCACCGCGAACGGCAGTTCCGGCCAAGACCCGGCCGATTCCAGGCCCGGCGGCCCGCTGCCCGGCGACGGCGAGTCCATCGTCGTACCGCCCGCGATCCTGAAGCAGTCGGCCGGCTGGGGCCGGCCGGAGGGTACGTCCGCGCCCAGGACGGGTGCGCCGGCGGACGAGGCGCCGCAGATCTTCGCCTCCAACGTGCGCAGGCAGGACATGTCCGAGGCGGGTTACGACGAGAACCCGCCCGGCGTCGGCAAGCTCGGCATGATCCTCGGCACCGTGCTGGCCGTGCTGCTGGTCGGCAGCGGGGTGACGCTGTACGTCGCCAACAAGGACAACTCCAAGGGCTCGACCACCCAGGCCGACGCCGTGAAGAGCACGCCGCCTGCCGCGCCCAGCGCCGAGCCGGTGCCGCCGATCAAGGACAACGCCAAGATCTTGCCGAACGTCACCGGTGAGTTCGGCAAGAAGGCCACCATCGAGGTGCCGCAGGAGGCCGCGGACGGCTCCTTCGTGGTGAAGGTGCTCTCCGAGGGCACCGGCCCGGTGGTGGAGAAGAACTCCTGGGTGTCGGTGGACTACACCGCCAAGGACTGGACGACCGGCAAGGACATCCCCAGCTCGTACGACGAGAAGGGCAAGCCGCAGATCTTCCAGGCCGGCACCGACGCCCTGATCCCGGCGCTGGACCAGGCCGTGGTGGGCAAGAAGGCCGGCAGCCGGGTCCTGGTGGTGGCCCCGCCGGCCGCCGCCTTCGGCGCCCAGGGCAACGAGAAGATGGCGATCGGCGCCAAGGACAACCTGGTCTTCGTGATCGACGTCCAGCGCGCCAACGCCCCGGACGCGGTGGTCGGCGGCACCGTCACCCCGCCGCCGGCGGACTTCCCGCAGGTGAAGGACAACGGCAAGAAGGCCGCCGACATCACCCCGGTCAAGGACGCCCCGGAGCCCACCGAGCTGAAGTCGCACGTCCTGATCAAGGGCACCGGGCCGGTGGTGGAGAGCGGCGAGAAGGTCCTCGTCCAGTACACCGGCGCGCTCTGGAAGGACGGCAAGAAGTTCGACTCCTCGCTCGACAAGGGCCAGGCGTTCTCCTTCGCGGTCGGCGGCGGCCAGGTCATCGAGGGCTGGGACAAGGGTCTGGCGGGCCAGACGGTCGGCAGCCGGGTCGAGCTGGTCATCCCCGCCTCGCTGGGCTACAAGGACCAGGCCCAGGGCTCCATCCCGGCCAACTCCACCCTCGTCTTCGTGGTGGACATCCTGGACGCGGGCGTCGGCTGATCCACTTTCGGGTGACAATGGAGCGTGTGTGACCTTTGAGCGCGGCCGCGTGGCCTGTGCTCGAACGGGCGGCGGGCGCCCGTACGGTGGTTCCGGAAGGGACCGGGTGCGGGTGTCCGCCGCTCCGTCATGAACTGAACGCATCGTGAGAAGAGGCAGTTGTGAGCAAGCCTGAGATCGACTTCCCCGTCGGCGACCCGCCAGCCGACCTGCAGATCCGTGACATCAAGGTCGGCGACGGCGCGGAGGCCAAGCCGGGCCAGGTCGTCGAGGTGCACTACGTCGGTGTCTCCTTCAGCACCGGCGAGGAGTTCGACGCCAGCTGGAACCGTGGCTCGACCTTCAAGTTCCCGCTCGGCGGCGGCCGCGTCATCAAGGGCTGGGACCAGGGCGTCGTCGGCATGAAGGTTGGTGGCCGGCGCGAGCTGACCATCCCGGCGCACCTCGCCTACGGCAACCAGTCGCCGTCCCCGCTGATCAAGGCGGGCGAGACGCTGATCTTCGTCGTGGACCTGATCAGCGTCTGAGGTGTCCGAGGCCCCTCGGGCGTCTGACCAGCCGCAGGGCCGTACCCCGCTCGCCGGGGTGCGGCCCCGCGGCGATTTCGGGCTCGGCTTTCGCCGCCGGTGCCGCTACCGGTACGGTCGGGTCCGCCGGGTCACAGCAGGCCCGGCGGGCGCACCCCGCGCGCTGCGCGGCACACCGGAAGGGTCAGCGATGGCGATCGCCAAGGCAGAGCGGCTGATGAATCTCGCCCTGTGCCTGATGAACACGAGACGACCGCTCTCCAAGAAGGAACTGCGCGAGTCCGTCGAGGCCTACCGGGAAGCCTGGCAGAACGGCAGCGAGGACGCCTTCAACCGGATGTTCGAGCGGGACAAGGACGACCTGCGCGAACTCGGCCTGGTGATCGACGTGGACGAGAACTCGCTCGACGGCGAGCTCGGCTACCTCGCCCGCCCCGACCGCAACCGGCTGCCCGAGATCGCGCTGGACGCCGAGGAGGCCGCCGCGCTCACGCTGGCGGCCCGGGTCTGGCAGCAGGCGAAGATGTCCGGCGCGGCCAGCGGCGCGCTGCAGAAGCTGCGCGCGGCCGGCATCCCGTTCACCGAGGGGGAGGGCCACAGCGCCCTGGAGCCGCGCATCCCCGCCCGCGAGGCGGCCTTCGAGCCGCTGCTCACCGCCGCCCGCGACCGACGCCCGGTCAGCTTCGAGTACCGCAAGGCCGGCGCTTCGGCCGTGGAGCAGCGTGCGGTCGAGCCCTGGGCGCTGGAGTGCTGGCGCGGCCACTGGTACCTGGCCGGCTGGGACCGCGACCGCGAGGACGCCCGGGTGTTCCGCCTCAGCCGGATCACCGGCAAGGTCCGCTCCCGCAACGGCGCGTTCAGCGGCAAGGTGCCCGAGCACGTGGACGTGCGCGCGTACGTGGCGACCTTCGCCGGTGAGGGCGCCACCGCCACCGCCACCGTGCGGCTGCGCCGTGGCGCCGGGTTCCCGTTGCGCACCAAGGCCCTGAGCACCCGTCGGATCGACGAGGTGTGGGACGAGCTGGAGATCCCGTACGGCAACGGGCTCGGCGCCGACCTCGCGGAGTTCGGCCCGGACCTGGTCGTGCTCGGCCCGGACGACCTGCGGGCGGACGTCATCGACCGGCTGCGCGCGGTGGCCGGACTGGAATCAACCGGTGCTGTGACCGTGGGAGAGCAGGCATGAGCAACGCGATCGACCAGACCCGCCGGATGCTCTCGCTGGTCACGTACCTGCGCGAGCGCCCGGGAGCGGAGGTGGCCGAGGTGGCCCGTGCCTTCGGCATCACCGAGCGCGAGCTGATCGGCGACCTCAACGTGCTGCCGATGTGCGGCACCAGCTTCCGCGGCGGCGACCTGCTGGACATCGACACCGACGGTGAGCGGATCTGGTGGCACAACGTCGACGACGTGGCGCAGCCGCTTCGGCTGGCCGCCGACGAGGCGACGGCGCTGCTGGTCGCCGCCCGCGCGGTGGCGGGCCTGCCGGGGCTTCGTGAGCGGGACCGCGAGGCGCTCACCCGGGCCGTGGCCAAGATCGAGAACGCGGCCGGGGACAGCGCCGAGGGCAGCGCCCGGGTCGGCGTCACCTTCGAGGCCGAGAGCCACGTCTTCGCCGACATCGACCGCGCGCTCAGCGAGGGCCGCCGGCTCTGGCTGCGCTACTACTCGCACGGGCGCGGCGGGATGACCGAGCGCGAGGTGGACCCGATCCGCCTGGTCACCGAGGGCCACACCTACCTGGAGGCCTGGTGTCGGGTCTCCGAGGACCGCCGGATGTTCCGGCTGGACCGGGTCGCCGAGATCAAGGTGCTGGACACCCCCTCCGACCCGCCCAGGCTGGAGCCGCGCGACCTCTCCGGCGGCCTGGTCAACCCGTCCGCCGACGATCCCGAGGTGGTCGTCGAGGTCGGCTCCGGCGGGCGCTGGGTCGCCGAGTACTACACCCACGACAGCGCCGAGGAGCTGCCCGACGGCGGCCTGCGGATCACGCTGCGCAGCGCGGACCCGTCGGGCCTGCGGCCGCTGGCGCTGCGGCTGGGCCGGGACGGGCGGATCGTCTCCCCGCCGGAGCTCGCCGAGCAGGCGCGCGCGGCGGCGCTGGAGGCACTGGCGGGCTACCGGGACGGGCAGGTCTGAGCGATGGAACCGGGCACCAGATTCAAGGTCTACTGCTCGGAGTGCCGGGAGAAGGTGGAGCTCCCGGTGGAGGACTTCCGCCTGACGCTCGGCCGCACGCCGGCGCACGCGTACTACAGCTTCGCCTGCCCGCTCTGTGACGCGGGGGTCCGCAAGCCGGCCGGGGAGAAGATCGTCGCCGCGCTGAGCGCCGCGGGTGTGCGCACCATGCGGCTCGTCCCGGCCGAGGGGTAGTGGCGGCCCGGCGGCCGCCGGGCCCGCGGGCCGCTGCCCTGGTGGCGCGGGCGGATGCGGCGCGGGCGCGGGCGGGCGCCGTGGGCCGGCCCGGATAGGCTGTCGGCCATGTCCTGGACCCTTGTCTGCGCCGTTCTCCTCGCCACCGCCGGCCTGCTGGTGCTGGGTGTGCTCGCCTGCCGGCTGTGGCTGGACGTCCGGGCGCTGGCGCGGGAGGTGGACGGCGCCTCGCGGGCGCTGGCGGAGGCGGCCGGGCAGCTGGCCGCCGCCGCGCCGGTGCGCTGAGCGCGGGAGCGGGCGCCCGTGCGGATGCCGGCGCCTGTGACGGCCTGGCGCGGGTGAGGCCTGTGGTGTCCCGCGGATGGCGGCCTCGTCCGCCCGGTGGCGGCCAAACTTCACCTGCACGTGGCCCCGGGGCTGCTGCGCCCGGGTGAGGGCGCGTTACGCTCTGACGGTGGCTTCCGGTTGTGCAGGGGGCCGTTGTCCTTGGGAGGGCGGAGGTCGTCCCGGTGTCACCCGTGGCGGTTACCATCGCCCGCGGCGGGCGCGGGGTCCGGGCCTGCCCCGTTCCATCAGTAGTGGCGGCCGGGTGCCGCCGCGATGAGGAAGGTGGTCGAGCATGCGGATCTCGCCGACCGCGATCCTGGTGATCGTGGTTCTTGCCATTCTGCTCTTCGGCGCCAAGCGGCTGCCGGACCTGGCGCGCTCGCTGGGCCAGTCGATGCGGATCCTGAAGAGCGAGACCAAGGCGATGCGCGCCGAGGGGGCGGACGCCGGGTCCGCGGCGCCGGCCGAGGAGCCCGTGGTGCCCGCACCGAAGACGATCAAGGCCGCGCCGGGTGCCGCCGGTACGGACGCCCGGCCGGTGGCCGAGCCGCAGGACGCCGCACCGCCCCGCTGAGCGATGCGCGGCACAGCTGGAGCCCGCCGACCGGCGGGCTTCGACGCACGAGTTGAGGACCGGGGTTGAGCAAGTTTTCCAAGGCGGCGAAGTCGCCCAAGGACCCTGAGGGGCGGATGGCCCTCGCCGAGCACCTTCGCGAGCTGCGCAACCGGCTGGTGAAGTCGCTGTTGGTGATCCTGCTGTTCACAGCTGTCGCGGCGTACTTCAACAAGCCGCTGCTCCAGTTCCTCACCGCGCCGCTGCCCCGCTGTGGCCCGGACGGCAGCCCGCTGCCCGGTGACACGCACTGCGCGAGCGTGGCCAACATCGGCCTGCTGACCCCGTTCACGGTCGTCCTGAAGGTCAGCCTCACGGCCGGCCTGGTGGCGGCGACCCCGGTCTGGCTGTACCAGCTGTGGCAGTTCGTGGCGCCCGGCCTGCACAAGCACGAGCGCCGGTACTCGCTGAGCTTCCTGGCCGCGGGCACGCCGCTGTTCCTGGCCGGCGCGACCTTCGCGTACCTGGTCATGCCGGTGACGGCGCAGGTGCTGATCGGGTTCGCCGGCACCGGGGTGACCCCGATCCTTCCGGTGGAGGACTACCTGGACGTGGTGACCAGGATGGTCCTGGTGTTCGGCCTGGGCTTCGAGCTGCCGCTGTTCCTGGTGATGCTCAACTTCGTCGGCGTCCTGCCCGGCCAGCGGCTGCGTGGCTGGTGGCGCGGCATGGTGATGGGCATTACCGTGTTCGCGGCGTTCGCCACCCCGAGCGCGGACCCGCTGGGCATGCTGGCACTGGCCGCGCCGCTCTGGGTGCTGTACTTCGTCGCGGTCGGCATCGCGCTGCTGAACGACCGCCGCAGGGCGCGGCGTAACCCGGACTTCGGGCTGGACGACGAGGAGGCCTCGAAGCTGGACCTCTCGGTCGAGGACATCGCCTCCTCGGAGCCGGTCGCGGCCTCCGCCGCGCCGGTGCCGGCCGCCCGCACCGAGCAGATGGACGACATCACCTGACGGACGGCGCCACCCGCCCGGAAGCCCCTGTTCCGCCGTTCGACCGGCGGGGCGGGGGCTTCCTGCCGTGCGTGGCGGCCGAGCACGCGGGAGCCTTGGCAAGGCGATGGCAATGTGACATATTACTGGCGTGTTCAAGAGAGCCCACCCTGATGTCGTCGTGGTCGGTGCCGGAGTCGTCGGCGCCGCCTGCGCCTACTACGCGACGCTCGCCGGCCTCAGCGTCACCGTCCTCGACCGGGGGCCGGTCGCCGGCGGCACCACCGGCGCGGGCGAGGGCAACCTGCTGGTCTCGGACAAGGAGCCGGGCCCCGAGCTGGACCTCGCGCTGCTCAGCACCCGCCTCTGGCGCGAGCTGGCCGGGACGCTCGGCCCCGCGACGGAGTACGAGCCCAAGGGCGGCCTGGTGGTCGCCGCCGACCCGGCCCGGCTGGACGCCCTGCGCGCCTTCGCAGCCGCCCAGCGGGTGGCCGGCGTCAGCGCGCAGGAGATCCCCGGAGACGGGCTGCACGACCTCGAACCGCACCTCGCGCCCAGCCTCGCCGGTGGCTTCCACTACCCCCAGGACGCGCAGGTCCAGCCCGCCCTGGCCGCCGCGCATCTGCTGCGCGCGGCCCGCGAGGCCGGTGCCGTCCTGCGCACCGGCGAGAGCGTGCGCGCCGTCCGCACCGACCGGGCGGGCGCCGTGGCCGGCGTCAGCACCGACCGCGGCGAGCTTGACGCCCCCGCCGTGATCAACGCGGCCGGCACCTGGGGCGGTGAGCTGGCGGCCCTCGCCGGGGTCGCCCTGCCCGTCCTGCCCAGACGCGGGTTCGTCCTGGTGACGGAGCCGCTGCCGAGGATCGTCCGGCACAAGGTCTACGCCGCCGACTACGTCGCGGACGTGGCCAGCGGCTCGGCCGCCCTGCAGACCTCGGCCGTGGTCGAGGGCACCCCGGGTGGACCGGTACTGATCGGCGCCAGCCGCGAGCGGGTCGGCTTCGACCGCACCCTGTCGGTGGAGGTGCTGCGCCGGCTCGCGGCGCAGGCCGCCGAGCTGTTCCCGGTGCTCGCCGACGTGTCGGTGCTGCGCGCCTACCGGGGCTTCCGCCCGTACCTGCCCGACCATCTGCCCGCGATCGGCGCCGACCCCAGGGTGCCGGGGCTCTACCACGCCTGCGGCCACGAGGGAGCGGGCATCGGGCTGGCCCCGGCGACCGGGCTGCTGATCGCCGAGCAGCTGACCGGCAAGCAGCCGGAGCTGGACCTCACCCCGTTCCGGGCCGACCGGTTCCCCGCCGCGGCCTGAGCGCCCGTCCGCCCGTCCGCTCTCCCGCTTCGTCGTCGCCCACCCGCCCGCCGTCTGCCCACCGCCACCGGACCCCGCCGTCCCCGACCGGAACGGACCACGCCCCCATGCGCCGAACCCCCGCCGCCCTGGTCAGGGCGCAACCCCAGCCCGCACACACCATCGAGTTCGACGGGCGCCCGATCCCCGCGCTGCCCGGCCAGAGCATCGCCGCCGCGCTCTGGGCCCAGGGCATCCTGGCCTGGCGCACCACCCGGGTCGGGGGCCGCCCGCGCGGCGCGTTCTGCGGGATCGGCGCCTGCTTCGACTGCCTCGCCACCGTCAACGGCCGCCCCAACCAGCGCACCTGTCTGCTCCCGGCCGGCCCCGGCGACCGCGTCACCAGCCAGGAGGGCCACGGCCGTGCCGACCTCGCCGTCTGAGCGTCCGCCCCACTACGACCTCGCCGTGATCGGCGCCGGCCCGGCCGGACTCTGCGCCGCCGTCACCGCCGCCGACCTGGGCCTGCGCTGCGCGCTGCTGGACGCGGGCTCGCAGGCCGGCGGCCAGTACTACCGCCACCCGGCCCCGGGGCTCGGGGCCACCCGACCCGACCGGCTGCACCACGGCTGGCCGGTCTTCGCCGCGCTCGCCGCCCGGCTGGAGGCCCAGGTCTCGGCCGGCCGGATCGACTTCCTGCGCGAGCACCACATCTGGACGGCGGAGCGCGTCACCGACCTCGAGCGTGCGGGTGACCCCGAGCGTCCGGGAGGCGCCGAGCCTGCGGCCGGCAGCTGGCTGCTGCACGCCACGCTCGGCCCGCAGGCCACCGCCCGCGCCACCGTCCGTGCCCGGGCGGTCCTGCTCGCCACCGGCGCGTACGAGCGGCAGCTGCCCTTCCCCGGCTGGACGCTGCCGGGCGTGGTCACGGCCGGCGGCGCGCAGGCCATGCTCAAGGCGGGCCTGGTCCTGCCCGGCCGGCGGATCGTGGTGGCCGGCAGCGGCCCGCTGCTGCTGGCCGCCGCGTCCTCGCTGGTCACCGCCGGGGCCGAGGTGCCCGCGGTACTGGAGGCCACCGACTACCTCGGGTACGCCCGCCGCCCCGGCGTGCTGGCCGCCGTGCCCGGCAAGCTCACCGAGGGCGCCGTGCACGGCGCGGCGCTGCTGCGCCACGGCGGCCGGCTGCGGCGGCGCAGTGCCGTCGTCCAGGCGCACGGCACCGACCGGGTGACCGCGGTGAGTGTGGCCCGGCTGGACGCGAACTGGCGGCCCGTGCCCGGCACCGAGCGGCGGATCGCCTGCGACGCGCTCGCCGTCGGCCACGGCCTGGTGCCGCAGATCGAGCTGGCCACGGAACTCGGTGCCGAGACCAGGGCCACGCCGGACGGCGCCGTCGCGCTCAAGGTCGACGCCCGGCTGCGCACCAGCCTGCCCGGCCTCTGGGCGGCCGGTGAGACCTGCGGCGTGGGCGGCGCGGACCTGGCGATCGCCGAGGGGGAGCTGTCCGCCTACGCCGTCGCCGGCCGCGCGCCGCGCGCCGGGCTGCTGCGCCGCCGGAGCCGGCTGCGGGCCTTCGCCGAGCTGATGGCCGCGGCCCACCGGCCCGGCCCCGGCTGGACGCACTGGCTGCACCCGGACACCGACGTCTGCCGCTGCGAGGAAGTCCCCGCCGAGCGGATCCGGGCGGCCGTGGAGGAGCTCGGCGCCGGCGACGCCCGTACGGTCAAGCTGCTGACCAGGGCCGGTATGGGCTGGTGCCAGGGCCGGATGTGCGGCCCCGCGGTGGCCTGTCTGTCCGGTGACCCCCGGCCGGGCGCCGACAGCCGGCCGCTGGCCTGCCCCGTCCCGCTGTCCCAGCTGGCGGCGGAGCCGACCACCTGAACCCCGGGCCTGCGGGGGACGGCGCCGGGACCCGGCCGACTTCCCGCAGGCTCTTGTCACTGTCTGTGCCATCTTATAAAATGTCACACCTCACCAAGGGAGTTACCTCGTGTCCCTCACCCAGCACGACACCACCCGCCCCTGGCGCGGCATCATGGTCGCCACCACGATCCCGCTGCGCGAGGACCTCTCCGTCGACTACGACGCCTACGCCGAGCACGTCCGCGCCCTGATCGACGCCGGCTGCGACGGCGTCGTCCCCAACGGCTCGCTGGGCGAGTACCAGACCCTCACCGCCGAGGAGCGCGCCCGGATCGTCACCACCGCCGTCGAGGCCGCCGGCGACGGCGCCCGCGTCATGCCGGGCGTGGCGGCGTACGGCAGCGCGGAGTCCCGCCGCTGGACGGAGCAGGCCGCCGAGGCCGGCGCAGGCTCGGTCCTGCTGCTGCCGCCCAACGCCTACCGCGCCGACCACGCCACCGTGCGCGCCCACTACGCCGAGGTGGCCGCCGCCGGCCTGCCCGTCGTGGCGTACAACAACCCCTACGACACCAAGGTCGACCTCGTCCCCGAGCTGCTCGCGCAGCTGCACCGCGAGGGCTCCGTCGTGGCCGTCAAGGAGTTCAGCGGCGACGTCCGCCGCGCGTACGAGATCGCCGAGCTGGCTCCCGGACTCGACCTGCTGATCGGCGCCGACGACGTCCTGCTGGAGCTGGCCCTGGCCGGCGCCGTCGGCTGGATCGCCGGGTACCCCAACGCCCTGCCCGAGACCTGCGTGACGCTCTACCGGGCCGCGGTTTCCGGGGACCTCGACACCGCGCTGCCGCTCTACCGGGCGCTGCACCCGCTGCTGCGCTGGGACTCCAAGACCGAGTTCGTCCAGGCCATCAAGCTCTCGATGGACATCGCCGGGCGCCCCGGCGGCCCCACCCGCGCCCCGCGCGGGCCGCTCTCCCCGGAGATCGAGGCCGCCGTCCGCGCCGCCACCGAGAAGGCGCTGGCGGAGGGCCTCGTGTAACACCGGGCCCGGGCACACCGTGCCACGCCCAGTCAGAGGCCGGCTGCGGGGGCAGCCGGCCCGGCCACCCAACCGACCGGAGCCGTATCCATGCGCAGCCGCCACGTCTTCCACGCCGTCGACTCGCACACCGAGGGCATGCCGACCCGCGTCATCACCGGCGGGTTCGGTGTCATCCCAGGTGCCACCATGGCCGAGCGCCGGGTGCACTTCCAGCAGCACCTGGACCACTTCCGCACCCTGCTGATGTACGAGCCGCGCGGCCACGCGGCGATGAGCGGTGCCATCCTCCAGCCGCCCACCCGCCCGGACGCCGACTTCGGCGTGCTCTACATCGAGGTCTCCGGCCTGCTGCCGATGTGCGGGCACGGCACCATCGGGGTGGCCACCGTGCTGGTGGAGACCGGCATGGTGGAGGTGGTCGAGCCCGTCACCACCGTCCGGCTGGACACCCCCGCCGGGCTGGTGACCGCGGAGGTCCACGTCCGGGACGGCGCCGCCACGGCGGTCACCATCCGCAACGTGCCCTCGTACGCCGTCGCGCTCGACCAGAAGATCGACGTCCCCGGATACGGCCCGGTCGGCTACGACCTCGCGTACGGCGGCAACTTCTACGCCGTCCTGCCGCTCGCCGAGTTCGGCCTGCCCTTCGAGCGCGAGCGCAAGCAGGACATCCTGGACGCCGGGCTCGCCCTGATGGACGCCATCAACGCCGCCGACCGGCCCGTCCACCCGGAGAACCCGTCCATCCACAGCTGCCACCACGTCCAGCTGCTCGCGCCGGGCTCCACCGCCGAGCACTCGCGGCACGCGATGGCCATCCACCCCGGCTGGTTCGACCGCTCCCCGTGCGGCACCGGCACCTCCGCCCGGATGGCGCAGCTGCACGCGCGTGGCGAGCTCCCGCTCGGGCGGGACTTCCGCAACGACTCCTTCATCGGCACCACCTTCACCGGGCGCCTGGTCGAGGAGACCACGGTGGCCGGCCGTCCGGCGGTGGTGCCCACCGTGACCGGCCGCGCCTGGGTCACCGGCACCGCGCAGTACTTCCTCGACCCGAGCGACCCGTTCCCGGCCGGCTTCCTGCTCTGACCGGCCGCCGCGCCGACGCCGGACGTCCCGACGCCGGATGCCCTGCTGCCGCCCGCCCCGTTGCTCGCCGTCCCGTTCCCCGGAAGGTTCCCGCTGTGACCGTCACGTCCCACAACCCCGCCGACCCCACCGACCTGGTGGTGTCCGTCCAGGCCCCCGGCGCAGCCGCCGTCCGGGCCGTGGTCGAGCGGGCCCGCGCCGCCCAGCGCGGCTGGCTGGCCGCCGGCGCCGCCGCCCGCTCGGCCGCGCTCACCCGGGCCGCCGAGGCGATCGAGGCCCACGCGGACGAGCTCGCCGACCTCGTCGTGCGTGAGGTCGGCAAGCCGCCGGCCGAGGCCCGCGGCGAGGTCGCCAGGACGGCCGCGATCTGGCGCTACTACGCCCAGGCGCCGTACGGCCCCTCCGGCGCCACCCACGAGACGGCCGCCGGCGAGGGCCTGCTGCTCACCCGGCGCCGCCCGCACGGCGTGGCCGGGCTGATCACCCCCTGGAACTTCCCGCTGGCGATCCCGGTCTGGAAGGCCGCCCCCGCGCTCGCCATGGGCAACGCCGTGGTGCTCAAGCCCGCGCCGGAGGCCACCGCCTGCGCGCTGCGGCTGGCCGAGCTCGCGGGCCTGCCCGCGGACGTCCTCACCGTCGTGCCCGGCGGTGCCGAGGAGGGCGACGCGCTGATCTCCGGCGCCGACGTGGTCTCCTTCACCGGCTCCACCGCCGTCGGCCAGGCGGTGATCCGCACCACCACCGCCCGCGGCGTCCCCGTCCAGGCCGAGATGGGCGGCTTGAACGCCGCCCTCGTGCTGCCCGACGCCGACATCGAGCAGGCCGCCGGCCAGCTCGCCTACGCCATCGCCGGGTACGCCGGGCAGAAGTGCACCGCCACCAGCCGGGTGATCGCAGTCGGCGCCGCCCACCAGCCGCTGCGCGAGGCCCTCGCCAAGGCCCTGACCGCGCTGGCCGAGCCGTCCGCGCTGGCCGCCGTCTGCGGCCCGGTGATCTCCTCGGCCGCGCGTGAGCGGCTGACCGCCGCGATCGACTCCGCCCTGGCCGCCGGGGCCACCGTCCTCGCCGGCGGCGGCGTGCCCGAGGGGGCCGGCTGGTTCATCGAGCCGACCCTGCTCGCCGACGTCCCGGCCGGGCACCCGCTGCGTACCGAGGAGTTCTTCGGCCCGGTGGCCGTCCTGCTGAGCGCCGCCGACCTGGACGAGGCGGTGGAACTCGCCAACGACACCCGGCACAGCCTCGCCACCTCCGTGCACACCCGCGACCTGGACACCGCGCTGGCCGCCGCCGACCGGCTCGACGCGGGGATGATCCGCGTCAACGCCCCCTCCAGCGGCGTCGACTTCCACCTGCCCTTCGGCGGTGCCAAGGCCGCCGGCTACGGCTCCCGTGAGCAGGGCCGGGCCGCGCTGGACTTCTACACCGCCGAGCGCACCGTCACGCTGCTGCCGGCCGGGGGCGCCCGGTGAGGATCGACGCCGTCGACTACCACACCGCGGGCGAGCCCTTCCGGATCGTCACCGCCGGCCTGCCCGCGATCCCCGGCGACAGCGTCGCCGAACGCCGGGCCATCGCGCTCGGCACGGGTGGCACGGGCGGTGCGGGATCGGTGCTCGGTGCAGCGCCCCGGACGGGCCCGCTGGAGGACATCCGCCGGCTGCTGACCCGCGAGCCGCGCGGCCACGCCGGGATGTACGGCGGCTTCGTGGTGCCGCCGGACGACTCCGAGGCGCACCTCGGCGTGCTGTTCTGGCACCGGGACGGCTACTCCACCGCCTGCGGCCACGGCACCATCGCACTCGGCGCCTGGGCGGTCGACTCCGGGCTCGTCCCCGCCCCCGAGGACGGCGTCGCCCGGGTGCGCATCGACGTGCCGTCCGGGCGGGTCACCGCCGCCGTCCACCGCGCGGCGGGGCGCACCACCGCCGTGACCTTCCGCAACGTACCGGCCTCGGTCAGCGCGCTGAAGCTGCCGGTGGCCACCTCGCGCGGGCCCGTCGAGGTCTCCCTCGCGCACGCCGGTGCCTGCTACGCCGCGCTGCCCGCCGCCGCCCTCGGCCTGTCCGTCACTCCCGGCCGGCTGCCCGAACTCACCGCCGTCGCACGGGAGATCCGCGCCGCCCTGGCCGGTGAGCCCGCCACCCGGCACCCACGGGACCCGAGGCTGTCCGGCGTCTACGGGGTCATCCTGTACGACGACCTGCCCGACACCCCGTCAGGGCCCAGCCAGCGCAACGTCACCGTGTTCGCGGACGGGCAGGTCGACCGCTCCCCGTGCGGCTCCGGGACCTCCGCCCGGCTGGCGCTGCTCGCCGCCGAGGGGATGCTGGCGCCCGGAGAGGAGCTGCGGCACGAGTCGATCATCGGCAGCGTGTTCCACGGACGGCTTGCCGGGGAGCACCCGCACGGCCTGCTCACCGAGGTCACGGGCACGGCCCACCGGACGGGGGAGCACCGCTTCCTCCTCGACCCGCAGGACACGCTCGGCACCGGATTCCTGCTCACCTGAGGGCCACCGCTGAGGGCCACCCCTGCGGGCAGCTGCGGGCCACCGGGGGAGAGATCGTGAGAGATGCCGTGACAGACGTGGCACGAGGCGTTGTGCAGGGCACCATGAGAACCCAGCGGAAGCGATCCGGCGGAAGAGACCCAGCGGTATGACAGCAGACCGTCCCACCCCTTACGTGCCCGGCGCCGTCGCCGTGCCGCTCCTGCGGATGGCGCCGGGCACTTCGCCGGCGGAGGCCGCCCCCACATCGGAGGCCGCCCCCGCGCCGGAGGTGCGCATCACCCCGGCCGAGGCCGCGGACGCCGTGGAGCGAGTGCTGCTCGACGGTCTCGACCCCGAGCAGTGCCCGGCCCGCTCCGCGGTGCCCGTCCCGGCGGGGGAGCTGCTGCTGATGCCGGCCGGCTCTGCGGCCTACGTGGGCGTCAAGATCGCCGGCGTCGCCCCGGCCAACCCCGCACGCGGCCTGCCCCGGATCACCGGGAGCTACCTGCTGTTCGACGGGCCCACCCTGCAACCGCTCGCCCTGCTCGACGGCGCCGCGCTCACCGCGCTGCGCACCCCGGCGGTGACGGCCCTCGCGCTGCGCCGGCTCGCCGCGCCGGACGCCTCGCACCTGGTGCTCTTCGGCGCGGGCCCGCAGGCGTACGGGCACCTGGACGCGCTGCTGGCCGTCCGCCCGCTGACCCGGCTCACCGTCGTCTCGCGCAGTGCCGGGCCCGCCGGGGAGCTGGTGGCGTACGCCCGTTCGCTGGGTCTTGCCGCCCGGGCGGGCCTTCCCGCGGCGGTGGCCGAGGCGGACGTGGTGGTGTGCTGCACCACGGCGCGCACCCCGCTGTTCGACGGCGGGCTGGTGCCCGACCACGCGGCGGTCGCCGCCGTCGGCTCCCACGAGCCGGACGCCCGGGAGGTCGACACCGCCCTCGTCCGGCGCTCGGCGTGCTACGTCGAGGCCCGGACGGCGGCGCTCCGCGAGGCGGGGGACCTGCTGCTGGCCGGCTCGGCCGCGGGCACCTGGCACAACCTGTCGGAGCTGGTCGGCGGCGGGGCGCCGGTGCCGATGGACCGGCCGCGCCTGTTCAAGGGCGTCGGCATGGCCTGGCAGGACCTCGCGGTGGCCACCGAGCTCTACCGGCGTGCGCGGGCGCGGGGTTAGTCCGGCGGCCCGACGTACGGCCGGCCCGCCCGGGGGCGACTCCCCGGCGGGCCGGCCGCTCGCGTACCCGGTGGGCCTCGCGCGGGTCAGCGGGTGGCTCGGTAGCGGGTAGTCGGGGTCAGCAGTAGGACGCGATCAGCCTGGACAGGTGACGGCCGGCGACCTCCAACGGCTGCTCGCTGCGGGAGACCTGGGCGGCCAGCTCGGCGCCCTCCAGGGTGTTGATCACCGTCCAGGCCAGCTCGTGGGCGTCCTGCTCCGCCAGGCCCGAGTCGCGAAGCTTGCCCTGGACGATGCCGCGCCAGTTCTCGAAGGCCTCGGCGACGGCCTGCTGGATGTCGGGCGTGCGCCCGATGGTCTCCAGCGCGGTCGCCGTGATCGGGCAGCCGTCCAGCCAGTCGGACTCGCGCAGGTGGTGCCCGAGCAGGCGGCCGGTGGCGGCCACCGCCTCGGCCGGGTCCTGGACGCTGCCCAGGCCCTGCCGCAGCAGGTCGGCGAACTCCTGGTCGCCGTGCCGGATCGCCTCGGCGGCCAACTCCTGCTTCCCTCCGGGGAAGAAGTGGTAGACGGAGCCGAGCGTGGCCTCGGCCTCCCGGGCGATCTGCTTGATCCCGGTGCCTTCGTACCCCTGGCGTTGCAGCAGTCGGGAGGTCGCCCTGACGAGCCGTTCGCGGGTGCCCGGCGCCGCGGCGGTGGCGGTGCTGTCGTCCTGCCCGGTGGTCGTCTTCACACCCGGACTCTATCGGAAATCGGATAGAGCGTTCGTTCTAGGGCTGTGCTAGCTTCCTTTCTAGATAGAGCGTTCGTTCTAGAGGAGGGGATTCCCATGTCCAAGCGCTTCAAGCAGTCGCTGACCGTGATCGGACTCGGCCCGATGGGCCAGGCGATGGCGGCCGCGTTCCTCGACGCGGGCCACCCGGTGACGGTGTGGAACCGGACGGCGAGCCGGGCCGAGCCGCTGGTCGCCCGGGGCGCCGTCCTTGCGCCCACCGCGGAGGCTGCGCTGGCGGCCAACGAGCTGGTCGTGCTGAGCCTGACGGACTACCGGGCGATGTACGAGATCCTGCGGCCGGCCGCCGGGGCGCTGGCCGGGCGGACGGTGGTCAACCTCAGCTCGGACACCCCGCAGCAGGCCCGCGCGGCCGCCGACTGGATGGCCGGGCACGGCGCCGTCCACCTGACCGGCGGGGTTCAGGTGCCTCCGTCGGGCATCGGCAAGCCGGAGTCCGCCACCTTCTACAGCGGCCCCGAGGAGGCCTTCCTGACCCACCGCGCCACCCTGGAGGTGCTCACCGGGGCCGACTACCGGGGAGTCGACCCCGGGCTGGCCGCGCTGTACTACCAGATCCAGATGGACATGTTCTGGACCGGCCTGCTCGGCTATCTGCACGCCGTGGCGCTCGCTCGGGCCAACGGAATCTCGGCCGGGGAGTTCCTGCCGTACGCGACCTCGACGATGTCGCTGATGCCGGGCTTCCTGGCGTTCTACGCGCCCCGGATCGACGCCGGTGACCACGGCGGGGACGTGGACCGCCTGGCCATGGGGGTGGCGAGCGTCGAGCATGTGCTGCACACCGTGGAGGCGTCGGGCGTCGACCGGGCGCTGCCGGCGGCCGTACTGGAGCTCTTCCGGCGGGGGATGGCGGCCGGGCGCGGCGCGGACAGCGTCACCAGCCTGATCGAGGTCATCGGGAAGGCCGCCGCGTAGCGCCCCGGCGCCGGGCGGATCGCACGCCCCGCTCGGCGCCGGCGGCGCGGGCGCGACTGTTGTGGCGGGCGGTGCGTGCTGTCACCATGGGGGCTTGTCGGCTTCTCTGACGATCCGTCCGAATCGTGAAATGTTGCAGAATCAACGTAACGTGACATTGTACACTGGTGTCCTGCAACCATCCGGAGGAACACCATGGCCGACCTCAAAGCCCGCACCCTGATCTCCGTCCAGGAGCGGCTGCGCGACCAGGTCGCCCATGCCCTGCGGGCCGCACTCATCTCCGGCGAACTGCGCCCCGGCGTCGTCTACTCGGCCCCCGCGCTCGCCGCCGACTTCGGCGTCTCCGCCACCCCCGTACGTGAGGCGATGCTCGACCTCGCCCGCGAGGGCCTGGTGGAGGCCGTCCGCAACAAGGGCTTCCGGGTCACCGAGCTCACCGAGCGCGACCTCGACGACTTCACCGAGATCCGCGCCCTGATCGAGGTCCCGACCGTCGGCCGGGTCACCCGCACGGCCACCCCCGAACAGCTGGAGGCCCTGCGCCCGCAGGCCCAGGCGATCGTCACGGCCGCCCGCAAGCACGACCTGATCGGCTACCTGGAGGCCGACCGGCAGTTCCACCTCGACCTGCTGGCGCTGGCCGGCAACGCCCGCCTGGTCGAGACCGTCGGCGACCTGCGCAAGCGCTCCCGCCTGTACGGCCTCACCCGCCTCGACCAGCGCGGGGAGCTCGTCTCCTCGGCCGAGGAGCACCTCGAACTGCTCGACCTGATGATCTCTGGCGACGCCGAGGCGGCCGAGGCGTGCATGACCCGCCACCTCGGCCACGTCCGCTCCCTCTGGGCCGCCGGCCGGGAGGAAGCCGCCGCCGAGGAACGCCCCGCCCTGCGCCTCGGCGCCCGCTGACGCTGCGAAACCCGTTCGGGTGAACGGGCGGGGGACCGGCCGCAGCCCGTTCCGCAGCCCGTTCCGCAGCCTACGATGATGGTCTCGACACTGGCAGCCAGGAGGAATTCCATGTCCGCCGCAGCAGTGGAAGAGCCCTTCGAGCAGCCGACCCTGCTCGAAATGGCCGAGCAGATCGCCGACCGGTTCGCCGGCTACCGAGTCGAGATCATCGGGGGACAGATCACCGTGGCGCCACCTCCCGACGGCTCACACGGCGCGTCGTTGACCGACATCATGATCCCGTTCATCGCGGCCGGGCTGCACGGTGAGGACTCGCGCGTAATCCAGGCGATCGGCCTCTGGTTGCCCGACGGTCCTTCCGACTACGCGATCCCGGATCTCGCGGTGGTCGATGCAGACTTTGGCGATCATCTCGTTGAGTACAACTGTTATGACCCGTCGATCTTCCGGTTGGTCCTTGAGGTCACATCCTCCAACCACATCCATGATCTGAAGGTCGAGCCCGCTGGCTACGCCAGTGCCGGTGTCCCCGTCTATGTGATCGTGGACCGGAAGAACCGCAAGGTCATGGTGCTGACGGACCCTCGTGACGGCGAGTATCGCGTTCACGCGGTTCACCACCCAGGGCAGTCGCTCACCCTCCCGGAGTCCGTCGGGGCACCGGTCACGCTCGTCGTCGACAGCGTGCTGGGCCCGGAGAAGTAGCCGGCCCGGCCCGCTCAGCCGAGGCGGCCGTCCTGCATGGTCAGAACGCGGTCGACGCGGCCGAGGAGGTCGCGGTCGTGGGTGACCATCACGGTCGCGGTGCGGTGGGTGCGGGTGACGGCGGCGAGCAGGTCGACGATCTGGGCGCCGCGCTCGTGGTCCAGCGCCGAGGTCGGCTCGTCGACCAGCAGGACGGACGGGCTGCCGAAGAGGGCGCGGGCGATGTTCACCCGCTGGCGTTCGCCGCCGGAGAGCTGGTGCGGGCGGCGCTGTTGCTTGGCGGCGTCCAGGCCGACCGAGGCGAGCAGTTCGCGGGCCCGCTCCTGGGCGGCACGGGGCCGGCCGCCCCGGATGTCCTCCAGGACGAGCAGCTGTTCGAGCGCCGTCAGCGAGGCCAGCAGGTTGGACTGCTGGAAGACGATCCCCAGCCGTTCGCGCCGCAGCGCGGTACGGGCCCGGTCGTCGAGCGCGCCCGCGTCCTGGCCGTCGATCACGATCTGCCCCCGGTCCGGCCGCAGCAGCGTCGCCGCCACCGCCAGCAGGCTGGACTTGCCGGAGCCCGAGGGCCCGGCCACGGCGGCGAACTCGCCCGGGGCGACCTCCAGCGAGACGCCGTCCAGCGCGGTCAGCCGACTCTCCCCGTCCGGGTAGGTCAGGGTGACGTCGCGCAGGGCGAGACCGGTACGGATCCGGGTGGTGGCGGTGGTGGTGCTCATCGGTTCGCTCCAAGCGCGGCCAGGGGGTCGACGGAGGTGATGCGGCGGACGGCGAGCGCGGCCCCGACCAGGCCCAGCAGCACCATGGCCACCACCGGCACGGTCACACTCGCAGGGCTCAGCGCGAACGGCACCGAGGCGGAGGCGAAGAACCCGCCGACCCCGCCGAGTGCCCCGCCGAGCAGCGCCCCGGCCAGCAGGACGGCCGCCGCCTGCGCCAGCGCGTCCCGTACCAGGTAGCCGCTGCTCGCGCCGACCGCCTTCAGCACCGCGATGTCGGGCCTGCGCTGCACCGTCCAGACGGTGAAGAAGGCCCCGACCACCAGCGCGCTCACCGCGAACAGGAAGCCCTGGATCAGCTGGAGGCTGGCGCGCTCCGCGGAGTAGCCGTTGATGCCGCTCAGCGCGTCGGACAGCGGGACGGTCGCGGTGCCCTGCGCCGCGTCCAGTGCGCCGAGGTCGGCGCCGGAGGAGAGGACGAGCGCCAGTACGGTCGGCTGGTTCTGCCCGCTCAGTCGCTCCCAGGTGGCCAGGCCGGTCCAGACGCTCGCCGCGTGACTGTACGAGCGGTCCTCGGTGATGCCGGAGACGGTCAGCGTCAGCGGCCCGACCCGTACCGGCCCGCCGACCGCCAGGTGGTACGTCGCGGCGGTGGCGGCACCGACCGCGACCTGACCGTCCGCCGGCGCCGAGCCCGAACGCAGCGGCGGCAGCAGCTCGGCCGGGGCGCCGAGCACGCTCACCGCGGCCGCCGCCTCGCTCGCGGTCAGCCGTGTCATCGAGATGCCGAGCGGCAGTGCCGAGCGGATTCCGGGCGCACCCGTGAAGGCGGAGGTCTGGGCGGGCGAGACGGCGCTGTTGCTGAACGAGACGGTGGCCGAGGCCCCGGCGGGGGCGCCGAAGACGATCCGGTCCGCCGGCAGTTCGGCGACGGCGGAGGAAGCGGCCGAGGAGAGGCCGCCGGTCAGGCCGTACAGGAACACGACGAGGGTGGTGATCAGGGTGACCACCGCGCCCATCAAGGCGAACCGGCCTTTGGCGAAGCGGATGTCACGCAGAGCGACGAACACGGGGGACCTTCCCGGGAAGGGGCGGTGAGGAGAGCGGAGGGTTGGTGGGGCGGGAGTCGGGCAGTGCACTCCCACCTTGTCGGCACGGGGCGCGTGATCCATCAGGGAGAGGACTGGGCCCGCCCCCCTGCGGGGGATGCACCGCAGAATCCATCGAACGATTGATGCCACGCCGGTCAGCGGCACCCACCCCACCCCGTACCCTCGGAAGGCGTGACGAGTACCGACCCGCCGGCGCCCGAAGGGCCAGGCCACATCGCCCGCACCCCCGCCCTGCGGCTGATGAACCTCGCCCTGCACGGGCTGTTCTTCGCCCTGCTCGGTGTGCTGCTGGTCCGGGCCGTGCTCCGGGGTGACCTCGACGGCCCCGGGCTGGCCGCCGCCGTGGTGCTCGCCGCCGTCTACGCCACCGGCGGGCTGATCGAGCGGGTCCGCTCGGCCCGCCTGTGCGCCGGGGTGTGGCTGGTCGCGGTGTCGGCGCTGTGGATATCGCTGACCCTCCAGCACCCCGAGTTCAGCTACCTCGCCTTCCCGCTCTACTTCGTCTGCCTGCACCTGCTCCCGGTGCGCCTGGCCGTCCCGGCGGTGCTGGCGCTGACGGCCATCGTGGTCGCCGCGCAGACCGGCACCCCCGGCGGCCTGACCACCGCCAAGGTCATCGGCCCGGTCGCCGGCGCCGTGGTCGCCCTGCTCACCGCGTACGGCTACGCCGCGCTCTACCGCGAGAGCCGCGAGCGGCAGCGCCTGATCGACGACCTGATGCGCACCCGCGACGAACTGGCGGCCACTCAGCGCGAGGCCGGCCGGCTCGCCGAGCGGCAGCGCCTCGCCCGCGAGATCCACGACACCCTCGCGCAGGGCCTGTCGAGCATCGTGCTGCTCGCCCGCTCCGCCGACACCGCACTGCCCGCCGACCCCGCGACGGCCGCCGAACGCATCCGCGAGGTCGGCCGGACGGCCTCCGAGAACCTCGCCGAGGCCCGCCGCTTCGTCCACGCCCTCACCCCGCCCGCGCTCGACGACGCCACCCTCACCGAGGCGCTGCGGCGGCTGGCCGCCGGCTCCGGCGCCGTACTGCACCTGGACGGGGAGCCCTACCCGCTGCCGGTCGAGGCGGAGGTCGCCCTGCTGCGCCTCACCCAGGAGGCGCTGGGCAACGCCGTCCGGCACGCACAGGCCCGGCGCCTGGCTGTGACCCTGACCTACCTCGACGACGAGGTGACCCTGGACGTCTTCGACGACGGGATCGGCTTCGACCCGCACGCGGCGCGCGGCAGCGGACGCCCGACCTTCGGCCTGCACGGAATGCGCGAGCGGATCGCCGCGCTCGGCGGCAGCCTGACGGTGGAGTCGGCCCCGGGGGAGGGGACGGCCGTCGCCGTCTCGCTGCCGCTGCGGGCGATCGGGACGGCGGAGCCGGTGCTCACCGAGGCGGGCGGCCGGTGATCCGGGTCCTGCTGGTGGACGACCACCCGGTGGTGCGGCGCGGCCTGCGCGCGATGGTCGAGGATCTGCCCGAACTGGAGGCCGTCGGCGAGGCGGCCGACGGGGCGGAGGCGCTGCGGGTGCTGGAGGCGCTGGACGCCAGGCCCGACGTGGTGCTGATGGACCTCCAGATGGGTACCGGGATGCACGGGGTGGAGGCCACCCGGCGGATCACCGCGCTGCCCGACCCGCCGGCCGTGCTGATCCTCACCACGTACAGCACGGACGCGGACATCCTGTCGGCGGTCGAGGCGGGGGCCACCGGCTACCTGCTCAAGGACGCGCCGCCCGAGGAGGTCGCGGCAGCCGTCCGGGCCGCCTCGCGCGGTGAGACGGTGCTGGCGCCGCCGGTCGCCGCCCGCCTGCTGGGCCGGGTCCGGGCAGGCCGGCCGACGCTCTCCCCGCGCGAGACGCAGATCCTCCAGCTGCTGGCCTCCGGACTGGCCAACCGGCAGATCTCCAAGCAGCTGTTCATCAGCGAGGCCACGGTCAAGACGCACCTGGTGCACATCTACGACAAGCTCGGCGTGGACAGCCGCACCTCCGCGATCGCGGCCGGGCTGAGCAGCGGCCTGATCCGCCCGGCCTGATCCGCCCGGCGCGCACCCCCGGCCCGGGGGCGCGCGCCGCCGCCGGTTCCGTCGCCCGGGAGGGTGGACACCCTCCCCGTTCCCGCGTCCGCCGCGCCGCGGTGCGGTCAGCCGAGCAGGGTGCCGATCCACTCCTCGATCGCGGCGACCGAGCGGGGGAGTGCGCCGGACATCAGGCGGGCGCCGTCGGCGGTGATGACGAGGTCGTCCTCGATGCGGATGCCGAGGCCGCGCAGTTCGACGGGCAGGGTCTCGTCGTCGGGCTGGAGGTAGAGGCCGGGCTCGACGGTGAGCACCTGGCCCTCCTCCAGGACGCCGTCGAGGTAGGTCTCGGCGCGGGCCCTGGCGCAGTCGTGGACGTCCATGCCGAGCATGTGGCCGGTGCTGCAGAGGGTGTAGCGGCGGAACAGGCCGCTGTCCTCCTGGAGGGCCTCCTCGGCGGAGATCCGCAGGACGCCCCAGTCGGCGAGGCCCTCGGCGATGACCCGCATGGCGGCGCGGTGGAAGTCACGGAAGCTGGCTCCGGGGCGCAGCGCGCCGATGCCGGCGTCCTGGGCGGCCAGGACGAGTTCGTACGCCTGGCGCTGGATGGGGGAGAAGGTGCCGCTGAGCGGGATGGTGCGGGTGATGTCGGCGGTGTAGAGGGTGTCGGTCTCCACGCCTGCGTCGAGCAGCAGCAGCTTGCCGGGGTCGAGCGCGCCGTCGTTACGGATCCAGTGCAGCACGCAGGCGTGGGCGCCGGAGGCGGCGATCGTGTCGTAGCCGGGGCCGTTGCCCTCGGCGCGGGCGCGCAGGTTGAAGACGCCCTCGATCCAGCGTTCGCCGCGCGGGTGGCGCAGTGCGGCGGGCAGTGCGCGGATGACGTCCTCGAAGCCGTTGACGGTGTGGTCGACGGCGAGTTGGAGCTGGGCGACCTCCCAGTCGTCCTTGATCAGGCGCAGCTCGGAGAGGACGGCGGCGAGCCGGCCGTCGCGCTGGCGGTCGTGCTCGTCGCCGGGGCGGGCGGTGGCGGCGTCCAGGGCGGGGTCGACGCCGGCCAGCACCCGGGTGGCGGGCTGAGGGCCGGTCAGCAGCTTGCCGAGGTCGTCGAGGTGTTCGGTGCGCAGGCCGGTGAGCCGGCCGGCCTCGGCGAGGTCGGGGCGCCGGCCGACCCAGAACTCGCCGTAGCGCCGGTCGCGGTAGAACTCGGCGCGGTAGCGGGAGTCGCCGCCGCGTGGGGAGCGGGGGCGCAGGTACAGGACGGGCTCGTGGCCCTCGGGGCCGGTCGGTTCGAGGACCAGGACGTGGCCGACCTGGTCCTCGCCGGTGAGGCCGGTGAGCCAGGCGTAGCCGCTGTGCGGGCGGAAGCGGTAGTCCTCGTCGTTGCTGCGGACCTTCAACTCCCCGGCGGGGACGACGATCCGCTCGCCGGGGAAGACGGCGGAGAGCCGGGCGCGGCGGGCGGGGGTGAGCTGGTGGCCGGGGACGCGCCGGTCGGCGGGGAGGGGGGTGGCGGCCCAGGCGGTGCCCATGAAGGCGTCCAGCGCGGTGGAGACGGGCAGATCGTGGCTGCCGGTGTTGAGGACGGCGGGGGTCTGTCGGGGGGAGGAGGTCACGGCTGCGGGCTCCTTGGTGGTCGGGGGGCTGCTGATCTGCGCTGATGTTCCTTGCGGTGCACGGGATTTGGGGGATCGAAGGGACACAGCTCGGTAACGGGCCGCTCCACCCCTTGCCAGTGCAATTTCACATTACTATGTTACGGGTCACATCGGAGGAGCGGCTAGACCCCGGCGGTCGCCGCCCCCGATGGCCCCGGATCAGCCCCGGGGCGAACCACGGGCCGAGAACTCTGGCCCCCCACTGCGGAGTTGCACATGACCAGGCGCACCCATGCCGCCCTCGCGGCGGCGATCGCAGCGACACTCACCCTCGGCCTCGGGGCGTGCAGCAAGACCACCAAGGACAGCGCCGGCGGCGTGGGCGGCAGTACCAAGGCCCCGGGCGCCGCGTCCGGCTCGATCGTCGGCGGCTCGCCGGTCAAGGGCGGCACCCTCACCGTGCTCTCCAACCAGGACTTCGCCCACCTCGACCCGGCCCGCAACTGGACCATGCCCAACATGGACTTCGGCATCCGGCTGCTCTACCGCACCCTGGTGACCTTCAAGGCCGAGCCCGGCGCGGCCGGCAGCGACCTCGTGCCGGACCTCGCCACCGACCTCGGCCGCTCCTCCGACGGCGGCAAGACCTGGACGTTCACGCTCAAGGACGGCCTCAAGTACGAGGACGGCAACCCCATCAAGGCCGCCGACGTGAAGTACAACGTCGAGCGCTCCTTCGCCCCCGACCTCACCGGAGGGCCCGACTACGCCGCCCAGTACCTCGCCGACGCCGACGGCTACAAGGGCCCGCTGACGGGCCAGCACCTGGGCTCCATCGAGACGCCGGACGAGAAGACCATCGTCTTCCACCTCAAGCGCCCGGTCGCCGAGTTCTCCTACACCGCCACGCTGCCGACGTTCTCCGCCGTCCCGCAGTCGCAGGAGAAGGGCACCCAGTACGACCTGCGCCCGTTCTCGTCCGGCCCGTACAAGATCGAGACGTACGACCGCGGCAAGCAGCTGACGCTGGTGCGCAACGCCAACTGGGACGCCGCCACCGACCCCGTCCGCAAGGCCTACCCGGACAAGATCGTGGTGGTCGAGGGTCTCAAGGGCGGCCAGGTCGACGACCGGCTGATCGCCAGCGAGGGCGCGGATGCCTCGGCCGTCGAGTGGCCGCAGATCCGCCCCGAGTCGGTGGCCAAGGTGCTGCCGAAGACGGACGTGAAGTCCCGGCTGGTGGCCGAGATGACCGGCTGCACCGAGATGCTCTACCTGAACAACGCCAAGGCGCCGTTCGACGACCCCAAGGTCCGCGAGGCGATGATGTACGCCGTGGACAAGGAGGCCCAGGTCACCGCATTCGGCGGCCCGGCGCTGACCGACATCGCGACCTCCTACCTGCCACCGGCGCTCACGAACGGCGTCCGGGCCGACCCGCTGAAGATCGCCCCGGCCGGCGACCCGGCCAAGGCCAAGGAACTGCTCGCGGCAACCGGCAAGAGCGACCTCAAGGTCACCCTGACCGTCTCCACCGGCGACAAGACCCGCGGCGAGGCACTCCAGCAGTCGCTGGCCAAGGCGGGCATCCAGGTCACCATCAACACCGCCGACCCGTCGGTCTACTACGACACCATCGGCGACACCAAGAACGCCCCCGACCTCTCGATGACCGGCTGGTGTCCCGACTACCCCTCCGGCGCGACCTTCCTGCCGTTCGTCTTCGACGGACGCACCATCAAGGAGAAGGGCAACCAGGGCAACTACAGCCAGTTCCGGGACCAGCCGACGATGGACCGGATCGATCAGATCGCCGCGATGCCCGACGTCAAGGACGCCAACGCGGCCTGGCTCGCCCTCGACCAGGACCTGCTCAAGAAGGCCCCGGCCGTCCCGACGCTCTGGCAGCGCCGCGCCATCCTGGTCGGCACCAACATCGCCGGGGCCTACGGCCACCCGGTGTGGACCGGCATGCTCGACTTCGCCACGATCGGTCTCAAGGACCCCTCGAAGAGCCAGGGCTGAGGGACAGTCACCGATGACTCCATCCACTGAATCCGTGGCTTCGGGCCCCGCCTCGCGCGGCGGCGCGGCCCCGGCCCCGGGTCCCGAGCCCGCCACCGGGCCGGCCACCGGGCCCGGCCGGGCCGGCCGCGGCCCCTGGCGGCTGGTCTGGGACCAGCTCCGGGCCAAGGGATCGGCCCGGTTCGGCCTGGCGATGGTCGCCCTGCTGGTCCTGCTGGCCGCCCTCGCCACCCCGCTGAGCGCCCTGGAGGGCTGGACTCCCGAGGAGTTCGACAAGAGCGCCATCGACCCCTACCTGGGCGGTACGCCGATCGGCGCCGCCGGCGGGATCGGCCCCGACCACTGGTTCGGCGTCGAGCCGGTCACCGGCCGGGACCTCTTCGCCCGGGTCCTGCACGGCGGGCAGGTCTCGCTGCTGATCGCCTTCGCCGCCACCGCCGCGGTGGTGGTCACCGGCACCCTGGCGGGCATCGCGGCGGGCTACTTCGGCGGCCGGGTGGACGCCCTGCTCTCCCGGATCATGGACCTGACGATGTCCTTCCCCTCACTGATCTTCATGATCTCGATGATGTCGGTGGCCAGGGACGTCAACCGGGTGCTGCTGATGACCGCCGTGATCGGCCTGTTCACCTGGCCCGGCATCGCCCGGGTGGTGCGCGGCCAGACGCTCTCGCTCAAGCACCGCGAGTACGTCGAGGCGGCGAAGGTCGGCGGCGCCCGCCCGTGGCGGATCCTCAGCAGGGAGATCCTGCCCAACGTCTCCGGTCCGGTCATCGCGTACACCACCCTGCTGATCCCCGGCATGATCAGCACCGAGGCCGCGCTCAGCTACCTCGGCGTGGGCGTCCGCCCGCCGACCCCCTCCTGGGGCCAGATGATCGCCGAGAGCATCAACTTCTACGAGACCGACCCGGCGTACTTCCTGATCCCCACGCTCTTCCTGTTCCTCGCGGTGCTCGCCTTCACCCTGCTCGGCGACACCCTGCGCGACATCCTCGACCCCCGGGGAGGCCGGTCGTGATCCTCTACCTCGGCCGGAGGCTGCTCGGCGTGGCCGGCATCCTGCTCGCCATCTGCGCCATCACCTTCACCATCTTCTACCTGCTGCCCAACGACCCCGCCGGCGCCGCCTGCGGCAAGACCTGCAGCCCCGAACGGCTGGCCGAGGTCCGGACGGCGATGGGCCTGGACCAGCCGGTCTGGCGGCAGTTCACCGACTACCTGGTCGGCATCTTCGCCGGCCGCGAGTACGGCAGCGGCACCGGCACCCTGCACTGCGCCTTCCCCTGCCTCGGCTACTCCTACGAGTACTCGATGCCGGTCTGGACGCTGCTCGCCGACCGCCTGCCGGTCTCCGTCTCGCTCGCCCTCGGCGCGGCCGTGCTGTGGCTGTTGCTGGGCCTGAGCGCCGGCGTCGTCTCCGCGCTGCGCAAGGGCAGCCTGACGGACCGGTCGCTGATGGTGGTCTCCGTCGCCACCGCCTCGCTGCCGGTCTACTTCACCTCGATCATGCTGATCTGGGGCGTGGTCAGAACCGCCGGGCTGCTGCCCTACCCGGCGTACACCGAGTTCACCGACGACCCGGCCGGCTGGGCGTCCAACCTGCTGCTGCCGTGGCTGGCACTGGCGCTGCTCTACGCGGCGATGTACGCCCGGCAGAGCCGCAACTCGATGATCGAGACGATGGCGGAGCCGTACATCCGAACCGCCCGCGCCAAGGGGCTGCCGGCCAGGACGGTCACCGTCAAGCACGGGCTGCGCTCCGGGATGACGCCGATCCTGACCATCTTCGGGATCGACCTCGGCGGCCTGCTGGCCGGCGCGGTCATCACCGAGTCCATCTTCGGACTGCCCGGCGTCGGACGGCTCTTCTACGACGCCCTGGTCCGCTCCGACCAGCCGGTCATCCTCGGCGTCACCCTGCTCGCGGCCTTCTTCATCGTCGTGGCGAACCTGCTGGTCGACCTGCTGTACGCGTACGTCGACCCGAGAGTGAGGTACTGACCCATGAGCAGCAGCCCCCTGCTGGAGGTCCGCGACCTCAAGGTCTCCTTCGACACCCCGCGCGGCGTGGTCCGGGCGGTGGACGGCCTGGGCTTCACCGTCGAGGCGGGCCGCACGCTCGGCCTGGTCGGCGAGTCCGGCTCCGGGAAGTCCGTCACCTCGCTGGCCCTGATGGGTCTGCACCGCGGCGCCGCCGTCACCGGGTCGGTCAAGCTGTCCGGCCAGGAGCTGACCGGGCTGTCCGAACGGCGGCTGGGCGCCGTACGCGGCCGGCGGATCGCGATGATCTTCCAGGACCCGCTCTCCAGCCTGCACCCCTTCTACACCGTCGGCGAGCAGATCGCCGAGCACTACCGGGTGCACTTCCGGGCCTCCCGCAAGGCCGCCCGGCAGCGGGCCGTCGAGATGCTCGGCGAGGTCGGCATCCCCGAGCCGGCCCGGCGGGTCGCGGAGTACCCGCACCAGTTCTCCGGCGGCATGCGCCAGCGCGTGATGATCGCGATGGCGCTGGCCTGCGAGCCGGACCTGCTGATCGCCGACGAGCCCACCACCGCCCTCGACGTCACCGTCCAGGCGCAGATCCTCGACCTGATCGCCCGGATCCAGCAGGACCGCGGCCTGGGCGTCATCATGATCACCCACGATCTGGGCGTGGTCGCCCGGGTCGCCCACGAGGTGCTGGTGATGTACGGCGGCCGGGCCGCCGAACAGGCCGACGTGGACCGGCTGTTCGGCCGGCCCGCGCACCCCTACACCCGCGGCCTGCTGGACTCCCTGCCCCGGCTCGACGACACCGACCAGGCCCCGCTGCGGGCCATCCCCGGCAGCCCGCCGTCCCTGATCGCCCCCGCCCCCGGCTGCTCCTTCGCCCCGCGCTGCACCCGCACCACCGGCGCGAGCCAGGACCAGCACGCCCGCTGCCTGGCCGAGCGCCCCGGCTTCGGCCCGCTCGGCCCGGGCCACCTGGCGGCCTGCCACCTGCCGCTCGTCCCGGAAGGAGCCCTCTCGTGAGCACCCTGCTGTCCGTCCGGGACCTGGTCAAGACCTTCCCCGGCAAACGCGGACGCACCGGCCGGGCCGGCAGCCCGATCCGGGCCGTGGACGGCGTCAGCTTCGACGTCGCCCCCGGGGAGACCCTCGGGCTGGTCGGTGAGTCCGGCTGCGGCAAGTCCACCACCGGCCGGATGATCGTGCGGCTGCTGGAGCCCACCGACGGCACCATCACCTTCGACGGCACCGAGATCGGCCGGCTGAACCCCACCCAGCTGCGCCCGCACCGCCGGCACCTCCAGATGGTCTTCCAGGACCCGCACTCCTCGCTGAACCCCCGCCAGACCGTCGCCCGGATCGTCTCCGAGCCGCTGCTCGTCCAGGGCAGCAGCGCCGCCGAGGCCCGCCAGCGGGCCGCCGAACTGATGGAGCTGGTCGGCCTCATCCCCGAACACCTGGACCGCTACCCGCACGAGTTCTCCGGCGGCCAGGCCCAGCGGATCGGCATCGCCCGCTCGCTGGCCACCTCCCCGCGCCTGGTCGTCGCGGACGAGCCGGTCTCCGCGCTGGACGTCTCCATCCAGGCCCAGGTGGTCAACCTGATGGAGCGGCTCCAGGACGAACTCGGCCTGGCGTACATCTTCATCGCCCATGACCTCTCGGTGGTCAAACGGGTCTGCGACCGGGTCGCGGTGATGTACCTCGGCCGGATCGTCGAGATCGGTGACAAGCACGAGGTCTACGGCAACCCCGCCCACCCGTACACCAAGGCGCTGCTCTCCGCCGTACCGCTGCCCGACCCGGCCGCCGAGCGGGCCCGGGAACGGATCGTCCTGCCGGGCGATCCGCCCAGCCCCGCCAACCCGCCCACCGGCTGCACCTTCCACCCGCGCTGCCCCAGGGCGCAGGAGATCTGCCGCAGCGAGCAGCCGCTGCTGCGGATCGCCGGCCCAGGCACCCGCGAGGCGGCCTGCCACTTCCCCGAAGCCTGACCCCCACAGACGGCGGTACAGCCCCGGGCGTGCCCGACGGGCGTGCCCGTCCGCACCAACGCACCACCAGCTCCGCCCACCCCCACTCCTCCACCCCATCTGGAGCACAGGTGTCAACTCCCCGCACCGCGCGTCGGGTTCTGCTCGCCGCCACCCTCGCGGCGACCCTCACGCTGCCCGCCATCGAGACCGCCAACGCGTTCTCGACCGGGGCCCCGACGGCCCCGGCAGCCCCGGTGACCGCCCCGGCCGCCGGCCCCGCCTTCACCGCCGACGCCCCCAGCGCGACCGGCTACGACGAGGTCGACCACCTGGGCGACGCCGCCGCGCGGACCGGCACCGCCGCCCCCGCCCCCGGCGGCGGTTCGCTCGGCGCCTCCCTGATCCCGGGTCTGCTGCCCGAGCGCGTCGGCGCGCCCGCCCCCGCCGCCGGCGCGACGGCCGGCACGACGCAGGCCCCCGCCGCCCCCGCCGCCGGCGTGCCCTGCACGGTGGACGGCATGACCGCACTGAGCCCCGCCCAGCTGGTCACCTTCCTCACCGATCCGGCGGTCAGCGCCGACGGCTGCCTGAAGTTCCTCTGGACCTGGGACGCCCGCTACGCCACCACCATGGACGACGCCCACGTCCAGGCCGTCGCCAACCGGATCAGCCGGCTCGCCGCCGCCGACGACGGCACCGGCGCCTCGCACCTCTACGAGCTGTGGACGTTCCTGCACGCCACCGTCTACTTCGACTTCAACCACACCGAGATCGACGTCACCGACGCCCCGACGCTGGCCGCCATCCAGCAGGCGATCGACGCGTACGCGGCCTCCCCGCACGCGTTCGACACCACCGAGCGCGCCGGCGCGGTGATGCGCGAGATGACCATCACCTCGGGGAGCACCGGCCTGCGCCAGAACAACCTCCCGCTGGTCCGGAGGATCCTCGCCAAGCTCGCCCCGGGCACCACCCTCGGCGACAGCGCCCAGTGGGGCAATGCCGCGCTGGCCGCGCTCAACGTCAACTACCTCGGAATCTACAACCAGGACCCGGCGTTCACGGCCGCCGTCGCCGCCTCCGCCGACTACCGCGCCTCGTTCCGGGCCTTCGCCGGCTACGGGCACCTCAAGGGCACCAAGAACGCCTGGGTGGCCCGCGACGCGGTGGCCGAGTACGGCCGCTTCGGCCAGATACCCGCGCTGAAGTCCGGCATCGTCGCCGAGCTCGGCGACCTGCTGAGGATCACCGCGAGCACCTTCGGCGAGTACTCCGCGCCCTGGGTGAAGGTGGTCGGCTGGGCCAACACGTACGGCAGCTGCGCCCAGTACGGCGTCTGCACCGACCAGATCGAGGCCAAGCTCTTCCCGAACACCTACCGCTACGACAACGGCGCGATCGAGGTCCGCACCGCCCTCGACAAGGCGACCGTCGACCAGATGTACTACGCCAGCAAGCAGGTGAAGAGCCAGTTCTTCCGGGTGCTGGGCACCGACGTCCCGCTGGCCGGCGACACCAACAGCACGCTGCACATCCACCTCTACGCCTCGCGCGCGGACTACGAGGTGTACCACCCGCTGCTCACCGGCTACTCCACCAACAACGGCGGCATCTACATCGAGAAGGGCGCCACCTTCTACACCTACCAGCGCCGGGTGCCGCAGGACTCCACCCTCACGCTGGAGGAGCTCTTCCGGCACGAGTACACCCACTACCTCAACGGCCGCTGGGCGACGCCGGGTTACTTCGGCGACCCGCGCTGGTACGCCGGCGACAGGACCACCGCGATGGACGAGGGCACCGCCGAGTTCTTCGACGGCGCGACCCGCGACCAGGGCATCCTGGTGCGCAGGTCACTGGTGAACAAGCTCGCCCAGGACGAGGCCAACGGCATCCCCCGGATGACGATCGACCAGCTGATCCATGCCCGGTACGACGACACCCCGGCGTTCCACTTCTACAACTACGCGGGCACGTTCTTCGAGTTCCTCTGGCAGAGGCACCCCTCGCTGATCCGCGAGATGTACGGCTACCAGCGCGCCGACGATCCGGCCGGCTTCGACGCCTGGCGCAGCCGGGTCGGCTCGGACGGCGCGCTCCAGGCCGAGTACGGCGCCTTCCTGGACGCCCAGATCCGCAACGTCGCCAACCTGTACGTGCCCAGCACCAGCTTCACGCCCAACGGCTACCTCGACTACGCCTACCCGTCCGAGGTGCAGGCCGCCTTCGCCAAGGCGACCCAGATCACGCCGTCCTGCAAGGACAACGGGGACTGGGCCAACAAGCCGATGCGCTTCGTCTGCACCGGCCGGATCACCGCCAACCTGGCCGACTCCGGCAGCCCGGACCGGGTGTTCAAGGACATGTCCGACACGGTCGACTACTTCATCCTGACCCGGACCAAGGACATCGCCAACAACCTCAACGACATGAACTGCACGTTCGGCAAGGTCGACGTCTGGCCCTCCGGCCGGGCCGGCACCGCCGACTACACCTGCGAGGGCCCGCTGCGCAGGTAGCACCCGACTCCGGTCGGGCGCGGCGGGGAACCTCACGAGGGCCGCGCCCGGCCGGGCACCACCACCCGCCTCCTCCCGCCTCCTCCCCCGACTCCCGTACGGGCCGGCCGTCCTGACCGCTTCCGCGGCCGGCCCGTACGGGCTCTGCCATGTCCGCCGGATCCGACATGTCCTGCCTGCCTGCCCGGCCTGCCCGGTCCGGTCACGGCTGCGGGCGCTGCTCACCGAGCCGGGCGAGGTAGTCGCGGACCAGCTGCCCGGCCTCGGGCGGCACGCTGAGCGCGATGTGGTTGTCCGGGCGGACGAGCACCAGCGCGTCGCCGGTGATCCCGTACGCGCGCCGGGCGTGGCCGCCGGTGTCGCTCAGCCCGCCGGTGTCGCCGAGCCCGCCGGGGCCGGCGGCGTCCACGGCCACCGGGCGCAGCGCCGGACCTCCGGCGTCCGCCGCGCTCAGCCCGGCGAGCGCCGGCAGGGTGGCGGCGCCGAAGCCGAGCAGCGTGAAGTGGTCGCCGGCGAACCGCTCGAAGAGCCGGACGGGCCTGCCGTCGGCGTCGTGGCAGGGCGCGTCGGGTGCGCGCTCACCCGGGCGCGGCCCGCCGTCGAAGGAGCCGTCCGCCGCCAGCCGGCTCCACGGGTAGCCGATGCCGAGCCCCCGGGTGTCCGGCGTGGCGATCGACTCCACCCCGACGCCCGGCACGCTGACGGCCGCCATCACCCTGGCGAGCGCGCTGCTGCTGAAGTCCAGCGTCCAGGCGGCGATGGGCAGCCGTTCCTCCTGGTAGCTGTCGAGCAGCCCGGGCGCGGCCCGGCCGGCCAGCACCAGCGCGAGCTTCCAGCCGAGGTTCCAGGCGTCCTGGATGCCGGTGTTCATGCCCAGCCCGCCCGCGAAGGGGTGCACATGGGCGGCGTCCCCGGCGAGGAACACCCGGCCGACCCGGTAGCGGTCGGCTATCCGGATGTTGGCCCGCCAGGTGGAGAGCCAGGTCGCGTTGCGCAGCCTGATCCCGGGCACCCGGGCGTACTTGTCGAACAGCCGCTGGAAGCCCTCCAGTGTGGGCTCCAGCATCGTGCCGTCCGCAGCGAACTCCGGGGTGGCCTGGATCTGCCAGACGGGTGACCCCTCGAAGGGGCAGAGCAGCACGGCGCCGTCGGTGTCGAACCACTGATGCCAGAGCGTGGGGTCGAGTTCGCCATCCACCTCCACGTCCCCGCAGAACATCACCTGCTCCGGGTCGGTCGTCCCCTCGAAGGCCACGCCGAGCTGCTTGCGGATCCGGCTGCCGGCGCCGTCGCACCCGACCAGGTAACCGGCCTCGATCCGCCCGCCGTCGGCCAGCGTGACGGTGACGCCCTGCTCGTCCTGGGTGAGCGCGGCGAACTCCGCGCCGTACTCGACCCGGACGCCGAACTCGGCCAGCCGCTCGCGCAGCAGCTCCTCGACCCGCCACTGCGGCACCGTGAGCGAGCGCGGGTACGGGACGTCGGGGGTGGCGAGAACGTCGGCGAAGGGATCGCTGTCGCTGATGTGCTCCCCGGCGAAGTACTTGCGGAACACCAGGTCGGTGCGGCCGGCCCCGGCCAGGCGCTCGGCGAGCCCGAGGTCGGCCAGCACCTCCAGGCTCCGCGGGTTGAGGCCCTTGCCGCGCGAGATCCGGTGGGGCTCGGCCGACCGGTCGATGATCCGGACGGCGGTGCCCTGGCGGGCGAGCGTGCAGGCGAGGGTGAGTCCGGTCGGGCCGGCGCCGACGATCAGTACGGATGCCATGGTCGTGCCTCTCTCTCAGGTCTTGAGACCATGAAACAGCAACCTGGTAATGAATGCAACCGAGTAACGAAAGTTCCTGGGTTAGGATCGGTGTATGAGTGAGCCCGGAGGTCTGCGGACCCTGAAGAAGGAGCGCACGCGCCAGGCCCTCGCCGACGCGGCTATCACCCTGTTCCTCGCCCACGGCTTCGACCAGGTCTCGGTCGCGCAGATCGCCGCCGCGGCCGAGGTCTCCAAGCCGACTCTGTTCCGCTACTTCGCCAGCAAGGAGGCGCTGGTCCTGCACCGCATCGCCGACCACCGCGGCGAGGCCGCGCGGGTGGTCGGCGCGCGCCCGGCCGGGCAGTCGCCGCTCCAGGCGCTGCGCCACCACTTCCTGGACCGGCTGGAGCACCGGGACCCGGCGACCGGCCTGTGCGACGAGCCCGAGGTCGTGGCCTTCCACCGGCTGGTCTTCGAGACCCCGAGCCTCAGCTCCCACCTGCGGGACTTCGTCGCCGCCGACACCGAGGCGCTGGCGCAGGCGCTGACCGAGGCGGTGGAGGGGCCGGAGGGCGCCGCGGCGGACACCATGACGCCCCGGCTGGTGGCCGCCCAGTACGTCGCCGCGCGGCAGATCCTCACCCAGGCCAACTGGGTCCGGCTGGCGGCCGGCCAGAGCGCCGAGCAGACCTACCCCCGGGCGGTGGCCGAAGCCGAGCGGGCCTTCGCCCTGCTCGCCGGCGGAGCGGCCGCCCGGGGCTACTGACCCGCAGCCGGGCAGCCGCCGAAGGCGGCCGGCGCGGGCCCGGGCCCCACCCCGAGCATCGACGTTGTGTGCCGGATCGGTCACGGAACGGCGATGGGCCGACGGTCGCGTCGGCGGGCTGGAAGCATTGCCGACCCGGCGTCACATCGTCGTGTGGGTGGCTTCGTGCAACCCGGCGAGGTGGCGCCCGGAAGCCGGCACACGCGCCGGAGCCCCGGCCCCCCGGTGGCGGGGCCGGGGCTCGGTGGCCCTGGGCCAGATCATGACGCTCAGGATGCCGGACCGACCTTGACGGTGGTCAGCTGGCCGCCGCGGGTCTCGCGGACGACCTCGATCCTGGTGTTGGTGTCCGGGACCTTCACCCCGAGCTCGGGGTTGGCCGGGTCGGCGTAGACCCCCGTCCGGTCGTTGAACACCGGCACGGCCGGTTCGGCCGCGAACCTGGTCGCCACACCGACGCTGTGCAGGGTGAACGCCGTGGTGGGCTTCAGCGAGAACGGCGCGTCGTAGCTCTGCGCCCGGGCGTTGACGAGCGCGCCGCCCTGGAAGCGGATCGACTGCGGGTGTGCGTCGACCGGCAGGATCAGGCCGCCGCCGAGATGGTCACGGGTGTTGTTGTCGGCGTAGGCGGTGTCCCAGAGCCAGACCAGCACACCCTCCTGGTACGGGTAGGTGTCGATGATGTTGGCCTTGCCGACGATCCCGGAGTACCCGAAGTTGTACGGGCCGGTCTTCAGGAACGCGCCGTAGCCGACGTAGCGGCGGTTCTCCACCAGGTACGCGCGCGGGTGGTCCTTGACGGCGTCCCGGCCCTTGATGACGGTGAACCCGGTACTGGCCCAGTCCCCGGGGCCGTTCTCCGCCCCGTCGTCGACCAGCTGCACCCCGTCGGCGCTGATCCGCACGGCGTCGACCAGCGCGCCCTTGCCGTGGGTGTTGCCGTCCGAGGTGACGTGGAAGCGCACCTGGACCCGCTGCCCGAGGTAGGCGTCCAGCGGGATGTGCAGCTGCGCCCAGCCGGCCGACGTCCCGCTCAGCCCGGGGGTGAGGGCGGGAGTGTCACCGATCGGCGCGCCGTTCACCGTGCCGTGCAGCGGCTTCCAGGTCTTGCCGCCGTCGGCGGAGGCGTCCACCGAGAGGAAGTCGTAGTCCTGCTCGATGTCGTACCAGGCGGCGGCGTCCAGCGCGGCCGAGGCGGTGCGCCCGGTCAGGTCGAGGGTGCGGCTCAGCGAGGCGTCCATGTTGTCGCCGGTGTCGCTCCACCACTGCGCGCCGCCCTGGTACGGCTCGGCCAGCGTGGTGGTGGTCCGGGACGGCGGCAGGTGCACCAGGACGGCCTGCGCCTGGTCGGTGTTGTAGCCGCTGACCCCGAGCGCGTGGCTGGACCTGGTGGCGGCCTGCGCCTCGTCGTAGTTCAGCCAGCCGAACTGCAGCTTGGACCAGGCGTCCAGATCGCCCGGGTACTCGCCGGTGGTGTTCTTCCCCTTGCCCAGGTACGAGGCCGAGGACATCAGCGACCAGAAGTTGACGGCGTTGTCGCCGCCGTTGGTGGAGTAGAGGTCCGGCAGGCCGAGGTTGTGGCCGAACTCGTGCGAGAACAGGCCCACTCCGCTGTTCTCGCCCGCCTGGACGTAGTCGTAGACGTACAGGCCCGAGTCGCCGACCGGTGCGCCGCCGATCCTGTTGCCGTCCGGGCCGGTGCGGCCGGCCGGGTCGGGGAAGGTCCAACTGCGGTGCGCCCACAGGGCGTCCGCGCCCTGCTGGCCGCCGCCCCAGGTCTCGTCGACGCCGGCGTGCACCACGATGACGTTGTCGAGGTAGCCGTCGGGCTGCTCGAAGTTTCCGTCCTTGTCGTGGTCGTAGCGGTCGTAGACGTCGTACTGGGCCAGCTCGGCCCGGACGTCCGCGGCGCTGCGGCCCTTGGCGACCTCGCCGTCGTACCAGGCCTTGACCGCGTCCCGGACGAACTCCTGCGCCTGGGTCCACGCGCCGTTGCCCTGCGGGCCCTTGTTGCTGCCGTAGCGGGCCTCGTTGTACGGCACGGTCACCCAGTCGCTGACGGTGCCGTCGAGGTCGTACCGGCCCGAGGACTGGGTGCGGTAGTAGTTGCGCATCGAGTTGGCGCCGGGGGAGCCGTCGAAGAACATCTGCTGGTAGTAGTCGCGGCTGAAGTCGCTCTTCCAGAAGGTGTGGGTGTCGCTGCGGTCCGGCTGCGGGATCCGGTTGTGCTGCGGGCCGGGGGTGCCGCCGTAGCGCACCTGCCCGTTGTACAGCGTGGAGTTGTCGACCTCGTCGCCGAACTGGGCGAGGATCACGAACACCTTGTCGTGACGCTGCTGGGCCAGCTGGACGTAGTCGTTGCCGATCTTGACCTTGGCCGGCGCGCGGCCGTCCGAAGTCCTGGCGACGGCGCCCTGGTTGAGCTGCTCCAGCGCCTTGCTGCGCAGCGCCTGCCGCTCGCGCTCCTGCGGCGCCGGCGGCTGGGGCGGGGCCTCCCGGCCTTCGCTGACGCCTTCGGCGCCCTGCGCGGCGGTGCTGACCTGGGGGAGAGGGGGTGCGGCCTGGGCGGGCGTGCCGAGGAGGGTGGCCGCTATCGCGCTCGTGGTGAGCGCCGCCGCGAGTACCGCGGACAGTCTGCGCAACTGACCGGTCCTTTCCGGACGGGGGTGGTCGGGTGAGCGCAGGTAATATTTCACATGTCATGGGTCACACGGAAGGCTCGGGTCGTGATCGGCTTGCGGTCGACTCCCGTCCGGCGTCGGGCTGTTCGCCCTCCGGCGGCGCGCGGTCGCCCTCCGGCGGCGGGTCGGCGGCGGTCATCCTGGGCGGCTCCCGGACGTCCTGCGGGCCCGGTACGCGGCTCGGCGCAGTGGGAAGTCGGGCCGACCGACTTCCCACTGCGCCCGGTCGGTGTGCGGCCGCCGGTGCGGGGCCGCTCCGGCGGCAGGGCGCCGTCAGCTCAGGGCGGCGCGCAGGAAGGCGAGTTCGGCCTCGGTGATGCGCTCGTTGATGCCGTCCGGGGTCATGTGGGTGACGCCCGGCAGCGGCAGGACGCTGTGCGGGCGGCCGGCCAGGGTGAGGGCCCGGGAGAGCCGGAGGGTGTGCGAGGGGTGGACGTTGTCGTCCGCGAGGCCGTGGATCAGCAGCAGCGGGCGGCTGAGCGAGGGCGCGTCGGGGATGAGGTCGTCGGCGGCGTAGCCGGCGGGATTGTCCTGCGGCAGGCCGAGGTAGCGCTCGGTGTAGGCGGTGTCGTAGCAGCGGAAGTCGGTCGGCGGGGCGCCCGCGCAGGCGGCGTGGAAGACGTCGGGGCGGCGCAGCACGGCGAGTGCGGCGAGGTAGCCGCCGTAGGACCAGCCGCGTACGCCGACCCGGGCGAGGTCCAGGTCGCGGTGGCGCTCGGCGAGCGCGTGCAGGGCCGCGACCTGGTCGTCGAGCGCGACCCGGGAGAAGCGCCGGAAGATCGCCCGGCTGAACGCGGGGGAGACGAAGGGCGTGCCCCGGTTGTCGGTGGTGATGACGGCGAAGCCCTGGTCGGCCCACCACTGGCGGAGCTGCCAGCGCCGAGGTTCGTTCGCGACCGCCTGGTACCCGGGCCCGCCGTAGACGTCCAGCAGCACCGGCAGGCGCTGCCCGGCCAGGTGGCCGCGCGGGTACACCACGGCGGTCGGCAGGCCGTGCTCGGTGACCTTGGCGAGCTGCGGGGCGACCCGGTACGGCAGTGCGGCGGCCAGGTCGGTGAGGGCGAACCGGGTATCCCGGAAGTGCAGTTGGCGGCGGACACCGTCCGGGCCGGCCGAGCTGAGCAGCAGGGTGTCACCGGCGGCGAGCGCACTGTGGACGCCGGGGCCGTCGCTGAGCCGCTCGGGGGCGCCGCCCTCCGGGTCGATCAGGTGGACGTGCTGGTCGGCGGGGTCGCCCTCGCCGCTCTCCACCAGCAGTCGCCCGCGCAGCCGCCCGACGACCCGGCGGATCTGCAGGCCGGAGGTGTCCAGCGGCTTGCCGTCCAGGGCGAGGCCGCGGGCCCCGGGGGTGTCATGGGCGGTGAGCAGCCGCCCGCCGGTGAGCCTGGCGGGGGTGCCGGGCAGATCGTCGACCCAGAACTCGTCGACGGTGCGCGAGAGTTCGCGGGTGGTGCCGGTGGCGGGGTCGGCGCTGAGCAGCAGTACGTGCTGCTGGAGGCGGTCGGCGACGGTGAGCAGGATCTCGCCGTTGCCCTCCCAGCCCGCCGCGCACAGGTACGGGAAGGCGGCGGTGTCCCAGTCGATGCGGACCTTGTGGCCGTCGAGTGCGAGCACCCAGAGCTGGAGGTCGGCGTTGGGGCCGCCGGCCTGCGGGTAGGCGAAGGACTCGGCCGGCCGCGCGGGGTCCGCCGGGTCGGCGAAGTGGCGTTGCGGCAGGGCGGATTCGTCGATCCGGGTGGTCAGGACGGCGGCGCCGTCAGGGCGCCACCAGTGGCCCCGGGAGCGGCCGAGCTCCTCCGCGGCGGCGAACTCGGCGACGCCCCAGACGGCGCCGTCGGCGGGGCTCAGCGCGCCGCCCGGGTGCAGGGCCGGCGCGGGGGTGAGGTGCAGGGCGCCGTCCGCGACGTACGCGGTGCGGTGGCCGGCCGGGTCCGGGCGGGGGTCGAACGCGGGCCCGGCGGTGGGCAGTTCGGTGGCGTGGCCGGTCGCGGTGTCGACCCGGAGGAGCCGGCCGTCCAGGGCGAGGACGGCGACGGAGCAGTCGGCGGTGGCGGCGAAGGAGCCGATGCCGGGGGCCCGGAGCCGGATCCGCTCACGCAGCCGGCGTTCGAGCACGGGCAGGTCCGCGGGTGCGCCGGTGCGCCCGGGGGCGAGGACCATGGGGTCGGCGACCAGCCGCTCGTGGCGGGTGGTCAGGTCGAGCAGCCAGAGGCGTTCGACCGGGTCCTCGGGGCCGGTGGAACGCAGGTACAGCAGGCGGGTGCCGTCCTCGGCGAGGGTGACGGCGCGGGGGGAGCCGTAGCCGAACCGGCCGGTGCGGGCACTGAGGGCGAGGAAGGGGTCGGTGGTGGTCACGGGCCGATGGTTGCGCCGGAGGGAGCCCTCCGACCAGTAGCATGACGTGTGAAATGTCACACACCAGTGATCCCCTCCGTGACTCCCGCCGCATCCCCCGGCTGCCCGCCCCGCCGGGCCTACGGGCCGTGGCCCGCCTGCTCCGAGGTCGCCCGCAGCTCCGCGAGCAGCACCCCCTGGTCGGACAGCAGCTCGGTGAGGATCCGCCGGGCCGCCCGCAGGAGGTCCGCGACGTCCCCGCCCGCCAGCGCGTACATCACCGTGGATCCCTGCCTGGTGGCCGTCACGATGCCCGAGCGGCGCAGGACGGCGAGCTGCTGGGAGAGGCTGGAGGGCTCTATGTCGAGTGCGGCGAGCAGGTCGCGCACGGGGGTCGGCCCGTCCTGGAGCAGCTCCAGGACGCGGATGCGGATGGGGTGGCCGAGCATCCGGAAGAACTCGGCCTTGGTCTTGTACAGCTCTGGCACGGTGTCGGTCCCCTCGCACGGCTCGCCCGGTCAGATTTCGAGGCCGACCTCGATCCGCTTGAGCTGGTGCCGGGCCATCGCGAGGTTGGAGCGGGTGCGGTTGAGTGCGAGGAAGAGGAACAGGCCGCGGCCGTTCTTCGTGGTGAGCGGCCTGATCAGGTGGTACTGGCTGGTCAGGCTGACCAGGATGTCCTCGATCTCGTTGTCGTGGAGGTTGAGCATCTCCATGGTGCGCATCTTGGCCCGCACCAGGTCGGTGTTGCCGGCCGCCGCGATGTTGAGGTCGAGCTCGGCGCCGTCCCCGAGGGAGCCCAGGGCCATCCCGCTGCTGTAGTCGACCAGCGCGATGCCGATCGCGCCCTCGATGGTCATGGCTTCCTTGAGGGTCGTCTCCAGATTCGCCATGGTGATCCTCCTGTGGCTCTGCGTGGTGAACCGGCCCGTGGGTCACGGTCCGGTTGCGGTCGGTCACGAATCTAGGGAGGACATCCGCCGTCGCCTACCTGATGACCAGAGGTGACCGAAGCTGGCCGTAGTGCGATCGAAGTGTGCTGTGCCAATGATCGATTGAAGACATTTGCAACTATGGATCTGATTGAACGGTGATCCCGGGCTCTCTCCGAAAACGGTGCTATCGATGTCAGCCGTGACGGGTAATCTCTCGCTGAGATGCACGATCACCACATCAACCACAACCGCTGCGCCCCGGTCCCGGCCCTCGCCGGCCCGGCCCCGCAGCCGCAGGCGTCGCCGTCTGCGCCCCCGTCTCGCCCAGCAGGGCCGTACTCCCACGGGAAGAAGAGGTGACGCAGATGAGCAGCAGCATGCCCGAGCGCCCCGACGATCAGGAGCTCAGCCCGGCCGAGGCCTACGCGGCCTTCCGCCGCCGGGCCAAGGAGCAGGCCACCGCCCTGTACGGCTTCCAGCAGCTCTACGACTTCCCGCTGGACGAGTTCCAGATCGAGGCCTGCAAGGCCCTGGAGGGCGGTGAGGGAGTGCTGGTCGCCGCCCCGACCGGCTCCGGCAAGACCATCGTCGGCGAGTTCGCCGTCCACCTGGCGCTCCAGGGTGGCCGCAAGTGCTTCTACACCACGCCGATCAAGGCCCTGTCCAACCAGAAGTACGGCGACCTGGTCAAGCGCTACGGCGCCGCCAAGGTCGGCCTGCTCACCGGTGACAACACCGTCAACGGGGACGCGCCCGTCGTGGTGATGACCACCGAGGTGCTGCGCAACATGCTCTACGCGGGCTCGCAGACCCTCGACGGCCTCGGCTACGTGGTGATGGACGAGGTCCACTACCTCGCCGACCGCTTCCGCGGCGCGGTCTGGGAGGAGGTCATCATCCACCTCCCCGAGTCCGTCACGCTGGTCTCGCTCTCCGCGACGGTCTCCAACGCGGAGGAGTTCGGCGACTGGCTGGACACCGTGCGCGGCGGCACCAGGGTGATCGTCTCCGAGCACCGGCCCGTCCCGCTCTGGCAGCACGTGATGGCCGGCAACCGGATGTACGACCTGTTCGCCAACCCGGACCGCGACGGCCGCCCCAAGGACGCCCCGCGCAACCCGGCCAAGGCCGTCAACCCCGAGCTGGTCCGCCTCGCCCGCTCCGAGCAGGTGCCGGGCCCGCGCGGTGACCGCTTCGCGCGCGGCCGGGGCCGCTCGATGCCGAACGGCCGCCCGGGCCGGGTCTGGACGCCGGGCCGCGTCGACGTCATCGACCGGCTGGATTCCGAGGGCCTGCTGCCGGCGATCACCTTCATCTTCAGCCGGGCCGGCTGCGAGGCCGCCGTCCAGCAGTGCCTCTCCTCCGGCCTGCGGCTCAACAAGGACGCCGACCGCGCCCAGGTGCGGGCCATCGTCGAGGAGCGCTGCGCCGACATCCCGGACGAGGACCTGCACGTCCTCGGCTACTTCGAGTGGCTGGACGGCCTTGAGCGCGGCATCGCCGCCCACCACGCCGGGATGCTGCCGCGCTTCAAGGAGGTCGTCGAGGAGCTGTTCGTCAAGGGTCTGGTCAAGGCCGTCTTCGCGACCGAGACGCTGGCGCTGGGCATCAACATGCCGGCCCGCTCGGTGGTCATGGAGAAGCTGGTCAAGTGGAACGGCGAGACCCACGCCGACATCACCCCCGGCGAGTACACCCAGCTCACCGGCCGGGCCGGCCGGCGTGGCATCGACGTCGAGGGTCACGCGGTGGTGCTCTGGCAGCGCGGCCTGGACCCGGAGGCCCTGGCCGGCCTCGCCGGCACCCGCACCTACCCGCTGAAGTCCTCGTTCCGGCCGTCCTACAACATGGCCGTCAACCTGGTCTCCCAGTTCGGCCGGCACCGCTCGCGCGAGCTGCTGGAGACGTCCTTCGCGCAGTTCCAGGCGGACCGCTCGGTGGTCGGCATCGCCAAGCAGGTCCAGCGCAACGAGGAGGGCCTGGACGGCTACCGCGAGTCGATGACCTGTCACCTCGGGGACTTCGACGAGTACATGGGGCTGCGCCGGGCCCTGAAGGACCGGGAGAACGAGCTCGCCCGCGAGGGCACCGGCCAGCGCCGGGCCGCCGCGATCGAGTCCATCGAGCAGCTCAAGCCGGGCGACGTCATCCATGTGCCGACCGGCAAGTTCGCGGGCCTGGCCCTGGTGCTCGACCCGGGGCTGCCGCCCGGCAGCCGCTCACCGCGCGGCGGCACCCGCCACCCGGACTACCAGGACGGGCCGCGCCCGGTGGTGCTCACCGCCGAGCGGCAGGTCAAGCGGCTCGCGATGATCGACTTCCCGCATCCGGTCACCGCGGTCGAGCGGGTGAGGATCCCCAAGTCCTTCAACCCGCGCAGCCCGCAGTCCCGGCGTGACCTCGCCTCCGCGCTGCGCACCAAGGCGGGCCACCTGGAGCCCGAGCGGTTCCGCAAGGGCCGCGCGGCGGCCGCCGACGACCCGGAGATCACCCGGCTGCGCGCCGCCCTGCGCCAGCACCCGTGCCACGGCTGCGACGAGCGCGAGGACCACGCCCGCTGGTCCGAGCGCTACCACCGGCTGCACCGCGACACCGAAGTGCTGGAGCGCAAGATGCGTTCCCGCACCCACACCATCGCCCGCACCTTCGACCGGGTCTGCGGCCTGCTCACCGACCTCGGCTACCTGGAGGGCGACACCGTCACCCCGGACGGCAAGCGCCTGGGCCGGCTCTACGGCGAGCTCGACCTGCTCGCCTCCGAGTGCATCCGCGAGGGCGTCTGGGCGGGCCTGGCCGCCGCCGAACTCGCCGCCTGCGCCTCGGCGCTGGTGTACGAGGCCCGGCAGGCCGACGACGCGGCCGCACCCCGGGTGCCGGAGGGCAACGCCAAGGAGGCGCTCGGCCGGATGGTCCGGATCTGGGGCCACCTGGACGCCCTGGAGGAGCAGCACCGGATCAACACCGCCGAGGGCGTCGGCCAGCGCGAGCCCGACCTGGGCTTCGCCTGGGTCGCCTACCGCTGGGCGCTCGGGCACGGGCTGGACTCGGTCCTGCGCGACGCCGACATGCCGGCCGGTGACTTCGTCCGCTGGACGAAGCAGCTGATCGACGTGCTCGGCCAGATCCAGGACGCCGCGGGCGAGGACGCGCAGCTGCGCGGCACCGCCCGCAAGGCGGTGGACGGGCTGCGGCGCGGCATCATCGCCTATTCCTCGGTGGGCTGACCCCGCCGCGGGTACGACGGGGGCCCGGGCGGTGCGCCGCCCGGGCCCCCGCGCCGTGCCGGGTGTGGTGTCCGCTCAGCCGGCCAGCACCGCGAGCACCCGCTCCAGCGAGTGGCCCAGGCCCCAGCGGGCGGAGAGCTCCTCCAGCGTCATCGGGTCGAGCGGCTCGCGCGGCAGCGCCGGGTCGAAGGCCGGCAGCGGCGCGTCGGCGGCGACCCGGACGACCGTCGGCGCGACATCCAGGTAGGCCGCGCCCTCGATGATGTTCTTGCGCCGGGCCGGGGTGAGCCGCGAACGGGAGTCGTGCGCGGCGGCGCGGATGCCCGCGAGGTCGCCGTACTCGTTGATGAGCTGGGCGGCGGTCTTCTCACCGATGCCCTTGACGCCCGGCAGGCCGTCGCTCGGGTCGCCGCGCAGGGCCGCCATGTCCGCGTACTGGGCGCCCCGGACGCCGTACTTCTCCAGCAGCAGCGCGTCGTCGGTGCGCTGGAGGTTGCCCATGCCCTTGACCGGGTAGAGCACCTCGACCCGCCGGGCGTCGTCGACCAGCTGGAAGAGGTCGCGGTCGCCGGTGACGATCTGCACCGGGCCCTCGGCGCGGGCGGTGAGGGTGCCGATCACGTCGTCCGCCTCGAAGCCCGGCGAGCCGACCTTGGCGATGCCCAGCGCGTCGAGCACCTGCTCGATCACCGGCACCTGCGGGGCCAGCGTGTCCGGGATCTCCTCCTCGCCGTCGACGGCGGCCTCGGCGAGCCGGTGCGTCTTGTACGAGGGCACCAGGTCGACCCGCCACTGCGGGCGCCAGTCGGCGTCCATACAGGCGACCAGCTGGTCCGGGTGGTGGTCCTGGACCAGGCGAGCAATGAAGTCCAGCAGCCCCCGGACGGCGTTCACCGGCTCACCGGCCGGGGACCTCACGGAGTCCGGCACCCCGTAGTAGGCGCGGAAGTACAGGCTGGCGGAGTCGAGCAGCATCAGTCGCGGTGCGGTCACGCCTCCGATCATGCCGTACCGCGGTGACAGCGTGCGCGTGGCGCTCGGCGTGCGGCGCTCGATGCGTGGTGCTCGGTGCTCGTGGGCGCGCTCAGTGCTCGTGCGGGCCGCTGCGGTGGACCGGGCCGTGGGAGTCGCCGCCGCAGTGCTCGGGGGAGGGCGGGCCCGCGGTGCCGATCTGGAGCAGCTCCTGCGCGTCGTCCTCGCCCAGGTGGTCGACCTGGAGGGTGGCGTGGGTGATCCGGTAGTCCTCCCGCAGCCGCCGCTGGAGCCCGCGCCGCACGGCGTGGCAGTCGCCGTCCGGGGCGACCAGGATGTGTGCGGACAGCGCGGGCTGGCCGGAGGTGATCTCCCAGATGTGCAGGTCGTGGATCTCCACCACCTGCTCGGCCGCGATCAGCCGGTCGGCCACCACGTCCGGGTCGATCCCGGCGGGGGCGGCCTCCAGGAAGATCCGCCCGGAGTCGCGGACCAGGCCGATCCCGGCCCGCAGCATCAGCGCCACCACGAACAGCGAGGCGATCGCGTCCGCCCGTTCGAAACCGGTGGTGAGCATGATCAGGCCGGCCACGGCGGTGGCGATGAAGGCGTACAGGTCGGTCAGCACGTGCTGGAAGGCGCCCTCGACGTTCAGCGAGGTGCGGTTGGCCTTGGACATGCACCAGGTCGCCGCCAGGTTGACGACGATCCCGATCAGTGCGGTGATCAGCACCAGCGAGCCCGTCACCTCGGGCGGGTTGAGCAGCCGGGTGACCGCCTCGTACCCGAGCCAGGCGGAGAGCACCAGCAGGGTGACGCCGTTGGCCTGCGCGGAGAGGATCTCGGCCCGCTTCAGCCCGTAGGTGTAGCCGCCCCTGGCGGGCCGGGCGGCCAGCCGCATCGCGACCAGGGCGAGCACGATCGAGGCCGCGTCGGTGAGCATGTGCGCGGCGTCCGAGATCAGGGCCAGGGACTGCGCGGCGAAGCCGGCCACGACCTCGCCCGCCATGAACACCACGATCAGTGCGAGCGCGCCGAGCAGCCAGCGGCGGTCGGCGTCGGCCGCCACGCCGTGCGAGTGGCCGCCGTGGCCCTTCACGCCGTGGTCGTGCGGCTCGTGCTGGCGGTCGCTGTGACGGTGGTCGTGGCCGGCCATCGAAGTCCTCTCCTGAGCCGTGCACGGATGGGCGGGCGAGCGCTGACTGGGCGGGGCCGCCGCGTGGCCGCCCCGCACCCGAAGTGAACCGCAGATCGAACGAAGATCCAAAGGCTGCACTGGTGACCGTTGTCGTTCCCGTCCAGGCGCCGCAAGGGCTCCGGACGGGCCAGGGGTCTGGGCCGGACGGGTGGCCGGCTGTTCGCCCGGCTCCGGTAGGGTTCGCGCCGCCCGCCCGCCCGCCCGCCCTGCCGGCGGGCGGGCAGGCGCTGTCGGCACGGACGGCGCGGGCACCGGCGGAGCGAGCGAGGGAGCGTCAGTGACGGAGCGGGAGGACCAGGACGAGGTCCGGCTGCGGACCATCGCCCGGGAGTGGGGGCGGATCGGCGTACTCGGCTTCGGCGGACCGCCCGCGCACATCCTGCTGCTGCGCCGGCTCTGCGTGGAGCAGCGCGGCTGGCTGACGGGCGCCGAGTTCGAGGACGGCATCGCGACCACCAACCTGCTGCCCGGCCCGGCCTCCACCCAGCTGGCGATCTTCACCGCCTGGCGGCTGCGCGGCCCGGTCGGCGCGGTGGTCGGCGGAGTCTGCTTCATCGTCCCCGGGCTGCTGCTGATCCTGGCGCTGTCGGCGCTGTTCCTCGCCGCGGACCCGCCGCGCTGGGTGCTCGGCGCGGCGGCCGGCGCCGGCGCGGGCGTCCCCGCCGTCGCGCTCCAGGCCGCCACCACGCTGGTGCCCGGCAGCCTCACCCGGGCCGGTCGGGCGCCGGCGGCCCGTACCCGGTGGGTGCTGTACGCACTGGCGGGCGCGGTGGCCGCGATCCTCACCGGGCCCTGGCTGGTGCTGGTCCTGCTCGCGGCCGGGCTGGCCGAGGTCGTCGTCCGGGGGAGAGCCGCCCCCACCGGCCCGGGTGTGCGGCGCCCGGCCCTGCCGCCGCTGCCGCTCGCAGCCGCGGTGCCCGCGCTGGGCGGGCTCGGGGCGGTGGCCTGGGTGGCGTTCAAGGTGGGTGCGCTCTCCTACGGTGGTGGCTTCGTGATCATTCCGCTGATGCAGAGCGACGCGGTGCACCGCTACCACTGGATGACGGACGGTCAGTTCCTCAACGCGGTGGCCCTCGGGCAGGTCACTCCCGGGCCCGTCGTCCAGACCGTGGCCGCCGTCGGCTACGCGGCCGCCGGGCTCGCCGGCGGGCTGCTCGCGGCCGGCGTGGCCTTCGCGCCCTCCTTCCTGTTCGTGATCCTCGGCGCGGCGCACTTCGACCGGATCAGGGTCGACCGCCGGGTCCAGGACTTCCTCACCGGGGCCGGCCCGGCCGTCATCGGCGCGATCGCCGGCTCGACCGTGCCGCTCGCCGCCTCGCTGGGGGCCGGCTGGCAGTGGGTGCTGCTGGCGGCGGCGCTGCTCTGGCTGGTGGCGGCCCGCAGGGGTGCGGTGACCGCGCTGCTGGCTGCCGGGACGCTCGGCGCGCTGGCGGTGACGGCCGGGCTGCCGCTGACCTGAGGCCGCCGGGGAGAGCCGCCCCGGGGTCGTCCGGGAGTCGCCGCCGAGCCGTTCCGACCTTGCCCGGGCGATGAGCCAATCGGGTGAGCGGAGCTTGCACGGGTACGGACGATTAGGTGACGATCACTTCCCGTGAAGATCACTACGACGGCCCCCGGGGCGGGCCGGCTCGTCGAACCGGAGCCGACCGCCGCCTACCTGATGAATCGTCACATGGCAGCGGCCCGGGAGTGGTTCCCGCACCAGTACGTCCCGTTCGGCCGGGGGCGGGACTTCGACGGCCCGCTCGGCGCAGCGCCGTGGAACCGGCAGGAGCACCGGCCCGAGCACCCGTACGACGGGATCGTCTCGGCCGGCTGCGGTCAGAACGCCGTCCTCGTCCTCACCGCCGTCTGACCTGCCCCACCTCCACCGCCCTGTCCCGAGCCGTCCCGACCGGCCCGCCTCCCCCCGTCCCGACCTGACCCCTCAGGAGCACCCCCATGCCCGCGACCTCCCAGTCGGCCCCGCCATCCGTCCGGCCTCTCGCCGACCCGCCGACGCCCGAGCTGCCCGCCCGCCGTCCGGGTGCCCGGCCCGCCCGCCGGCAATTACTCCTCACCGCCGCCCGGCTCCACACCACGCTGCTGATGAAGCGGCCCCCGGCCAACTGGCACGTCCCCTCGCCCGACGGCCGGTACGGATGTGCGGAGGGCCGTCCCGTGCCTCTGCTGCTGCTCGGCGACTCCCTCGCGCAGAGCCTCGGGGTGCAGGCCGGGGAGGAGACCATGGGCGCGCTGCTCGCGAACGACCTCGCCGGGCGGACCGGCCGGCCCGTCTCGCTGCGCGTGCTCGCCCGGGCGGACGCGACGGCGCGCTCGGTACAGCGCCAGGCCCTGCGGGTGAGCTCCCTCGGCTCACCTGGCATCGCCGTGGTGGTCATCGGCGGCAACGACGTGATGCTCCCGCTGCCGATCGGCCGCTCCGCCCGGCTCTTCGCGCGCGCCGTGGCGCTGCTGCGCGAGGCCCGGTGGGAGGTGGTGGTCGTGCCGTGCCCCGACCCCGGGCACGCGCCCGGCATCCGCGCGGTGTTCCGCCGGCTGCTGTCCTACCGGGCCGGGCGGCTGGCCCGCCTGCACACCCGTGCCGCGCTGCGCAGCGGCGCGCTGATCGCGCCCTGGTCCGAGCACGAGTTCCGCGACCGCGCCGCCGAGCTGCTCAGCGCCGACGGCAGGCATCCCTCGGCCCGGGGCTACGCGGAGCACGCGCGGCGGATGCTGCCCGGCCTGTCGGCCGCCGCCGACCGGCTGCACGTCTCCCAGGCGCTGGCCATCGCCCTGCCGTCCGCACCGGCGGGCGAGGACTGACCCCGGGGGCCGACGGTCGAACACCGGGCGGCCGGGCCGGGCCGGCCGGACAACCCGGCTGTGCGGGCACCCGCACAGCCGGGTGCCCGCCTCCTTCGTACCCGCTCGCCCGCGAGGCCGGCGCTCAGCCCGCGACCGGGACCAGCGGGACCGTCGCCGGGGCGGCGGTCGCCGCCCGCACCAGGGCCCGCATCACCCGCAGGTCCTCGCTCTGCTCCGGGTGCCACTGCACACCCACGGTGAAGCCCGGACCCTCCACCCCCTCGATCGTCCCGTCCGCCGCCAGCGCGCTCACCCGCAGACCCTCGCCGAGCCGGTCCACCGCCTGGTGGTGGAAGGTCGGCACGGTCAGTTCCGACTCCGGCAGCAGCCCGCCGAGCAGTGTCCCGGGGACGGGCCGCACGGTGTGCCGGCCGTACTTGCCGGGCGTGCCGGCGTGCGTGTCCGGGTCCACCACGTCCGGCAGATGCTGGATCAGCGAGCCGCCGCAGACCACGTTCAGCACCTGCATACCCCGGCAGATGCCCAGCAGCGGCATGCCCACCGCCAGCGCGGCCCGTACCAGCGCCGACTCCCAGCGGTCCCGGTCCGGGCAGTCCGCGTCGGTCAGCGGGTGCGGCGGCTGGCCGTAGTACGCCGGATCCATGTCCGGTCCGCCCGCGATGACCAGCGCGTCCAGCCTGGTCAGCATCTCGGGCGCGCGCTCCGGCGCGTCCGGCGGCAGAAGTACGGCCAAGCCGCCCGAATCCTGTACGAAGGCGGTGTAGCACTCGGGCACCAGAGCCACCCGGCGATCGCGCCAGTCGCTCCAACTCGCGTCGACCACGTAGGTGCTGACGCCGATGAAAGGCCTGCGGTCCATGCACGAATTCTTCACCAGCCGGGGCTTCGCGGCGGTGAGGCGCGAGCCTCGGCGCGCCACGCGGGGAGTGGCCCTCTTCCGCACTGTCGGCGCCAGGCCTTAGCGTTCCCTGTAACCGATCGATCCCGCTGAGTAGTCATCGAGGAGGGCCGTCATGGCCGACCGGACGGCCCCCTTCGGCCCGCCGCCGCGGGCCCCGCTCACCATGGGCGAGCTGCGCAGCCTGGTGGACACCGGCGAGATCCACACCGTCGCCGTCGCCTTCACCGACATGCAGGGCCGCCTCCAGGGCAAGCGCTTCGCCGCCCGCTTCTTCCTCGACGAGGTCGCCCAGCACGGCGCCGAGGCCTGCGCCTACCTGCTGGCCGTGGACGTGGACCTCAACACCGTCGACGGCTTCGCGCTGGCCTCCTGGGACACGGGCTACGGGGACTTCGCGCTGCACCCCGACCTCGCCACCCTGCGGCTCACCCCCTGGCAGCCCGGCACCGCGCAGGTCACCGCCGATCTGGCCTGGCACGACGGCAGCCCGGTCGCGGCCTCCCCGCGTGCGATGCTGCGCCGCCAGATCGAGCGGCTCGCGGAGCACGGCCTCGCCGCCGACGTGGGCACCGAGCTGGAGTTCATGATCTTCCAGGACGCGTACGAGGAGGCCTGGCGGAGGGGGTACCGCGAGCTGACCCCGGCCAACCTCTACAACGTCGACTACTCGATGCTCGGCACCGCGCGGGTCGAGCCGCTGCTGGCCCGGCTCCGCAACGAGATGGGCGCGGCCGGTCTGACGGTGGAGTCCGCCAAGGGGGAGTGCAACCTCGGCCAGCACGAGATCGCCTTCCGGTACGCCGACGCCCTCACCACCTGTGACCAGCACAGCGTGTACAAGACCGGCGCCAAGGAGATCGCGGCCCAGCAGGGCTGCTCGCTGACCTTCATGGCCAAGTACGACGAGCGCGAGGGCAACAGCTGCCACATCCACCTCTCGCTGCGCGATCCCGAGGCGACCCCGGCCTTCGCCGACGCGCAGGGCACGATGTCCGACACCATGCGGTACTTCCTCGCCGGGCAGCTCGCCGCGCTGCGCGAGTTCAGTCTGCTCTACGCCCCGAACATCAACTCCTACAAGCGCTTTCGTGCCGCCTCCTTCGCCCCCACCGCCGTCGCCTGGGGCCCCGACAACCGCACCTGCGCCTACCGGGTGGTCGGGCGGGCCCGCAGCCTGCGGCTGGAGAACCGCGTGCCCGGCGGGGACGTCAATCCGTACCTGGCCGTGGCCGGGATGCTCGCCGCCGGGCTCTACGGCATCCAGCAGAAGCTGCCGCTGTCCGAGGCCTGCACCGGCAACGCCCACGCCGGTGACTTCCCGAGGATGCCGGGCTCGCTGCGCGAGGCGGCCGACCTCTGGGGGAGCAGCGCGCTCGCCCGGTCGGCCTTCGGTGACGAGGTGGTCGAGCACTACCTCACCATGGCCCGGGTCGAGCAGGCGGCGTACGACGGCGCCGTCACCGACTGGGAGCGCTACCGGTCCTTCGAGCGGCTGTGAGCGCGAGGTGGGCCCGGGGCCGAGCGTGAGGTGAGCCCGAGCCGAACGCCTGCCGGGCCGCCGCGCCGGGGCAGGAACGTCCAGGAACGCACCGAGGAGCAGGAGTTCGTATGACCGACGACACCCCGGTCTGCCGCCGACTGGTCGGGCGGGTGGCCGTGATCACCGGCGCCGGGAGCGGCATCGGGCTCGCCGCCGCCCGCCGGCTCTCCGCCGAGGGCGCGAAGGTGGTCTGCGCGGACATCGACGAGAGCACGGGCCGGGCGGCCGCCAAGAAGGTCGGCGGCCTCTTCGTGCACACCGACGTCACCGACCCGTACATGGTCGAGGCGCTCTTCGACGAGGCGTACGAGACCTACGGCAGCGTCGACGTGGCGTTCAACAACGCCGGCATCTCCCCGCCGGAGGACGACTCCATCCTCACCACCGAACCGGCCGTCTGGCACCGGGTACAGGAGGCGAACCTCACCTCCGTCTACCTCTGCTGCCGGGCCGCACTGCCGTACATGCGGCGGCACGGGCGCGGTTCGATCATCAACACGGCCAGCTTCGTGGCCCGGATGGGCGCCGCGACCTCGCAGATCTCCTACACGGCCTCCAAGGGCGGGGTGCTGGCGATGTCGCGTGAGCTGGGTGTGCAGTTCGCCCGCGAGGGCATCAGGGTCAACGCGCTCTCGCCGGGGCCGGTGGACACCCCGCTGCTCCGGGAGCTGTTCGCCAAGGATCCGGAGCGAGCGGCCCGCCGGCTCGTCCACATCCCGCTCGGGCGCTTCGCCAGGCCCGAGGAGATCGCCGCCGCCGTGGCCTTCCTGGCCAGCGACGACTCCTCCTTCATCACGGCTGGCGAGTTCCTGGTGGACGGCGGGATCTCGGGGGCGTATGTCACCCCGCTGTAGCCCGCCGGGAGGTGGCCTTCAGGAGTCTCATCGAATACTCATCGAAAATCGGGCGATTTGGACGCCGCTCTGATTTCCCGCTTATCCGCGTCCGCTTACATTCTCAAGCGTGAGCGAGCAGATTCCCGCCGGGTGGTACCCGGATCCGCAGGACACCACCACGACCCCCCGACCACAGCGCTGGTGGGACGGCAAGGGCTGGACGGGCAGCACCCGGCCCGCGCCGCTGGACGCACCGCCGCCGCAGCTCCCCGGAGCCCCGGCCGCCGAGACCCCGGCCGCCGAGGCCTCGACCACCGAGACCCCGTCCGCGGCTGCGCCGGAGGGCGAGGAGACCCGGGTGCTGGAGGGCCAGGTCCTCCAGGACGGGCCGACGGTGCGCTTCCCCCAGCCGCCCCCGCTGATCGGCGCGGCGCCGGCGAAGAAGAGGCGGACGCTGCGCCGGCCCTCCCGGCCGGTGCTGGTGACGGCCGCCGTGGCGGCGCTGCTCGGCCTCGCGGTCGGGTCCGGCGTCACCTACCTGGCGATGGGCGACCACGCACAGAAGCGGGCCGGCCACCGCAGCGGCGCGTTCCAGTTCCCCGGGGGCAAGGGCCTCTGGGGCGGCCCGGACGCACCCGGCGACGGCCAGGGCGGCAAGGGCGACGACGGCAGCGGCGGCGGGCCGGGCAACGGGCCGGGCAACGGGCCGGGCGGGAAGGGCAACGGCCGGGGCAACGGCAACGGCGGCTCCAACGACGGCAGGTCCTCCTCGACCACCGCGGCCGATCTGGTGAACCGGATCACCCTCCCCATCCCCGCAGGCTGGGAGGGCGGCACCACGCCCGGTGGCTTCGCGGCGCTGACCATCGGCTCGTACTCCTGCCCCGGCTCCGGTGGCGGCGAGTGCTCGCTCGGCGGCGCGACGACCAGCCGGATCACCGGCCCCGACGTCGAGGCGGCGGCCAAGGCCGACATCGCCAAGGCCGCCAAGGAGTCCTACGGTGAGGTCGCGTCGCACGAGGAGCTGAAGTCGGAGGCGGTCAAGGTCGACGGCCGTGACGGCTACCTGGTCCGCTGGAAGGTCGACGCGCCGCAGGGCAACGACGGGTACGTCGAGACCGTGGTCTTCCCGGCCGGGCAGAAGGACAGCAAGGCCCTGGTCGCCGTCCACCTCGGCTTCGACGTCGACCCCAAGGCGCCGGACATCTCCGTGATGGACACCATCGTCAAGGGCATCGGCGCCTACTCCGGCAAGGGCCTGCCCGGCGGCGCCGACGGCGGCACCACCACCTGAACCTGACGGTTCTGCGCGCGGCGCCGCCGCGTCGCACCCAACGCGCGGCGCCGGGCACCGGCCCGGGTGGGCGCCCCCTAAGGGACCGCCCGCCCGGGTCGGCCGCGTCTCAACCCCCCTGGCGCCCGGCGGCCACCCGGCGCCGGCGCAGCACCATCACCGCCCAGCCGGCGCTGATCGCCGCCGCGCCGGTGAGCAGCAGCGGACCGGCGGGTGAGCCGGCGCCGATGGCAGCGGCGCGGATCTGCACGGCGGGTGCGGCGGGTGCCGGGGCCTCGTCGCCGCCGTGACCGTGGTGGCCGACGGTGGACTTCGCCGCGCCCGCCGCGATCTGCTGCTCCGTCGGGGCGGACGGCGCCGTGGCGGCCGGGGTGTCGGCTGCCGCCGCTCCCGCTGCCGGTGCGGCCGCGGCTGCCGCCCCCGCAGCGGCCGGCTGGCCGAAGACGACGTCCGAGCAGCTGTAGAAGGCCTCGGGGCTGTCGCTGCGCTGCCAGATCATGTAGAGCAGGTGCCGGCCGGTCCGGCTGGGGAGCGTGCCGCCGTAGGTGTAGTAGCCGTCCGTCGCCGTCCTGGTCACGGAGGCCTGGGCGACCGGCGTCGGGTCCAGGTCCGACCACTTCAGCGGCTTGGCCGGGTCGTAGCCGTCGTTGGTGATGTACACGCTCTGGGTGCCCACGTGCGCCGCCGTGACCTTGAACCTGAAGCTGAACGCGCCCGGGCTGACGGCGGTGGCCGGCCAGTCGGTCCTCGCCGTGTCCAGCGCCCGGTACTTGTCGCGGTTGGCGGAGCAGAGCCTGCCGTCCGGGATCAGCGCCTGGTGCCGGCCGTTGGCGTCGGCGATGTTCACCTCGTTCCAGTCGTACAGCGGCTGGGTGCCGCTCATGGCGACGAGGTCCTTGCACACCTGGGACCTGGGGTTCTCGGGGCCTTCGGCGTAGCACGCGGCGATCCGGCTCACCGGGCCGAGCATCGCGCCGTGCGCGTTCGCGGTGCCGGCCGCCGCCAGGGCGGTGAGCAGCAGGGTGGACCCGGTGACGGCGAGTGCGAGCACTCTGCGGTGGGGGGAGGGCATGTGGGGGCTCCTTGGCACGCTTCGGGTCGGGCTGTGTGGGGGCGGGCACGTCTGCCCGAGGTCGCGACCCGGCCTGAGCGTACGATTGGTCTGGACCAAGTGGCAATACCGAAGCCCCGCACAGTTTCTGACGCCGTGTGCGGTGAGGAAGAGGCGCGCGAGCCCCGGTGCGCGGGCGCGCTCAGAGGAAGGTCTTGCCCTCACCCCGGTAGGTGGGGACGCTCTCCACCACCCGCTCGCCCTCGACCAGGCGGAGTTCGGCGAAGCGCTCGCACAGCTCGCCGGCCTTGGCGTGGCGGAACCAGACCCGGTCGCCGATCAGCAGGTCGTCGGCCGCCGGGCCGAGCAGCGGAGTCTGCACCTCGCCCGCGCCCTCCTGCGGGTCGTACCTCAGCCCCTGCGGCAGGTACGGCACGGGCGAGCGGTCGGGGCCGGCCGCGCCCGAGGCCGGGTAGCCGCCGCCGAGCACCGTCACCACGCCGAGCCCCGGCCGCCGGACCACAGGCTGGGCGAACAGCGCCGCCGGACGGCCCTGGAACGAGCGGTAGTTGTCGAACAGCCGGGGCAGGTACAGGCCGGAGCCGGCCGCCACCTCCGTCACCGCCCGCTCGGCCACCGTCGACTCGACGCTGCCCGTGCCACCGCCGTTGACGAACTCCAGGTCCGCGACCGTCCGCAGCTCCCGCACCACCACCGCCCGCCGCCGGGCCAGTTCGGTACGGGCCCTGCTCTGCATCAGCTGGATGGTGCGCGAGCGCACCGGCCGCCCGGCGATGCTGTCGCCCACGCCCGCGATGTGCCCCTCGTACGCCATCAGCCCGACCACCCGGAACCCGGGGCGCCGCTGCACCAGCTCGGCGAGCGCGCCGAGTTGACCGGGCGTGCGCAGCGGCGAGCGCCGGGCGCCGATCCGCACCCGGCCGCCGAGCAACTGGAGCGAGGTGTCCAGCTCCAGGCAGATCCGGACCTCCTCGGTGCCCTCCCGGGCCCGGTCGATCACTTCGAGCTGGACGGGGTCGTCCACCAGGACGGTGACGGCGCCGGCCAGTTTGGCGTCGGAGGTGAGCTCGGCGAAGCCGGACCGGTCGGCGCTCGGGTAGGCCAGCAGGACGTCGTCGAAGCCGGAGCGCGCCAGCCAGATCGACTCGGCGAGGGTGAAGCTCATGATCCCGGCGAAGCCGTCCATCGCCAGCACCCGCTCCAGCAGGGCCCGGCAGCGCACCGACTTGCTCGCCACCCGGATCGGCTTACCCGCCGCGCGGCGGGCGAGGTCGGCGGCGTTGGCGTCGAAGGCGGCCAGGTCGACGATCGCCAGCGGCGCGTCGAGCTGTGCGGTCGCCCGGTCGTAGCGTGCCCGGTCGGCGACCGGCGAGGGCGGCGCGGTGCTGTGGACGGCGAGGGCACGGGCGGAAGCTGCGGGCGTGGCCATGCGCGCAGAGTGCCATACCCCGCCTACCGGTGGGTAGGCCCGGGAAGGCTCATTCCCGTCCGGTCGACCCGGCGACGGACCCCACGGCCGCGGCGGCCCCGGCGGCGGCCCCGGCCTGCCCCGAGGTCAGAGCCTGCCCCGAGGTCAGAGCCTGCACCGCAGCGACCGCCACCGACTCCACCACCGAGACGCCGTCCTCCTCCGTCACGTTCCCGTCCGACAGCACCGCGACCAGCACCCGGTGGCCGGCCCCGGTGGTGACCTGGCCGATGCTGTTGACCACCCAGAGTCCGTCCTGGTCCCGCTCCAGCCAGCCGTTCTTCAGCATCCAGCCGCCGTCGGGGGAGGCGGCGGCCGAGACGCCCCAGGCCTGTTCCTCGGATATCGCGGCCATCAGCCCGCGGATGCGGTCCTGGGCGGCCGGGTCGAGCGGCGAGTGCCGGTCGAAGATCACCCGGAGCAGCCTCAGCTGGTCCTCGACCGTGGTGGTGGTCAGTCCCCAGTAGCCGTCCCGTCCGGCCGTGGTGGCGGTCAGTCCGAAGGCCTGGTTGGCGCGGTCGAGGCCCTCGGCCCCGCCGATCTCCTCGAAGAGCTCGCCGGCCGCGTCGTTGTCGCTGTCCTCGATCATCGCCGTGGCCTGCTGCTCCTGCTCCTCGGTCAGGGCGGAGCCCGTCTGGCGCAGCAGCGCGGCCAGGATGTCCGCCTTCACGATGCTGGCGGTGACGAACCGGTGTCCGTCGGCACCGGCGACGGCGGTGCTGCCCGAGGTGAGGTCCAGCAGCGCGAGCGAGACGGCGCCCGGCGCCGCGGCGGGCGTGGTGCGCAGTGCCTGCTCGACGGCCAGGGTGACGGCCTGCGTGCCCGGGGTGCCGGGCGCCGGCCCCACGCCGGACGGCGCGGGGAGCGGGGTGATGTCCGGGCCGGAGTCCGTGGCGGCGCGGGCGGCGGCGCCCGGGGCGTGGTGGGACAGGCCGCCGACGCCCAACGCCAGCATCACCGCGACCACCAGGGCGAGCAGCACACCGGTTCGCAGCCGCCTGCGGCCCTGGGGCCGGCCCATTCGGTATCGCGATGTCATGCGTCCATGATCGTCCTTGGCCCCTGGCCACGTCACCACCCCTGCACCGGGCAATCGCCGCGCAATCGCGGGGGAGTTCGCCGGGTCCGCGCAGGGCGGCGGCGAGGAGCCGGCACGGCGGCGTGACATAGGCTCGGCGGGTGGACCGCAAGAACATCCCGAACCCAGGTTTCGCCGCCGACGACGGCACCGCCGACCCGCGCCTCGCGCAGGCCCTGACCGCCTGGTCCGAGGACCGCGCCGCGGAGCCGGAGCTGCTCCGGGCGCTGACGCCCAGCCGGCTGATGGTGCCCATCGTGGCCCTGCTGGGCGAGGTGGAGACGGACGAGAGCGAAGCGGGATGGGGGTCCCCCCGGGCGAAGGCTGGGGGAGGGCTGCGGCACGAGAAGACCAGCGACATGGCCGTCCCGGTGATCGAGGCCGCCGACGGCCGTCGCGCTCTGCCGGCCTTCACCTCGCTGGAGACCCTGGCCCGCTGGCGCGCCGACGCCCGGCCGGCCCCGGTGGCCGCGCCGCAGGCCGTGCTGGCCGCCTACTCGGAGCGGGCCGACACCCTGCTGATCGACCCGGCCGGCCCGGTGACGTACCAGCTGACGGGCGCCCGGATGCGGGCCGTCGCGGAGAACCGGGTGTACCTGCCGCCGCTGGGCGACCCGGAGGTCCGCGAGGCCGTCCGGCGGGTGCTGGGGGCGCAGCCGGAGGTGGTGTGCGCCCTGCTGGAGCCCACGGACGGCGCGGACGGGCTGCTCGCCGTCTACACCGACCCGGGGCTGGACGGTGCCGCGCTCCAGGAGAGCGCGCAGCGGATCGGCCGCGCCGTGAGCTCGGAGCCGCTGCTGCGGGTGCGGCTGGACCGTGGTCTGAGCCTGGCGATGATGGGCGGTGCCGGCCCCGGTGCCGAGCTGCCGGCCGAACCGCTCTACCGGCGCTGAGCCGGCGCCGGTACGCCCGCCCCGCCCGGGCGGGGCGGGCGTACCGCCGCCGGGCGGCTCAGGAGTAGACGGGCCCGGTGAACTTCTCGCCGGGGCCGGCGCCGGGGGCGTCCGGGACGGTGGAGGCCTCGCGGAAGGCCAGCTGGAGCGACTTGAGGCCGTCCCGCAGCGGCGCCGCGTGGAAGTTGCTGATCTCGGGGGCGCCCGCGGTCACCAGGCCGGCCAGCGCGGTGATCAGCTTGCGGGCCTCGTCGAGGTCCTTGTCGGCCGCGCCGCCCTCGGCGAGACCGCACTTCACGGCGGCGGCGCTCATCAGGTGCACGGCGACGGTGGTGATCACCTCGACGGCCGGGACCTCGGCGATGTCGCGGGTGAGGTCGTCGAAACCGATCGCCTCGTCGCCGGAGGCGGTGTTCTCGGTGGGCTCGCTGCTCAAGGGGGACTCACTCCGTCGTGCCGGTGTACGTACACCAGGGAGCGTACAAGGGGGCGGGTGCGAGCCGCGGGGCGCGAGGTCGCCGGGGGCGGAATACCGCCGGGGGGACAAACGCTGTATGCTTCGAGACTGACCGGCCAGGAACCCCCAGGGGATCCCGGCCAGCAAGTGGAGGCTCCACTCAGGAGGCCCGAGAGGGCAACCGCGAAAGTCTCCCACCTGATCGGCCTAACGGTCGACGGGTCCCGGTCCGCGACACCGGCCGCAAGGTCCGGTAGTCGCCAGCAGCGCTCCTCACCAGGGCGCCGCCCCCGGTCGTGTGGAGCCCCGCTTGTGTACCGAGCGGGGCTTTTTTCGTGTCGCGGTGCATGCAGCCAACCAGCGAGTAGGCAGCGCAGCACGAATGAAGCCCCGCCCAGTGGTCGAGTCCACTACGTGCGACCGCCGTCCGACGGCCGCATCGCAGAAGGTGCAACCGAGGAGGCCCCATCAGCACCGAGCCCCGCATCAACGACCGGATTCGCGTCCCCGAGGTGCGACTCGTCGGTCCCAGCGGCGAGCAGGTAGGCATTGTGCCGCTTGCCAAGGCGCTGGAGCTCGCGCAGGAGTACGACCTCGACCTGGTTGAGGTCGCGGCGACCGCCCGGCCGCCGGTGTGCAAGCTCATGGACTACGGCAAGTTCAAGTACGAGTCGGCCATGAAGGCCCGTGAGGCGCGCAAGAACCAGGCGCACACGGTCATCAAGGAGATGAAGCTCCGGCCGAAGATCGACCCGCACGACTATGACACCAAGAAGGGTCACGTCGTCCGGTTCCTCAAGCAGGGCGACAAGGTCAAGATCACGATCATGTTCCGCGGTCGTGAGCAGTCCCGGCCCGAGCTGGGCTTCCGACTGCTGCAGCGGCTGGCGAACGACGTCCAGGACCTGGGCTTCGTGGAGTCCTCGGCCAAGCAGGACGGCCGTAACATGATCATGGTTCTTGGCCCGCACAAGAAGAAGACCGAGGCCATGGCCGAGGCCCGTGCGATCGCGGACGCCCGCAAGGCTGAGCGTCAGGGCCGGAACACCGGCTCCGACGACACCGCGGCCGACGACGCGGCGCTCGAGGCCGAGAACGCCGCCGCCGAGGCGGAGGCCGACGAGGCCGACGCCGCGGACGAGGGTGACGAGGCCGACGCCGAGGTCGAGCAGCCGGCCGAGGTTGCTCAGGACGCCTGAGCCCCCAGGGCTCCTGGCAGTTTGAGGGAACCGGCCACCAAGGTGCCGGGGCAGCCGCCCCGGCCACCAGTTCAATCCAGTCCCGTCCCGCGCGGCAATGGCGCGCGGGCGGGGACGGACCGATGAGGAGAGACGGCGACATGCCGAAGCAAAAGACGCACAGCGGCGCCAGCAAGCGCTTCAAGATCAGCGGCTCCGGGAAGGTGCTGCGCGAGCGTGCCGGCCGTCGCCACCTGCTTGAGCACAAGCCGTCGACGCTGACCCGCAAGCTGGCCGGTACGGTCGAGGTCGCCCCGGCCGACGCCAAGAAGATCAAGAAGCTCCTCGGTAAGTGATCGCCCTCCCTCGGCGCAAGCCGTGGGACCAGCTGATCCTTCCCGACCCATTCGAATGACGGACCACGTGAAGTAGTCCGTGGTCCAACCCAAGGAGTAATGAAGTGGCACGCGTCAAGCGGGCAGTAAACGCCCACAAGAAGCGCCGGGTCATCCTCGAGCGGGCCAGCGGTTACCGCGGCCAGCGGTCGCGCCTGTACCGCAAGGCCAAGGAGCAGGTCACCCACTCGCTCGTTTACAACTACAACGACCGCAAGAAGCGCAAGGGCGACTTCCGTCAGCTCTGGATCCAGCGCATCAACGCTGCGGCCCGTGCCAACGGCATCACCTACAACCGCTTCGTGCAGGGTCTGAAGGCTGCCAACGTCGAGATCGACCGCAAGATGCTGGCCGACCTCGCCGTGAACGACCCGGGCACCTTCGCCTCGCTCGTCGAGGTGGCTCAGAAGGCTCTGCCGACTGACGTCAACGCCCCCAAGGCCGCCGCCGACGCCGCCTGATCCTCCCGGATCAGGTGCCCCGGCACCGCAGCTGAGTTGTCAGACCCGCAGGCTTGCCTGCGGGTCTGACTGCTTCCACGGCACCCTCCGCCCCAGAGACGAGAACATGCAGAGCACCGACACCCCCCTGCTGACCTCCCTGCGCTCGCCGCGCGTGGTCGCCGCCCGCCGGCTCGCCAAGCGGAACCAGCGCAGCAAGGAGCGCCGGTTCCTCGCCGAGGGCCCGCAGGCCGTTCGCGAGGCGATCGCGTTCGGGCAGCTGCCGGGGTCCTCCGAGCACGCCGTGGTCGAGATCTACCTCACCCAGGACGCCGCCGAGCGGCACGCCGAGATCGTCGCCGCCGCGCGGGCCGAGTCGCTGCCGGTGCTCACCGCCACCGACGAGGTGATCGCCGAGATCTGCGACACCGTCACCCCGCAGGGGATCGTCGCGCTCTGCCGGTTCATCGACACGCCGTTCGAGGAGGTGCTCAAGGCCCGCCCCCGGCTGGTCGCCGTGCTCGCGCACGTGCGCGACCCCGGCAACGCCGGCACCGTCCTGCGGACCGCCGACGCCGCCGGCGCGGACGCCGTGGTGCTCACCGACGCCTCGGTGGACCTCTACAACCCCAAGGCCGTCCGGGCCTCGGTCGGCAGTCTGTTCCACCTCCCGGTCGCCGTCGGCGTCCCGGTCGAGGAGGCCGTCGCCCGGCTGCGCGAGGCCGGCGTACGGGTGCTGGCCGCCGACGGGGCGGGGGAGCGGGACCTCGACCAGGAGCTGGACGAGGGCACCCTCGGCGCTCCCGGCGCATGGGTCTTCGGGAACGAGGCCTGGGGTCTGCCGGAGGAGACCCGCGCACTCGCGGACGAGGTGGTGCGCGTACCCATCCACGGGCACGCCGAGAGCCTCAACCTCGCGACGGCCGCCGCCGTCTGCCTCTACGCCTCCGCGCGGGCCCAGCGCTCGCCGGAAGGGTGTCGCGCACGGGGGTAGGGACGCTAGGGTCAGCCTCGGTGGGGGGAAGTACACGGTGGGTAATCGGGGAGGACGCCCATGGCCGGCATCGGGGTAGAGCTGGACCCGGAAGAGCTGCCGGACGGCCTGGTGATCGCGGACGCCCGGGGCCGGGTGGTGTGCTTCAACCGCGCCGCGGGCCGGCTCACCGGCATCCGCCCCGCCGCCGCCCTCGGCAGCCCGCTGGAGGACGCCCTCCCGCTGGAGGACCTGGACGGCCGGCGCTGGTGGCAGCTGACCGACCCGTACGGCGGCCCGGCCATCCGCACCGGCCAGCCCGAACGCAACCTGCTGCTGCCGGGCGGGCGCGAGGTGCTGGTCTCCGCCCGGTACGTCCGTGAGAACCCGCAGCAGCCCCCGGCGCGGGTTGTGGTCGCCCTGCGCGGCACCGAGGCCCGACGCCGCACCGAACGCAGCCACGCCGAGCTGATCGCCACCGTCGCGCACGAGTTGCGCTCCCCGCTCACCAGCGTCAAGGGCTTCACCGCCACGCTGCTGGCCAAGTGGGAGCGGTTCACCGACGGCCAGAAGCGGCTGATGCTGGAGACCGTCGACGCCGACGCCGACCGCGTCACCCGGCTGATCGCCGAACTGCTGGACATCTCCCGGATCGACGCGGGCCGGCTGGAGCTGCGCAAGCAGGTGGTCGACCTCGCGGCGGCCGTACGCCGGCACGTGGACGGCAAGGTCGCCGCCGGTATCCCCGAGAACCGCTTCGACATCCGGATCACCCAGCCGCTCACCCAGCTCTGGGCCGACCCCGACAAGATCGACCAGGTGCTGGCCAACCTGCTGGAAAATGCGGTGCGGCACGGGGAGGGAACTGTCACGATCGAGGTGGCACCCGCCAAGGAGGTCATCGAGGCCCCCGTCTGGGAGCGCCCCGGCACCCCGCCCCGAGTCCTGGAAGGAACAGCGGTCACCGTGAGCGACGAGGGCAGTGGCATTCCCGAGGAGTCGATGCCGCGCGTCTTCACCCGCTTCTGGCGCGGCTCCAAGCGCGGCGGCACGGGCCTGGGCCTCTACATCGTCAAGGGCATCGTCGAGGCCCACGGCGGCACCATCCGGGTCGACCGCGCGCCCGGCGGCGGCGCCCGCTTCCGATTCATCCTGCCCGCCGCGGTGCCCGACTTCATGCTGTGAGTCGCAGGCCGCCCCGGCGGGCGAGCGAGCCTGGAAGTACAGGCGACTACACTCGACCTTTGGCGTTGTGGGACGCCCTGTGCGGCTGAGCCGCGGACACCCTTCCTCCCGGACGGAGATCGGCTGACCGTGCCCCGGCCACGCCGGGCGTAACGCGCCGGCCCCTCGCCCCCAGCCTGGCGGCCGGGAGGTGCCCCCAGCCCGACGGCGGGCAGGGGGAGCGAGCCAGCCCCATACCTGAGCACGGACGAGCAGGAGCACGGGAAAGATAGAGATGTCGGCACCCAATAAGTCGTACGACCCGGTAGAGGTCGAGGCACTCAAGCCCGAAGAGGTCGAGCGCGCCCGGGACGAGGCCGTCGCGGCCTTCGCCGCCGCCGGCACCCTCGACGAGCTGAAGCAGGCCAAGGTCGCCCACACCGGTGACCGCTCCGCGCTCTCCCTCGCCAACCGCGAGATCGGCGCCCTGCCCCCGCACGCCAAGGCCGCGGCGGGCAAGCTGATCGGCCAGGCCCGCGGCGCCGTCAACAAGGCGCTCGCCGCGCGCCAGGTCGAGCTGGAGGCCGAGCGCGACGCGCGCGTCCTGGTCGAGGAGGCGGTGGACATCACGCTGCCGTACGACCGCGCCCCGCGCGGCGCCCGCCACCCGCTGACCACCCTCGCCGAGCGCATCGAGGACACCTTCGTGGCCATGGGCTACGAGGTCGCCGAGGGCCCCGAGGTCGAGGCCGAGTGGCTGAACTTCGACGCCCTCAACCTGGGCCCGGACCACCCGGCCCGCTCGATGCAGGACACCTTCTTCGTCGCCGCTCCCGACGGCAGCCCGGACAGCGGCGTGGTGCTGCGCACCCAGACCTCGCCGGTCCAGATCCGCAGCATGCTCGACCGCGAGCCCCCGGTGTACGTGATCTGTCCCGGCCGGGTCTACCGGACGGACGAGCTGGACGCCACCCACACCCCGGTCTTCCGTCAGCTGGAGGGCCTCGCGGTCGACGAGGGCATCACCTTCGCCGACCTCAAGGGCACCATCGAGCTGCTGGTCAGCAAGCTCATCGGGGACGGCCTGGAGCTGCGCTGGCGGCCCTCGTACTTCCCGTTCACCGAGCCCAGCGCCGAGATCGACCTGCAGTGCTTCGTCTGCCGCGGCGAGAGCATCGGAAACCCCGACCGCCCCTGCCGCACCTGCTCCTCCGAGGGCTGGATCGAGCTCGGCGGCTGCGGTGTGGTCAACCCGCGCGTGCTGGTCGCCGCCGGCGTGGACCCGAGCCGCTACAGCGGATTCGCCTTCGGCCTGGGCCTGGAGCGAATCCTGATGAACCGCCACAACGTCGCCGACATGCGCGACATGGTCGAGGGTGACGTCCGTTTCACCCTCCCGTTCGGGATGGAGATCTGATGCGCGTCCCGCTTTCCTGGCTGCGCGAGTACGTCGACCTGCCGGCCGGCGAGACCGGCCGCGACGTGGCGGCCCGGCTGGTCCGCGCCGGCCTCGAGGTCGAGACCGTCGAGCAGCTGAACGCCGACCTCAAGGGCCCGCTGGTGGTCGGCCAGGTGCTGTCCATCGAGGAGCTGACCGGTTTCAAGAAGCCGATCCGGCACTGCTTCGTCAACGTCGGCGACGCCAACGGCACCGGCGCCCCGCAGGAGATCGTCTGCGGCGCGACCAACTTCGCCGTCGGCGACAAGGTGGTCGTGGTCCTCCCGGGCGCCGTGCTGCCCGGCCCGTTCCCGATCGCCGAGCGGCAGACCTACGGCCACACCTCGGCCGGCATGATCTGCTCCGCCCGCGAGCTGGGCATGGGCGACGACCACAACGGCATCATCGTGCTGCCGCCGGAGTACGAGCCCGGCGCCGACGCGATCGAGCTGCTGGAGCTCGTCGACGAGGTGCTGGACATCGCCGTCACCCCGGACCGCGGCTACTGCCTGTCCATGCGCGGTGTGGCCCGCGAGGCCGCCGCCGCGTACGGGCTGCCGCTGGCCGACCCGGCGCTGCTGGACGTACCCCCGGCCAACTCCTACGGTCACCTGGTCAAGGTCGCCGACCCGGCCGGCTGCGACCGCTTCGTGGCCCGCACGGTCACCGGCATCGACCCGGGCGCCAACTCCCCGATCTGGCTCCAGCGCCGCCTGCAGAAGGCCGGCATCCGCCCGATCTCGCTGACCGTCGACATCACCAACTACGTGATGCTCGAGGTCGGCCAGCCGCTGCACGCCTACGACCGGAACCGGCTCGACGGCCCGATCCAGGTCCGCCGCGCGCAGGAGGGCGAGCTGCTCACCACCCTTGACGGCGTCAAGCGCAAGCTGTCCGCCGAGGACCTGCTGATCTGTGACAACTCCGGCCCGATCGGCCTGGCCGGTGTCATGGGCGGTGCCACCACCGAGATCCTGGACGCCGTCCTGGACCCGGAGAGCGGCCAGGTCACCGGCTCCACCGAGGTGATCATCGAGGCGGCGCACTTCGACGCCGTCTCCGTCGCCCGCACGGCCAAGCGGCACAAGCTGCCCTCCGAGGCGGCCAAGCGCTTCGAGCGCGGCGTCGACCCGGAGGCCGCCCGCGCCGCCGCCCAGCGCGCGGTGGACCTGCTGGTCCTCATCGCGGGCGGCACCGCCGAGGCCGGGGTCACCGACATCGCGGCCCCGCACCCGGTGCGCATCATCACCATCGCCGCGGACCTGCCCGACCGCGTCGCCGGCACCGCGTACGGCCGCGAGACCGTCACCCGGCGCCTGCAGGAGATCGGCTGCTCGGTCGCGGGCGCCGACGTCCTGGAGGTCACCCCGCCGACCTGGCGCCCCGACCTCACCGACCCGTACGACCTCGCGGAGGAGGTCATCCGGCTGGAGGGCTACGACAACGTGCCCTCCCGGATGCCCACCGTCCCGCCGGGCAAGGGCCTGACCGAGGCCCAGCGGATGCACCGCCGGGTCGGCGTCGCGCTCGCGGCCGCCGGCTACGTGGAGGTCAACAACTACCCGTTCGTCGGCGAGAGCGCCTTCGACGGGCTCGGCCTGGAGCCGGGGGACCGCCGCCGCCGTACGGTCAAGCTGGTCAACCCGCTCAACGACGAGGAGCCGGCGCTGCGCACCACGCTGCTGCCGGGCCTGCTCGGCGCGCTGCGCCGCAACGTCGGCCGGGGCAACACCGACCTGGCGATCTTCGAGACCGGCACGGTCTTCCTGCCCAAGGACGAGCTCTCCGTCGCGCCGCGCCCGGCCGTCGACCGCCGCCCGAGCGACGCCGAGCTCGCCGCGCTGGACGCCGCCCTGCCGCACCAGCCGCGCCGGGTCGCCGTCGCGCTGGCGGGCGAGCGGCTGCCGTCCGGCTGGTGGGGCAAGGGCGCGCAGGCGTGTTGGGCGGACGCCGTGGAGGCGGCCCGTACGGTGGCCCGTGCCGCGGGCGTGGAGCTGACCGTCCGCCAGGGGCAGGTCGCCCCGTGGCACCCCGGTCGCTGCGCCGAGCTGGTCGTCGCCGGCACCGACCGGGTGGTCGGTCACGCGGGTGAGCTGCACCCGCGGGTGATCAAGTCGCTCGGTCTGCCGGAGCGTACCGGCGCGATGGAGATCGACATCGACCTGCTGGCCGCCGACGGCGCCGAGCGGGTCTCGGGCCCGGCCGTCTCCGCCTACCCGGTGGCCACCCAGGACGTCGCGCTGATCGTCGACGCGAGCGTCCCGGCAGCCGACGTGGAGGCCGCGCTGCGCTCCGGCGCGGGCGAACTGCTGGAGGGCATCCGGCTGTTCGACGTCTTCACCGGCGAGCAGGCCGGCGCGGGCAAGAAGTCGCTGGCGTACGCCCTGCGCTTCCGTGCCGCCGACCGTACGCTGACGGCCGACGAGGCCTCCGCCGCGCGCGCGGCGGCGGTCGCCGAGGCCCTGGCGCGTACGGGCGCGGTGCTGCGCGGCGCCTGAGCCGACACGCACGGGCGCCCGAAGGGGGCCCCGCTCCGGATCACTCCGGAGCGGGGCCCTTCGCCGTACCCGCCTTCGCGGTGGCAGGAGACCGAGGCGGGCCGAGCTGGGGCGAGGGCCGCGCGGCCCGAACCGGCGGGACGCCCCGGGGGAGCCGCCCCAGGGGCGTTGGCATGCTCTTGTTCAAGAGATCCGGTGAAGACCCTTGCGGTAGGCGGGAGATGGACGCTTCACTTGGTTAGGAAAGTTTCCTAACCTGAGCCATCGGCACCCCCATGCCCGCGCTCATCACCCCACCGCAACGCCGCACCCCCGGCGGCGTCGAACGAAGACGGAGCGTTCCATGCACTCCAAGCACCGTTCCATGCACCGCGCCAGGCACTCCGGGCACCGTACCGTCCGGATCGCACTGGCGGTCCTCCTCGCCGCCGCGCCCGCGAGCCTGGCCACCGTGAGCGTCGCACACGCGGCCGCGCCCGCGGGCGTCACCGCGAAGGCCGGCGTCGGGCTCGACGACCCGCACAAGAAGGACATCGCCATGCAGTTGGTGTCCAGCGCGGAGAACTCCTCGCTCAACTGGAAGGCCCAGTACGGCTACATCGAGGACATCGGCGACCAGCGCGGCTACACCGCCGGCATCATCGGCTTCTGCTCGGGCACCGGCGACATGCTCGACCTCGTCGAGCACTACAACAGCCTCAAGCCCGGCAACGTCCTGGCCGAGTACCTGCCCGCGCTGCGCAAGGTCAACGGCAGCGACTCGCACGCGGGCCTCGGCAGCGCCTTCGAGCGGGACTGGGCCGCCGCCGCCAAGGACACCGTCTTCCAGCAGGCCCAGAACGACGAGCGCGACCGCGTCTACTTCAACCCCGCCGTCAGCCAGGCCAAGGCCGACGGCCTGCGCGCGCTCGGCCAGTTCGCCTACTACGACGCGATCGTGATGCACGGCCCCGGCAGCGACTCCGTCAGCTTCGGCGGCATCCGCAAGACGGCCATGAAGAAGGCCAGGACCCCCGCCCAGGGCGGTGACGAGACCACCTACCTCAACGCCTTCCTCGACGCCCGCAAGGCCGCGATGAAGACCGAGGAGGCGCACTCCGACACCAGCCGGGTCGACACCGAGCAGCGGGTCTTCCTCAAGGCCAGGAACTTCGACCTGAACCCGCCGCTGAAGTGGAAGGTCTACGGCGACAGTTACAGCATCAACAGCTGACCGGCCCCGGTGCGGGGAGGCCGCGTGCCCGGTCTCCCCGCACCGGTGTGTGGGAATCCGGACGACAGTGCGACTGCCCGGCTGATAGCGTGCGCGACGTGGCAAAGCTGAATCAGATCATCGCCGTCGAAAAGGGCGTCAAGTCCAAGTCGTTCCAGGAGCTCACGCAGTCCCACCAGGACCTGCAGAAGCCCGCGTTGCTGGCCGGGCTGTCCCGGATGTACCAGCCCAAGGACGAGGAGGGCGAGCAGCTGCCGCCGGAGTCCACCCGCGTCCAGGTGAAGGCCGAGGACGTGCTGCGGACCACCGCCGCGACCCTCACCCGCCTCTTCGACGTCACCGCGACCAAGGACTGGGCGAACACCACCGCCCGCGCGGACGTGGTACTCGACGGGCGGACGCTCGTCGCCGACGCCCCGGTCACCTACCTGCTCTTCCTGGAGAAGCAGCTGACCGACCTACGGACCTTCGTGCGCAAGCTCCCCGTCCTGGACGCTGCCGAGTCGTGGAACCACGACGCCTCCACGGACTCCTGGAAGACTGAGACGGTGCGCACCATCCGCACCAAGAAGGTCCCGCGCAACCACGTCAAGGCCGAGGCCACGGAGAAGCACCCGGCGCAGGTCGAGGTGTATTACGAAGACATCGCTGTCGGGTACTGGAACACCGTCAAGTTCTCCGGCGCCCTCCCGGCCCGCCGGGTGAACGAACTGCTGGAGCGGGTCGAGAAGCTCCAGCAGGCCGTCCAGTTCGCCCGCGAGGAGGCCAACAGTGCCGAGGTCGCCGACCGCAAGGTCGGGGACGCGGTGTTCGGCTACCTGTTCGGGTAGCCCCATGATCGCCCCCGTATGAGAGCGGGGGTGGCGCGAAGAGCGCAAGCTGACACTGAAGTTGAAGCTGACATCAGGGAGCACGGTGGAGGTTCGACTCCTCCCCCCGGCACCGCGTGCCGGGGTAGCCCAAGTACGGCAGAGGCACCCCTGTGAAACTCAGACTCTCGCTCTAGTCTCAGCATTCGCCGCCGAGCGCCGGATCGACCGAGTACGGGCAGCAAGCGTCGGATACGGGTTCGACTCCCGTCTGCGCCTCTCCATGGCGCGGTAGCTTCAATGGCAAAGCACGATGCTGTGAGAATGACCCGCACTCTTAAACGTGCCGGCGCAAGCAATTGGGTGGCACCTCAGGGGCCCGGGTAGCTGGATACCGCTCCCGGGCCCCGTCACCGTTTCCGGCCCCTTCGCCGTGGATCCTCACCGCGCGTCCCGGCCGTGAGACGCGATAACCCGCACGGAGAGCACTCCGCCGGACGGCTGTACCGGACGCAGCGGTTGGCCGATAGCGAGAAGACCCCCGAGCCCTGGCGCTCCAGGGGCGTCGGTCTCAGCGAGGCTTTGCCGACCAGCCGTCTGGCAGCCGGTAGAACGTCGTGGGGACGACACCCGCCTTGCGCACGCCGTTGGCGCCCGCTTCAGTGATCGTCACTGGTACCCGCACCGGGACGAGGTCGCCTCGGGCGATCTCCCCGAGCTCGACGGCACGCATCGCGACGGCGTGGTTCTCCAGCCATTTGTGGGCCTGGAATGCGGCGTTGGTCTCTGTCATGCGCCGAGTATGGCAGCGGCTGTAGTTGCGCCGGGCTTGTTCATACACGACACCTGGCAGTCGGGCGGCGAGTGCTGGCAGTTCGCCGCGCCGTTGATCTCACCCGTTGCCGGGTTCCCCCACAGGAACAGGTCCGCGGAGTATCCAGCCTGAGCCATCAGGTCGGTGGTGCGCTGGATGATGACGCCGTTGAACCGGGTGGGGTCGGGCCGCTCGGGGAAGTGGTCACCGGGCCGCCCAGCTTGGCGCACAGGTCCTCGTACGCCTTGGTGTGGAGGATCAGGGCGTGCCAGCCCTCGTCTACAACGCGCGACGGTGCCATTCGGCGGTCGCGGAACTGGCCGCACGCCGCGACGAACTTGAGCGCCTCAGCGACGATGCGTTCGGCGAGCTGGTCCTTAATGCCGAGGTTGTTGTCCTTCATCGTTGCGACGACGGCCGCGAACACGTCGGGCGGGACGAGGCCCCGGGGGTCCTTGATGGTGGTGGTGTTCAACGTTCTCCCTTTGGTCTCAGAACTCACACGGCGGCGGAAGCTTCAACTTCGCCGTTCGCCGGCGGAGCCCGGCGCCCGTGGCGGTTGCACGAGCAGCCCACCTGCGGGCACCGACACACGAGCACCCGGGCCTGCGCCTCGTCGCGGATGCCACCTGGACAGCCCCAATGAGCGCCGAACTGGCACTCCGCCGTGATGAACTGGCCATCCCTCCGGCAGTCGAACTCGATGACGAACCTGTCGGTCGCGATCCGCTCGGCCGTCGTCACTCGGCCACCGCTGGCGCGTGCCCCGGGCAGGCGACGACGGCCCAGCCGAGCTGATTTCCGCCGGAGGTCGGGGTGTAGGCGTGGCCAGCGGGCACTAGCGGCGGCGCTGTCGAACCGCACTCGATACACGCCTGCCCGTGAAGACGTATGGGACTGACGACCTTGCTGAACGCCAGGTCGGCCCGGGTTGGTACCTGCTCTGCTGTCACATCTCTATGGTTCCCCGCCGAAATGGCCCCGGGTGACACAACGTGTGTCACCCATCTCAGACGGCCTTCGCCCACCTGGCGAACGTGAGCAGCCGCTCGTCTCGGCCGCGGCTGAGGCGAACCATCGTCGCGAGTTCAGCGCGCACCTGACCGTGCTCACGTACGTGCTGGGGCGCGATGGTGCGCGCCACCTCCAGGGATTCCCGGGCATGCAGAGGCCGTCCCAGTCGCATCTGCGCGCGGCCGAGGTCGATGTAGTAGTGGGAGCGGCGCTCGGCTGGCAGCTCGCACGGCGGGGCCCACCGCATGGCGCTGGCAACCGTCTCGCGCAGGTCGCGTTCCTCGTTCAGCTCGACGGCCACTGCCAAGGTGTGGATCTGCAAAGAGTCTGGCCCCACCGCAGTACCCGCATACGTGGCCTCCCGCATACCGGAGATCAGGCCGGCCGCCGATGCGAGGTGGTCTCGCGCGGCCCCAGCGTCACGCATCCGGCCCGCAACGACAGCCGCCCGCATGTGCAGCGACCCAATAGCAGCGCGCATCTGCGCGCTGCTGTGCGGAGGTGCGGCGTCGATGGCCTGCTGGAGCGCGCGCAGGCCTGTCGACAGGGATCCGCTGAGGAGAAAGACCTCCGTCCGCACGTAGGCTGCGGCCGCATCGAGGGCGGGGTCCTCGGCGATACCTGCCGCCCAGCGCATCAGCTCGATCAACCGGCCGGACAGGTCGCCGTACCCGTGCTTGTATGCCACCGCGTCTGCGGACCGGTATACCGCCGTCAGGAGGCCAGCGGAGCATTGCCGATCCGCGCCCCGGCACTGGTCGACCGCCCGGGCAAGCTCAGCAAGAAGCGGCGGCAGGGCGGCGGCGAGAGTGGCGTACTGCGCGTTCATACGCTGCTCGACCCCGAGTTTGACGAGTGCGGTGAGCTCGTTGAGTGGCCGTACAGGCCCGTCCTCTGGCAGGTCGTACTCGGCAATTGCCTGCTGGATCGCCGGGATCGCGAGGTGCACTCGGCATTCGCTGTGGCCCGGGCCGTCGAGCAGGTGCTCAGGTGTGACTACCAGGGCATCCGCGACGGCCTGGAGAACGTCGTCACTCGGCGTGCGGCGGCCCTGCTCCATCTTGCGGATCATGCTCAGGGACGTTGCCGAGAGATCGGCGAGGTTCTGCTGCGTCAGTTTCCGCGCACCATGCGCAGCAGCAATGCGCTTCCCGAGGTCGACGGCAGTGGTTCCGGGCATACCGGGCTCCGTTCCGTGCATCCACTCCGAACGGTACCCGGGTTGTCACATGCTGGGGGCTGGAACCGCCCCGCCTGGCCTACTGGTCAGCTGGTCAGCGAGGTCATGCAGGGATATGGCTCGCCAGTCGGCTGCGGCCACGGCCGGGCTGTCTGCCCAGAGATGGCCGAGGGGGCCGCGCCGCAGGTGTGCGGTCCGCAGGCCGGCTGCCCGGCCAGGCGTGATGTCGTTCGCCGGATGGTCGCCGACGTATACGATCTCGTGCCGCTCGCCGGGCGCCCACTCTGCGACCCGGTCGAAGAACCGCCGGTCCGGTTTGGCCAGGCCCCACTCGGAGGACGTTCCGATGGCGTCGGCCGGGAGCTTCATTCCCCGAAGGAGATCGCCGACGCGGTGGTTCTGGTTGCCGGCAACGCCCACCCACAGGCCAGCGTCCCGCAGCCGCTGAAGTGCGGGCCGCACGTCCGGGTACAGGTCGGTTTCGTCCAGGTACTCGTCCTGTCCAGCGGTCCGGCGAGCGTGCCACTCTGCGGCAACGTCGCAGCCCGGCTTGATCAGGCGGATGGCGTCCGCATTGTCCCGGCCCTGTGCGACGACAGCGCCGACCAGTGCGGACATCGTGTGGGTGGGGATGGCGAGCCACCGGGCCCAGTCCGCCCAGTAGCGGGTGTCGCTGGTCAGGGTCTCGCCGATGTCGAACACCACGGATCGGATCACGCAGCGAGCCTACATAGGCACCGGCGCGTTATCGGTGGCCGCCCATACGATCGCGGCATGCCTGACACGGAGCGGCCCGGACTAGACCATTGCGGTCTGGTCGGGCCGCTCTGCTCTCCCTGCGTCGGTCGGGCGAGGCAAGAGAAAGCCCAGGTCAGGCGCCCGTGCTGTAGTCGTAGAAGCCACGGCCGGACTTGCGGCCGAGAAGGCCGGCGTCGACCATGCGGGACAGCAGCGGGGGAGCGGCGTAGAGCGGCTCCTTGTACTCGTCGTACATCGACTCGGCGATCGAGACGATGGTGTCCAGGCCGATCAGGTCGCACAGGCGCAGCGGGCCCATCGGGTGGGCGCAGCCGGCCTCCATGCCCTTGTCGATGTCGGCGGCGGTCGCCACACCCGACTCGAACATCCGCACCGCCGACAGCAGGTACGGCACCAGCAGCGCGTTCACCACGAAGCCGGCCCGGTCGCGGGCCCGGATCGGCTCCTTGCCGAGCACCTGGGTGGCGAAGGTCTCGACCCGCTCGGTGGTCTCGGCTGAGGTGGTCAGCGTCGGGATCACCTCGACCAGCTTCTGCACCGGCGCCGGGTTGAAGAAGTGCAGGCCGATGACCTGCTCCGCGCGCGTGGTGGCGGCGGCGAGCTTCACGATCGGGATCGAGGAGGTGTTGGACGCGAGGATCGCGTCCCGGCGCTCGATCACCTTGTCGAGCGTCTGGAAGATCTGGACCTTGATGTCCTCGCGCTCGGCGACCGCCTCGACCACCAGGTCGCGGTCGGCGAAGTCGGACAGGTCGGTGGTGAACGTCAGCCGCGAGAGCGCCTCGTCGCGCTGCTCCTCGCTCAGCTTGCCGCGCTTGACGGCGGTCTCCAGGGAGTTGGTCAGCCTGCTGCGGCCGAACTCCAGAGCCTCGCCGGAGGCCTCCGAGACCAGGACGTCCAGCCCGGCGCGGGCGAAGACCTCCGCGATGCCCGACCCCATCAGGCCGCAGCCGATCACTCCGACGCGCGCGATGTCACTCACTCAGGTGCCCTTCGGTGGTGCTGGGGGTGCCCAGCGACAGGTGTTCCCAGCATGCTGCTGTTCAGCGGGCCGCGCGCCGGGTCTGGTGTTCCGGTGCGCCGCCCCGACGACGGTACTACTCCGTACGGCCGGGTGGGCCACCTGGACCTGCGCTGCTCCGATCGGATGAGCCGGATCGGGTGTGTGCGTGTGGCCCGGGGCGGTGGCCGGCCGGCGCCGACACAATGCGGGGGACCGGGGGCCACGGGGGTGGTGCGGAGGGAGCGGACATGCCGACGGGATCGCTGGCGGGACAGGTCGCGATGGTCACCGGCGCGGGCCGGGGCATCGGGCGGGAGATCGCCATCGGCCTCGCCGCCGAGGGCATGTCCGTCTGCCTGCTCGGCCGCACCCACGAGACGCTGATCGACACCCTCAAGGAGTGCGCGCGGCACGGCTCCCGCGGCATCGCGCTGACGGTGGACGTGACCCGCTTCGGCGCGGTGCACGACTGCGTCAGGACCATCAAGCGGGACCTGGGGCCGATCGACCTGCTGGTCAACAACGCCGGGCAGATCGACCGGGCCGAGGTGCCGTTCTGGGAGACGGAGCCGGGCAACTGGTGGCAGGTCGTCGAGACCAACCTGCGCGGTCCGTTCAACACCATGCGCTGCGTACTGCCGGACATGGTCGAACGCGGCCGCGGCCGGGTGCTCAACCTCAACTCGGGCTTCGCGCTGCGCCCCGACGGCGACTACACCGCGTACGCGACCTCCAAGGGCGCGCTGCTCCAGCTCTCCGACAACATGGCCGACTCGCTGGCCGCCCACGGTGTGGTGGTGCTCGACATCAGCCCGGGCGCCGTCGCCACCGACATGACGGCGGGAATGCCGATGTTCAAGGACATGAAGACCTGGGGCAGCATCCCCTACGTGGTCGCCGTCATGGTGGACGCCGCCCGTGGCCGCTTCGACGCGCTGCACGGCCGCTTCATCCACGTCGACCGGGACAACCTGGAGAAGCTGGTCGCCCGGGCCGAGGAGATCCGCGCGACGGACGCCCGGACGCTGCGGCTGCGCCCGTACGGCCCGGACGACCCGCTGGCCTGAGCCCCGCGCGGGCCTGGCCTGCGGGCGCCTCGCGCGGTGCCGAGCCGCGGGCCGGTGCGGCCGGGGGCTAGGCGCAGAGCTGGCTCGCGGTCACCGCGCTCAGCCCGGACTTGGCCAGACCGTCCAGGATGGCGGGCAGCGCGTCGATCGTGCACTGGTGACCCATGTGCAGGGCGACCACCGAGCCGCCCCTGACCCCGCTCAGCACCCGGCGCTGAAGGGTGTCGGCGCTCGGGTCGTTGTAGTCGCGCGGGTCGACGTCGAACGAGAGCACGTGCTCGTAGCCGACCGCCTTGGCCTGCTCGCGCACCATCGGCGTGGCGTACTGGGCCGCGGACGGCCGGAACCAGCGCCCGATCGAGCCGGTCAGCTGCTGGAGCCGCTGCGCGCACCGGGCGATCTCCTCGCGCGCCTGCGCGGGGCTCATCGCACCGATGTCCTGGTGGTTCTGGGTGTGGTTGCCGAGCTCGTGGCCGCCGTCCAGGATGCGCCGGGCCATCTGCGGCTGCTGGTCGAGCCAGCTGCCGATCGCCATCACGGTGAGCCGGGCGCCGCGCTGCTCGGCGACCTCCAGCAGCCTGGTGGCCATCGCGGGGTCGCCCGCGCCGTGGAAGGTGAGGGCGACCAGCCTGCGGTCGCGCGGCCCGTTCACCACCTCGAAGGGCGTACCGGCGGCGAGCGGCGTCAGCGTGGGCGGCGTGGGCGGCGTCGGCTGGGCGGACGCGGTGCCGGAGGCCGTCACGGTGGGGCTCGGGCTCGGCGCCGGGGTGGCGGCCGCGGTGGTGGGCCCCGGCCCGGGGATCGGCGGGTCCACCGGCCCTGGATCGGTCGGCTGGACCTCGACCGTCCCGGGCCGGACGGCGAGTTCGCTCGGTCCGGAGCGGTGGGCGGGGGTGTCGCCGCAGGCGGCGGCCAGGGCGCCGACGGCGGACATGGCGGCCAGCTTGGCTGTGGAGCGCAGCAGGGTGCGTCGGTCGGCAGTCATCGCGAGCCAGCATAGAGAGGCGGGTATGCCCCCGTGATCCGAGGGATGCGCCGAGGCCGGTGTGTCTACGGGGCGATCTTCGGTACGATCGCCGGACACAGCGTCGGATCAGACCCAGCGTCGCACCGGACGCGGCGTCAAACCGGAGACGGCGTCGGACCAGTGGGGGCGGGCGGATGCGCGAGGACGCGATACAGGGCGGGTCGGCGGGCGAGGGCGGCGCGGCCGGCGAGGGCCGCTGGCAGTGGGCCCGGGCCGAGGAGTGGCAGCCCCCGACCGAACTGCACACCGAGATCCCGCACCCCGCCCGGATGTACGACTACTACCTCGGCGGCAAGGACAACTTCGAGGCCGACCGCGAGGCCGCCCAGGCCGCCATCGCCGCGTACCCGGCGCTTCCGCTGCTGGCCCGCACCAACCGTGCCTTCCTCGGCCGGGCGGTGGCCTTCGCGGCCTCCGCGGGCATCCGCCAGTTCATCGACATCGGCACCGGCATCCCGGCGGTCGGCTCCACCAGCGAGGTCGCGCAGCACGTCACCCCGGACGCCAAGGTGGTGTACGTGGACAACGACCCGATCGTGGCCACGCACGCCCGCGCCCTGCTGGCCCGTCACCCGGCCGGCCACACCAGCGTCCTGGAGGCCGACCTCCGTGACCCGGAGGCGATCCTCTCCGCCCCCGGTGTCAAGCAGGCCATCGACCTGGACGAGCCGGTCGCCCTGATGCTGGTCGCGGTGCTGCACTTCATCCGGGACGAGGAGGACGCCGCCGAGATCGTCCGGACGCTGCGGGACGCGCTCGCGCCGGGCAGCGCGCTGATCCTCTCGCACGGCAGCCCGGACTTCATCCCGGAGGACGTGGCCGCCGCGGGCACCAAGGTCTACACCCGGGCCAGTGCGCCCCTGGTGCTGCGCCCCCGGGCGGACGTCGAGGCCTTCTTCGGTGACTTCACGCTGGTCGAGCCCGGGCTGGTGCAGCTCCCGCTGTGGCGTGCCGACAAGGACGAGCTGCCCGAGGGCTGGCAGGACGTGTCGGCGTACGCGGGCGTCGCGTTCAAGAGCTGACCGACCGGCCTGCCGACCCTCCGCCTCGGGAGCCGGGCCCGTAGTCGACCCCTGAGGCACTGCCGCCCAGGTGGGAGGCATAAATGGCGCGACGCCCCGGCCGGGCCGGTGCTAGCTTCCAGAATCATGAACCCGCTCGGCGAGAACGACATCCGCAACTCCTTCGTCAACTGCTCCAAGGGCGAGGCCCGCAGACTCAACCTCCCCCGCGGCCTCGCCGAGCTGCCCTGGGCCGACCTGGACTTCCTCGGCTGGCGGGACCAGGGTGCGCCCGACCGCAGCTACCTGGTGGCCGAGCGGGAGGGCGGGCTCGTCGGTGTCACCCTGCGGGTGCCCAACATCCGCAAGAGCCTCACCAAGAGCAACGTCTGCTCCTTCTGCATCAGCACCCATGCCGGTTCCGGGGTCTCCCTGCTCACCGCCCGCCGGGCCGGTGAGGCCGGCCGGCAGGGCAACACGGTGGGCACCTACATGTGCGCCGACCTGGCCTGCTCCCTCTACCTGCGCGGCCTCAAGAAGTCCGCGCTGGTCAGCCGGCCCGACGAGTCGCTCACCCAGGACGAGCAGATCGCCCGTGTCCTGACGAACCTGCACGCCTTCCTCGACAAGGTCCTGCTGGGCGCCGGGCAGTCCTGACCGGCGCCCGGCCCGCGCCTGCCTCCCGTCTGCCCCGGGCACCCGTCCGGCCGCGGTCCGGATGCCGTACCTCCACCGGGGTGCTATCTGTGAGATCCGGACTGAGAGCACACCGGTGCGAACGGCCGGGCCCCCGGGCCCGGCGATCGGGAGTGAGACGGGCATGGACGACTACCCGCTGTTGAACCTGTTCTGGACCATGATGTGGTTCTTCCTGTGGATCATGTGGCTGTTCCTGCTGTTCCGGATCGTGGTGGACATCTTCCGCAGCCACGACCTGGGCGGCTGGGGCAAGGCCGGCTGGCTGATCTTCGTGATCATCCTGCCGTTCCTCGGAGTCCTCGTGTACCTGGTCGCCCGCGGCGGCAAGATGGGCGAACGCGATCTCCAGGACGCCCGCAACCGCGAGGCGGCGTTCCAGGAGTACGTGCGCCAGGCCGCCGCCACGTCCGAGGGAGCGGCCGGCGGCAGCCAGGCGGACCAGCTCGCCAAGCTCGCCGAGCTCAAACGCAGTGGCGACCTCAGCCAGGAGGAGTTCGAGCAGGCCAAGGCACGGCTGCTGGCCTGACTCTCCCCGGCGCCGCCCGGCTCCCCGGCGCGAGGTGACGGGCGGGCGGACGGACGCACCCGGTCCCCCTGTACGAGCCGGGCGAGCCGGCTCGTACGGGGAGGTGCGCCGACTCGGCTAGCCTGAGGGCACGATGAACTGCCTGACGACGCCCTGGGGCGACTTCGACCTCACCCGCTTCCCCGAGGACCCCCGCGACAGCCTCCGCGCCTGGGACGCCGCCGACGAGTACCTGCTGCGGCACCTGAAGGGCATCGACGGCGCAGCGCCCACCGAGCTGTCCGGCACCGTGGTCGTGGTCGGCGACCGCTGGGGTGCGCTGGTCACCTCGATCGCCGAGCACCGCCCCGTCCAGGTCAGCGACTCCTTCCTCGGGCAGCAGGCGACCAGGGCGAACCTGGAGCGCGGCGGCGTGGCCCCGGGAGCCGTCCGGCTGCTGTCGACCAGGGACACCGTGCCGGAGCGGATCGACGTCCTGCTGGTCCGGGTGCCCAAGAGCCTCGCGCTCCTGGAGGACCAGCTGCACCGGCTGGCCCCGGCCGTCCACGCGGGCACCGTGATCGTCGGTACCGGCATGGTCACCGAGATCCACACCTCGACGCTGAAGCTGTTCGAGCGGATCCTCGGGCCCACCCGCACCTCACTGGCGGTGAAGAAGGCCCGGCTGATCTTCTGCACGCCCGATCCGCAGCTCGCCCCGGCCGCCAGCCCGTGGCCGCGCAGCTACACCCTGGCCGCCGACGCGGGCGCCGGCGCCGGCCTGACCGTCACCAACCACGCCGGCATCTTCTGCGCCGAACGCCTCGACATCGGCACCCGATTCCTGCTGCGCCACCTTCCCCGCAGCCGCGGGCCCGAGCGCATCGTGGACCTCGGCTGCGGCAACGGCGTGGTCGGCACGGCGGCGGCGCTGGCCAACCCCGAGGCCGAGCTGCTGTTCATCGACGAGTCGTACCAGGCCCTCGCCTCGGCGGAGGCGACGCTGCGCGCCAACCCCGCCACGGCGGACACCGAGGCCCGGTTCCTGGCCGGTGACGGACTGTCCGGTGTACCGGCCGACAGCGTCGACCTGGTGCTCAACAACCCGCCCTTCCACACCCATCAGGCCACCACGGACGCCACGGCCTGGCGGATGTTCTCCGGTTCCCGCCGGGCGCTGCGCCCGGGGGGCGAGCTGTGGGTGATCGGCAACCGGCACCTCGGCTACCACGTGAAGCTGCGCAGGCTCTTCGGCAACTGCGAGATCGTCGCGAGCGACCCGAAGTTCGTCATCCTGCGTGCCGTCAAGGGCAAGGACCGGGGCCGGGCCCGGGGCGGGCAGTCGGGGAGCTAGCCCGCCCGCCCGGGCCCGTCCGGCGTCCGGCCCGGCCCTGCGTTCCCGCGGGCTACGGCTCCTGGAGCACCGAGAGGATGTTGCCCGCCGGGTCCCTGAACCAGGCGATGGCCGGGCCTTCCTCCGCCCGGACCACGCCCTTCTCGTCCGCCTCGAAGCCGGGGAAGCGTTCGATGCTCACGCCCCGCGCGGTCAGCTCGTCGACCGCCTTGTCGACGTCGTCGACGGAGAAGTTGAGGATGGTGAAGACCGCCGGGACGTGGTCGGCCTTGGGATAGACGAACACGCTGGCGCCGCTCCCCAGCTTGAGCCGCAGCGTGTCGTACTCCTCGGAGACGCTCAGGCCCAGCGTCTCGCCGTAGAACTGCTTGGCCTTCTGCAGGTCGTCGACGGCGAAGCCGCTGAACGCCTTGGTGCTGCCGAACATGGCTGTTCCCCTTCCGGTTCCATCCCCCGCCTTCCGGTGCCTCCCCGGTGGGCTCCGCGCGGCGCGGCCCCACCTTCCAGTGTCGCGTCGTCGGGAGCCGCTGCAATGCGCAGCGTCCGGGTGGACGAGCTCCGGCCGTACGGCGCTGCCCGCCCACGAGCGGTACGGCGCCGCTACGCGGCCCGGGCGGAGAGTGCCTCCAGGACCAGCCCGGCGATGCGGGCGGGGTGGGTGTTGAGCGTGAAGTGGCCGGCGCCGGGGATCGACACGTGGGTGACCCGCGGGCAGGCGTCCAGCGTCCGGCGCTCGCCGGCGGAGAGGCCGACCGCGTCGTCGGTGCCGAAGACGACCCACGCCCGCACGCCCGAATCGCACAGCCGTGGTGCGACCGAGCCGTGGGCGTCCAGGTGACGGAGGTACTGGCGGAGCGCCCGTCGCACGACCCGGGGGTCGTTCCGGCGGATCTCGGCGGTCAGCGGCGCGAGCCGGTGCTCGGGTACCTCGCCCTTCAGGATGCCGCCGCCCATCGCCAGGACCAGGGCGAACGGAAGATGACCGAAGACGCTTGCGAGGCGGTCGAGCGCCCGCGGCACCCTGGACTCGTCGCGGCGGGAGAACGAGGGCGCGAGCAGTACCACCGGCCCGCTGAACTCCCTGGCCGCCACCATCTCGATGGCGACGTTGGCGCCGACGCTGTGCCCCACCACGACGTCGGCGGCGACCAGGCCGGCCAGCCTCCCGGCCTGCGCGGCACAGGTCTCGATGCTCAGGTCCTCGGGGGCAGGTGTGCCGGCATACCCCGGCAGGGTGGTGGCGACCAGGTGGAGGCCGCGGAGCGCCGGCTCGGCGGCCAGGTCGTCGTAGAAGGCGGCGCCGGCGAGTGCGCCGGGGAGCAGCAACGCGGTGCGTGCGGCGTCGGGCGGTCCGCTCTCGGACAGCTCCCAGCCGTCGGCGGTGGTCCGGGTCCTGTTCAGCATGACCGCGCCGTCCCTCCTCCCAGCCTGCCCCCGCCTCCACCATCGCGCGCCGGTGGGGGAGCCGCCAGGCGCCGGTCCGGTCCTCGTGGGAGACGGGACCGGCGCCTGGCGCCCCGGCGGTCAGGGGGCGGGGGTGAACACCAGCGAGGCGTTGTGGCCGCCGAAACCGAAGGAGTTGGTCAGTGCCGCCCCCACGGCCCCCCGCCGGGGCCGGCCCGTGACGACGTCGAGCTTCACCTCCGGGTCGAGCGAGTCGAGGTTCTGCGTCGCCGGGATGATCCCGTCGCGGACGGCGAGGATCGCGGCGAGGGCGCCGACCGCCCCGGCCGCGCCGAAGAGGTGGCCGGTCATCGACTTGGTCGCGGTGACGGCCGGGTGGGTGCCGAGGGCTTCGGCGATCGACCCGGCCTCGACCAGATCCCCCTTGGGCGTGGACGTGGCGTGGGCGTGCACGTGCGTCACGGCGAGCGGGGACAGTCCGGCGGCGGCCAGCGCCAGGCGCATCGCGCGGACCTGGCCGTCGGGGTGCGCGGCGGTGATGTGGTGCGCGTCGGAGGTGACGCCGGCTCCGGCGAGCGTGGCGTGGACGCGGGCGGCCCTGGCCGCCGCGAACCCGGCGCGTTCCAGGACGAGCACCGCGGCTCCCTCGCCGATGACGAAGCCGTCGCGGTCGGTGTCGAAGGGCCGGGACGCCCGCCGGGGCTCGTCGTTGCGGGTCGAGTGGGCCTTGGCCTGGGCGAAGCCGGCCAGGGGCAGCGGGTGGATGCAGGCCTCGGTGCCGCCGGCGACGACCACGTCGGCCCGGCCGAGCCGGATCAGGTCCAGGCCCAGCGCGATGGCCTCCGCGCCGGACGCGCACGCGCTGACCGGCGTGTGGGCGCCGCCGCGCGCCCCGAGTTCGATGCTGACCCAGGCGGCCGGCCCGTTCGCCATCAGCATCGGGACGGTGTGCGGGGACACCCGCCGCACGCCCGAGGCCTCCAGGACGTCGTCCTGGCCGAGCATGGTGAGCGCGCCCCCGGTGCCGGTGCCGATCACCACGGCCAGCCGGTGCGGATCGACCTCGGGCGCGCCGGCGTCGGCCCAGGCCTCGCGGGCGGCGATCAGCGCGATCTGCTCGCAGCGGTCCATCCGGCGGGCCTGTACCCGGTCCAGTACCTCGGTGGGTTCGGCCTTCAGCCGGCCCGCGATCCGTACGGGCAGGCCGGCCGCCCAGTCCTCCTCGATCGTGCGGATCCCGGATTCCCCGGCCAGCATCGCGGCCCAGGTCGAGGTCACGTCCCCGCCGAGCGGCGTGGTCGCCCCGAGGCCGGTGATCAGGACGTCGTTGGCCTGCGCGTTCATGGAGTGGTCCCCCCTTGTGTTGGAGATACAACTCCCCGGACGGGCGATCTGCCCGGGGAGGCTGGCTGTGCGCCACTCTGCCAAGGGTGTGACGGTCGATCAGGTGCGGCGCCTGACGGAGTCGAGTGCCTACGAATTGTGGGATTCCTCCATTCTCGACCCGCCACGAGTCGACTAGTGATCACCGCGTGACGGGTCGGCCGCGCCTCGCGCACCCGGCCGGCTCCGGCCGTCCGCGCCCGGCGGGGCCGGGTGTCCCCCGGAGCTTCTTGCATGAATGTTCCGAGGTGCGTATATTCATGCCAAGTCCTAGAAGGGAAAGCCATGGCATTGCGAGTGGCCGTAGCCGGAGCGAGTGGGTATGCGGGCGGCGAGGTGCTGCGTCTGCTGCTCGGACACCCGGAGGTGGAGATCGGCGCGCTGACCGGCGCCTCCAACGCGGGGGTCGGGCTCGGGGTGTTGCAGCCGCACCTGCTGCCGTTGGCGGACCGGGTGCTGGAGCCGACCACGCCCGAGGTGCTGGCCGGCCACGACGTGGTGTTCCTGGCACTGCCGCACGGGCAGTCCGCGGCCGTCGCAGAGGCGCTCGGCGCGGACGTGCTGGTGGTGGACTGCGGCGCCGACTTCCGCCTGCGGGCGGCCGCGGACTGGGAGCAGTTCTACGGCTCCCCGCACGCCGGCACCTGGCCGTACGGCCTGCCCGAGCTGCCCGGCCACCGCGCCGCGCTGAAGGGCAGCACGCGGATCGCGGTGCCCGGCTGCTACCCGACGGCCGTCTCGCTCGCCCTGTTCCCCGCGTACGCGGCGAAGCTGGCGGAGCCCGAGGCGGTGATCGTCGCGGCCTCCGGCACCTCCGGCGCCGGCAAGGCGGCCAAGACGCACCTGCTCGGCAGTGAGGTCATGGGCAGCGTCAGCCCGTACGGCGTCGGCGGCGGGCACCGGCACACCCCCGAGATGTCGCAGAACCTCACCCCGGTGGCGGGGGAGCCGGTGACGGTGTCCTTCACCCCGACACTCGTCCCGATGCCGCGCGGCATCCTCGCCACCTGCTCCGCGAAGGCGAAGCCCGGCGTGACGGCGCAGAGCCTGCGCCAGGCGTACGCCGAGGCGTTCGCGGGGGAGCCCTTCGTCCACCTGCTGCCCGAGGGCCGGTGGCCGCAGACCAGCTCGGTCTACGGCTCGAACGCCGCTCTCGTCCAGGTCGCCCTCGACGAGAGCGCCGGGCGGATCATCGCGATCAGCGCGATCGACAACCTGGTGAAGGGCACCGCCGGCGGCGCGGTGCAGAGCATGAACATCGCCCTCGGCCTGCGCGAAGAGCTGGGCCTGCCCGTGAATGGAGTCGCACCGTGACCAGCAGCGAGAACATCGGAGTGACGGCGGCCGAGGGCTTCCGCGCCGCCGGGATCACCGCCGGCCTCAAGGCCTCCGGCGCGCCGGACCTCGCGCTGGTCGTCAACGACGGCCCGCTGCTCGCGGCGGCCGGCGTCTTCACCGCCAACCGGGTGAAGGCGGCTCCCGTGCTCTGGTCCGAGCAGGTCCTCAAGGGTGGCCGGATCTCCGCCGTGGTGCTCAACTCCGGTGGCGCCAACGCCTGCACCGGGCCGCTGGGCTTCCAGGACACCCACGCCACCGCCGAGAAGGTGGCCGAGGAGCTCGGGCTCAGCGCGGGCGAGGTGGCCGTCGCCTCCACCGGCCTGATCGGCGTGCGGCTGCCGATGGACCTGCTGCTGCCCGGCGTCGCCCGGGCCGCGCAGGCGCTGGACGCCGACGGCGGCGAGGCTGCCGCGATCGCCATCAAGACCACCGACACCGTGCACAAGACCGCCCAGGTCACCAGCGCAGCGGGCTGGACGGTCGGCGGCATGGCCAAGGGCGCGGGCATGCTGGCGCCGAGCCTGGCGACCATGCTGGTGGTGCTCACCACCGACGCCGACGTCGACGGCGCGGGCCTGGACGGGGCGCTGCGCGCCGCCACCCGCACCACCTTCGACCGGATCGACGCCGACGGCTGCATGTCCACCAACGACACCGTGCTGCTGCTCGCCTCCGGCGCCTCCCGGGTCACCCCGGACGCCGAGGAGTTCACCGAGGCCGTCCGGACCGTCTGCGACGACCTGGCGCGCCAGCTGATCGGCGACGCCGAGGGCGCGAGCAAGGATGTCCGGATCGAGGTCACCGGTGCCCTCACCGAGGCCGAGGCCGTGGACGTCGCCCGGACGATCGCCCGCAACAACCTGCTCAAGTGCGCCCTGCACGGCGAGGACCCGAACTGGGGCCGGGTGCTGGCCGCGATCGGCACCACCACCGCGACCTTCGACCCGGACGGCCTGGACGTCGCCATCAACGGCGTCTGGGTCTGCCGCGCCGGCAGCGTCGGCGAGGACCGCGACCTGGTCGACATGACCGGCCGCGAGGTGGTCATCACCGCGAACCTCAACGCCGGCGAGGCCGCGGCCACGGTGTGGACCAACGACCTCACCGCCGACTACGTGCACGAGAACAGCGCCTACTCCACCTGAGCCGAGGGACACCCGTGCAGATCGCACCCAAGGGCGAACAGGCCCGCAACAACACCGCGTTGCCCAAGGCGATGACCCTGATCGAGGCGCTCCCCTGGCTGGAGCGCTTCCACGGCAAGACCGTGGTGATCAAGTTCGGCGGCAACGCGATGGTCGACGAGGACCTCAAGGCGGCCTTCGCCCAGGACGTGGTCTTCCTGCGCTACGCCGGCCTGCACCCCGTCGTGGTGCACGGCGGCGGCCCGCAGATCAGCGCCCAGCTCGCCAAGCTCGGCCTGGAGTCCTCCTTCACCAACGGCCTGCGGGTCACCACCCCCGAGACCATGGACGTGGTGCGGATGGTGCTGGCCGGGCAGGTCCAGCGCGAACTGGTCGGGCTGCTCAACGGCCACGGCCCGTTCGCGGTCGGCATGACCGGCGAGGACGCCCACACCATGACGGCCGTGAAGCGCTACGCGGTGGTGGACGGCGAGCAGGTCGACATCGGCCTGGTCGGTGACATCGTCAACATCGAGGCCGGCGCGGTGAAGGCACTGATCGCGGACGGCCGGATCCCGGTGATCTCCTCGATCGCCCGGGGCACCGACGGCCACGTCTACAACATCAACGCGGACACCGCCGCCTCCGCGCTGGCGGTCGCCCTGGGCGCCGAGATGCTGGTGGTCCTCACCGACGTCGAGGGCCTGTACGCCGACTGGCCGAACTCCGACGACGTGATCAGCCAGCTGAGCGCCGACGAGCTGGACGAGCTGCTGCCGACCCTGGCCAGCGGCATGCTCCCCAAGATGGAGGGCTGTCTGAACGCGGTGCGCTCCGGGGTGGGCACCGCCCGTGTCCTGGACGGCCGGGTGCAGCACTCGCTGCTCCTTGAGATCTTCACCGACGAGGGCATCGGCACGATGGTCGTGCCGGACGACGAGACGTTTCTGACCGGGGGACTGGCATGAGCAGCGGCAACGGCGACCTCACCCAGCGGTGGCGGCACGCGCTGATGGACAACTACGGCACCCCGCGGATCCCGCTGGTGCGTGGCGAGGGCGTGAAGCTCTGGGACGCCGAGGGCAAGGAGTACACCGACTTCATCGGGGGCATCGCGGTCAACGCGCTCGGCAGCGGGCACCCGGCCGTGGTGCAGGCCGTCACCGAGCAGATCGCCACCCTCGGCCACATCTCCAACCTCTTCCTCGCCGAGCCGACGGTGCGGCTGGCCGAGCGCCTGCTCGGGCTGTTCGGCAGGGGGGACGGCCGGGTCTTCTTCTGCAACTCCGGGGCCGAGGCCGTCGAGGCCGCCTTCAAGATCAGCCGACTGACCGGCCGCAGCCACCTGGTCTCCCTCCAGGGCGCCTTCCACGGCCGGACGATGGGCGCCCTCGCGCTCACCGCCCAGCCCGCCAAGCAGGACCCGTTCCGCCCGCTGCCCGGTGATGTCACCCACGTACCGTTCGGTGACGTCGAGGCGCTGCGCGCGGCCGTCACCACCGAGACCGCGGCCGTCTTCCTGGAGCCCGTCCAGGGCGAGAACGGCGCCATCCCGTTGCCGGACGGCTACCTGCGGGCGGCCCGCGAGATCACCCGGGCCACGGGCACCCTGCTGATCCTGGACGAGATCCAGACCGGCATCGGCCGCACCGGCCACTGGTTCGCCCACCAGGCCGTCGAGGGTGTCGAGCCCGATGTCGTCACCCTCGCCAAGGGCCTCGGCGGGGGCCTGCCGATCGGCGCCACCGTCGCCTTCGGGCCGGCCGCCGAGCTGCTGCACCCCGGCAACCACGGCACCACCTTCGGCGGCAACCCGGTGGTCGCGGCGGCCGCCCTCGCCGTCCTGGACACCATCGAGTCCGAGGGGCTGCTGGAGCATGTCCAGAAGACCGGCGAGCTGCTGCGCAGCGGAATCGAGGCGATCGGCGACCCGCTGGTGGACCACGTGCGCGGCGCCGGACTGCTGCTGGGCATCGTGCTGAGAGAGCCGGTGGCGGCCGCCGTCCAGGCCGCCGCGCAGGAGGCCGGGTTCCTGGTGAACGCCGCCGTACCGGACGCCGTCCGGCTCGCGCCCCCGCTGGTGCTCGCCGAACAGGACGCCCAGGCGTTCCTCGCGGCGCTGCCGGGCATCCTGCGCTCGGTGCGCGAGGGCGCCCCGCCGGTCGACGGCCGAGCGTAGTCCGGGAGAATCATCACATGACCGCTTCCAGCCCCGACCAGCCCGCCGCCGGTCCGACGTCGCAGGTCCCGCAGACCCGCACGGCCCGCCACCGGCGCATCGTGGACCTGCTGACCCGTCAGCCCGTGCGCTCACAGAGCCAGCTCGCCAAGCTGCTCGCCGACGACGGACTGGTGGTCACCCAGGCCACTCTCTCGCGGGACCTGGACGAGCTGGGCGCGGTCAAGATCCGCAACCGGGACGGCGCGCTGATCTACGCCGTCCCGGCCGAGGGCGGTGACCGTACGCCGCGCGCACCGATGGGCGAGTCCGCCAGCGAGGGCCGGATGGCCCGGCTGGCCGGCGAGCTGATGGTCTCCGCCACCGCCTCCGGCAACCTGGTCGTGCTGCGCACCCCGCCGGGGGCGGCGCAGTTCCTCGCCTCGGCGATCGACCAGGCGGAGGTGTTCGAGATCATCGGCACCATCGCCGGTGACGACACCGTGCTGCTGATCAGCCGTGACCCGTTCGGCGGCCAGGCGCTGGCCGACCACCTGATGCAGCTCGCGCAGGCCCGCTCCTAGCAGCCCCGCGCTCGCGCCGCCGGCACGTCCCGATTCCGGGGCGGGCCGGCGGCCGTTCGCGTACGCCCTCGCCGGCCCCCGGTGCCGGCCCCGCGCCGTCCGCCGACCCTCGGGCGCGCCGCCGCGCGGACACCCCGCCCGGCCGTGGGATCGCACCCGCCCGGGCTTTGAGATTCATACGGTGTCGTGCATACTTATACCTAGCAGCGCATGGGGGATCCCGGCTCTGCGCCCTGTTCGCACTGTTGTGAAGGAGAAAGCCGTGACCGAGCGCGTCGTACTCGCCTACTCGGGCGGTCTGGACACGTCCGTCTGCATCGGCTGGATCGCCGAGGAGACGGGCGCCGAGGTCATCGCCGTCGCCGTCGACGTCGGCCAGGGCGGCGAGGACCTGGACGCGATCCGCCAGCGTGCGCTGGACTGCGGTGCGGTCGAGGCCGAGGTCGCGGACGCCCGCGAGGAGTTCGCCGACGAGTACTGCCTGCCGGCCCTCAAGGCCAACGCCCTCTACCAGGGCCAGTACCCGCTGGTCTCCGCGCTCTCCCGGCCGACCATCGTCAAGCACCTGGTCGCCGCCGCGCAGAAGCACAGCGCCACCACCGTCGCCCACGGCTGCACCGGCAAGGGCAACGACCAGGTCCGCTTCGAGGTGGGCATCAACTCCCTGGCCCCCGGCCTGAAGTGCATCGCCCCGGTGCGCGACTACGCGATGACCCGGGACAAGGCGATCGCCTTCGCCGAGGCCAAGGGCCTGCCGATCGCGACCACCAAGAAGTCGCCGTACTCGATCGACCAGAACGTCTTCGGGCGGGCCGTCGAGACGGGCTTCCTGGAGGACATCTGGAACGCCCCGATCGAGGACGTGTACGAGTACACCGAGAACCCCGCCACCCCGCGCGAGGCCGACGAGGTGATCATCACCTTCGAGGCGGGCGTCCCGGTCGCCATCGACGGCCGCAAGGTGACGGTGCTCCAGGCCATCGAGGAGCTCAACAAGCGGGCCGGAGCCCAGGGCGTGGGCCGCCTGGACATGGTCGAGGACCGCCTGGTCGGCATCAAGTCCCGCGAGATCTACGAGGCCCCCGGTGCGATCGCCCTGATCACCGCCCACCAGGCCCTGGAGAACGTCACCGTCGAGCGCGAGCTGGCCCGCTACAAGCGGCAGGTCGAGCAGCGCTGGGCCGAGCTGGTCTACGACGGCCTCTGGTTCTCCCCGCTCAAGCGCGCGCTGGACGGCTTCATCAACGAGGCCAACCAGCACGTCTCCGGTGACATCCGGCTGGTGCTGCACGGCGGGCGCGCCGTCGTCAACGGCCGCAAGTCCGACCGGTCGCTGTACGACTTCAACCTCGCCACGTACGACACCGGTGACACCTTCGACCAGTCGATGTCCAAGGGCTTCATCGAGATCTTCGGGCTCTCGTCGAAGATCGCCGCCCGGCGCGACCTGGCCTGAGCCACCCCTCTGAGCCCCGGCCGTCCTCCCCACGGCCGGGGCTCGCCCCCTACCCGCAGCAGCAAGGAGCCACCGCGATGCCGTCCGACCAGAACGCCGACGTCCGCCTCTGGGGCGCACGCTTCGCCGACGGCCCCTCCGAGGCGCTGGCGAGGCTCTCCGCCTCCGTGCACTTCGACTGGCGCCTGGCGCCCTACGACATCGCCGGCTCCAAGGCGCACGCCAGGGTCCTGCACAAGGCCGGCCTGCTCAGCGACGAGGAGCTGAGCGGCATGCTCGGCGGCCTCGACCAGCTGCTCGCCGACGTCGCATCCGGCGCCTTCACCGGCACCGTCGCCGACGAGGACGTGCATACCGCCCTGGAGCGCGGCCTGCTGGAGCGGCTCGGCCCGGACCTCGGCGGCAAGCTGCGCGCCGGGCGCTCGCGCAACGACCAGATTGCCACGCTGTTCCGGATGTACCTGCGCGACCACGCGAAGATCATCGGCCGGCTGCTGCTGGACTTCCAGCACGCGCTGGTCGGCCTCGCCGAGGCGCACCCGGACACCGCCATGCCGGGCCGCACCCACCTCCAGCACGCGCAGCCCGTCCTGTTCGCGCACCACGTCCTCGCACACGTCCAGGCGCTGTCCCGGGACGCCGAGCGGCTGCGCCAGTGGGACACCCGCACCGCCGTCTCCCCGTACGGCTCCGGTGCGCTGGCCGGCTCGTCGCTGGGGCTGGACCCGGAGGCGGTCGCCGCCGACCTGGGCTTCGAGCGCGGCTCGGTCGGCAACTCGATCGACGGCACCGCCTCGCGCGACTTCGTCGCCGAGTTCGCCTTCGTGACGGCGATGATCGGGATCAACCTCTCCCGGATCGCCGAGGAGGTGATCATCTGGAACACCAAGGAGTTCGGCTTCATCACGCTGCACGACGCCTTCTCCACGGGCTCCTCGATCATGCCGCAGAAGAAGAACCCGGACATCGCCGAGCTCGCCCGGGGCAAGTCCGGCCGTCTGATCGGCAACCTCACCGGTCTGCTGGCCACCCTCAAGGCCCTGCCGCTCGCCTACAACCGGGACCTCCAGGAGGACAAGGAGCCGGTCTTCGACTCCTGCGACACCCTTGAGGTGCTGCTGCCCGCCCTCACCGGCATGATGGCCACCCTCACCGTCCACCGCGAGCGGCTGGAGGAGCTGGCCCCGGCCGGCTTCTCGCTCGCCACCGACATCGCCGAGTGGCTGGTCAGGCAGGGCGTGCCGTTCCGGGTCGCGCACGAGGTCGCGGGCGCCTGCGTCAAGGTCTGCGAGGGCCTGGGCATCGAGCTGTCCGACCTGACGGACCAGCAGTTCGCCGAGATCTCCGGGCACCTGACGCCCGAGGTGCGCTCGGTGCTCAGCGTGCACGGCTCGATCGCCTCCCGCAGCGGCCGGGGCGGCACCGCGCCCTCCGCCGTCGCCGCCCAGCTCGCCGAGCTGAAGGCCGACCTGGCGCTCCAGCAGGAGTGGACGCAGGGCTGACGCGTCGGCGCACGCTGCCGGCGAGGTGGAGGGGCGCGACGGTCAGCCGTCGCGCCCCTCGTCGCCCGTACGAGTGGCCGGGCGTGTCCGGCGGGCCGTCCGCCGCGTAGAAGAGGTGTGCCCCACCGACTGTCCGTCAGCGAGCTGCGCCCCGCCTTCGCCGCGCTCGCCACCGCCCTGGCGCACCGTCACCGGCTGGACGTCCGCGACCTGGAGCAGAGCGTCTGGCTGCGGCTGTACGAGCGCGCCGCCGGCCGGGGCGTGCCCAGGGACGCCGCGTCCTGGCTGCGCGCGCTGACCCTCCAGGAGTTCCGCCGCCTCGCCGGCCCCGGGCTCCCGTCCGATCCGGTGCCCGCGGGCCTGCGACCATCCGGGCGGCGGGAGGCCCACGCTCCGTCCGCCGAGGACCAGGTGCTCGCCGCCCAGCGCCGCAGGGCGGTCGCCGCGGCCGTCGCCGCGCTGCCCGGCCGCTGCCCCGAGCTGCTCACCGTCCTCGCCGAGTGCCCCGAGCTGAGCTACCGGCAGCTGGCCGCCCGGCTCGGCCTGCCGCGCGGCTCGATCGGCCCGACCCGCTCGCGCTGCCTGTCCTGCCTGCGCACCCTGCTGCACGGTCAGCGCGCGTGACCCTCGACACGTCCGGCGCCGGGAAGGTTGAGAGCAGCTGACGCCGGGGTAGAGCGCTGGCGAACGTAGCTCTCGACGGCGGCGACGCCCGCACACCGAGGACCGCCGGGCCCGGCCCGGGCGCGGCGCGGTGTCCAGGGCCCGGCCCCGCCCACCGGGCTGGTACGTTCTTGCGCTACCCCGGTCAGGGCCGATCCCCGGCCGGGCTGATCTCCGGTAGGGCATCCGGTGCGAGACCCTCACCTTGCGCGCCGGGCACAACGATGGGGAGGCCCCAGCACATGGGCATGAGCGTGATCATCTCGGTGGCGGGCGACGACGACGCGGAGCAGATCCTCAAGCTCCAGTACCTCGGGTACCAGAGCGAGGCCGAGCTGTACGGCGACTGGGGCATCGAGCCGCTGACCCAGTCCCTGGAGAGCCTGCGCGCGGAGCTCGCCGACCGGCACGTCCTGGTGGCCCGGCTGGGCGAGGAGGTGGTCGGCACGGTGCGCGGCCGCGTGGACGAGGCCGGTCTCGCCCGGATAGGGCGTCTGGTGGTGCACCCGCGGATGCAGCGGCACGGCCTGGGCGGGCGGCTGCTGGAGGCGATGGAGCGCCGGCTGCTGGAGCAGGGCCCGGTCACGGCGTTCAGCCTCTTGACGGGCCACCGCAGTCTGGGCAACCTGCGGCTGTACGCGCGCCAGGGCTACCGGCAGACGTCCGTCGAGCCGGTCAGCCGGCAGCTGAGCCTGGTCACCCTGGAGAAGCCGGCCCAGGTCGAACTGGCGGCCTCCGCCTGACCTCCCGCGGGCTCCGACGAGCCCGCCCGACGCTCTCCCGGGGCGCCCGCCACTGCCGATCGACCGCGGTGACGGGCGCCCCGGCCTTGGTACCACCGGGTCGTGTCCGCATTCCGGACTGCTCGTCCTGATCATTGGGACCTATGCGGACGATCTGATTTACTGGCTCTCATGACTGCGACGACGAACTGGACCCCCACCGGCACCATGCCGGCAGGTGAGCGTGCCATGTGTCGTCGAATGTGTCACTGCTGAGGGCCACCGTCCCCTCCTCGCGCCCCGAAGCGAGAACCCCGGCCACTGCCGCCAACGGCGCAGTGCTGCCCTGCCACCCTCCCCGTCTGCCCGCCACCGGGCCCGGGAATCCCACCGACGGCCCGTGAGGGCCACGCCTGACTCGTAAGGGCCACGCCTGCGCGCGGCCCGGTCGCCGCGCGGCCACGATCAGGGGATGGCAGGTCCGAACCCACCCTCCGCGCCCACCCACCGGGCCGGGGGTGCCCCCCAATCGCGGCGTTCCGCCGTCCACCGCCGACCGTGACCCGGCCGGCGGTACGACGACGCCCGCCCCCGACCCACGGAAGCAGCTGTGATCACCACCACGGACCTCACGAAGGTCTATCGGGCCACTGGTCCCCGAGGCCGCGAGGTGACCGCCCTCGCCGGCGTCGACCTGCACGTCCGCGAGGGCGAGGTGTACGGAGTCGTCGGCACCAGCGGCGCCGGCAAGAGCACCCTCATCCGCTGCGTGAACATGCTGGAGCGTCCCAGCTCCGGCAGCGTCACGGTGGACGGTCTGGACCTCACCGCCCTCGCCGGCCAGGAGCACCGGGCCGGCCGCGAACTGCGCGAGGCCCGCCGCCGGATCGGCATGGTCTTCCAGCACTTCAACCTGCTCTCCTCGCGCACCGTGCAGGAGAACGTCGAACTCCCGCTGGAGATCATCGGCCTGGACCGCCAGGACCGCCGCCGCAAGGCCGCCGAACTGCTCGACCTGGTCGGCCTCAGTGACAAGGCCCGCGCCTACCCCGGCCAGCTCTCCGGCGGCCAGAAGCAGCGCGTGGGCATCGCCCGCGCCCTGGCCGGCGACCCCAAGGTGCTGCTCTCCGACGAGGCGACCTCCGCCCTCGACCCGGAGACCACCCGCTCCATCCTCAAGCTGCTGCGCGAACTCAACGAGCGGCTCGGCCTGACCGTCCTGCTGATCACCCACGAGATGGACGTCATCAAGAGCGTCTGCGATTCCGCCGCGCTGATGCGCGGCGGCCGGGTGGTGGAGTCCGGCGCGCTCACCGACCTGCTCGCCGAGCCCGGCTCCGAGCTGGCCCGCGAACTCTTCCCGCTCAGCGAGTTCGCCTCCGGCCACGTCGGCCGGACCGTACTGGAGATCACCTTCCAGGGCGACACCTCCGCCCAGCCCTTCGTCTCCCAGCTCGCCCGTACCTATCAGATCGACATCAACATCCTCGGTGCGGCGGTCGAGACCATCGCCGGCCGGATGGTCGGCCGGATGCGGGTCGAACTCTCCGGCAGCCACCAGGACAACGTGGTGCCGATCGGGTTCCTGCGCGAACAGGGCCTTCAGGTGGACGTGCTGGACGCGGTGAACGGAGCGGTGGCATGACCTGGGACCAGATGCAGGACCTGATGTGGCCCGCCACCTGGGAGACCCTCCAGATGGTCGGCATCGCCTCCGTCGGCACCGTCCTGCTGGGCCTGCCGCTCGGCGTCCTGCTGGTGCTCACCGGCAAGGGCGGCCTGCTGCAGAACCCGACGGTCAACAAGGTGCTCGGCGCGATCGTGAACGTGGCCCGCTCGCTGCCGTTCATCATCCTGATGATCGCGCTGTTCTCCTTCACCAAGTGGCTGGTCGGCACCTCCATCGGCTGGGAGGCCGCCACCGTCCCGCTGACCATCGGCGCGATCCCGTTCTTCGCCCGCCTGGTCGAGACCTCCGTGCGCGAGGTGGACCGCGGCCTGGTCGAGGCCGTCCAGGCGATGGGGGGCAGCACCTGGACCGTCGTCCGCAAGGCACTGCTGCCCGAGGCGCTGCCCGCGCTGACCGCCTCCTTCACCACCACGGTGATCGCGCTGATCGGCTACTCCGCGATGGCCGGTGTGGTCGGCGGCGGAGGCCTGGGCACGCTGGCCATCAACTACGGCTACTACCGCTTCGAGACCGCCTTCATGTGGGTCATCGTCGCGGAGCTGGTGGTGATCGTCACCCTCGTCCAGCTGCTCGGCGACCTCGCCGTCCGCCGTCTCTCCCACCGTGGCCGCACCGGCCGCACCCGGCTGCTGCGCCCGCGCGCCGGCGCGCCGGCCACCCCCGACGAGGACCTCGTCGCCCACTGACCTCCCGCCGTCCGACCCTGGACGCGGCTCCCCGCACCACGCAGAAAGGCACTCTTCGTGCGCAACGCCCTGAAGTTCACCAGCGTCCTCGCCACCGCCGGCCTGGCCCTGTCGGTCGCCGCCTGCGGCAGTAGCACCGGCTCCGCCGGGTCCTCGGACCCGAACGCGCCGCTGACCGTCGTCGCCAGCCCCACCCCGCACGCCGAGATCCTCAAGTTCGTCAAGGACAACCTCGCGGAGAAGGCCGGGCTCAAGCTCACCATCAAGGAGGTCACCGACTACGTGACCCCCAACACCTCGGTGCAGGACGGTTCGGCCGACGCCAACTACTTCCAGCATGTGCCGTACCTGGAGGACTTCAACAAGAAGCACGGCACGGACATCGTCTCCGTCGAGACGGTCCACCTGGAGCCGCTGGGCCTGTATTCCAAGAAGGTCAAGGCCGCCACCGAGCTTCCGGACGGCGCCACCGTCGGCATCCCCAACGACGCCACCAACGAGGGCCGCGCGCTCAAGCTGCTCGCCGACAACAACCTCATCACCCTCAAGGCGGGCGTCGGCACCGGCGCCACCCCGGCCGACATCACCGGCAACCCGAAGAACCTGAAGTGGAAGGAGCTGGACGCCGCCCAGCTGCCCCGCTCGCTCGACGACGTCAACGCCGCCGTCATCAACGGCAACTACGCCCTGGACTCCGGCCTCAAGCCCGCCACCGACGCCATCCTGCTGGAGAAGGCCGAGGGCAACCCGTACGCCAACATCCTCGCCGTGAAGAAGGGCAAGGAGAGTGACGCCCGGGTGAAGAAGCTCGCCGAGCTGCTGCACTCCGACGAGGTGAAGAAGTACATCAACGACACCTTCAAGGGCTCGGTCGTCCCGGCCTTCTGACCGGCCGGACCCCCTGACGCTCCCGCAGCCGCCCGACCGGGCCCCCACCGCACCGCGGCGGGGGCCCGGTCGGGCAGTATCAGGTGTGCGGGCCCGCAGCGTGGTGTTCTGACGTACCGTCGTGCGGTCCGTGCACCGCGAGACACCCCAGCGCCGCCGGGGCGTACGGTGTGTCCACGACCCGGCGAGGAGAGACGGCATGGCAGCGAGCTTCCCCGAGACCGCCATCAGCACCGAACGGCTGCTGCTGCGCCCCCTTGCGGACGACGACGCCCCCGGCCTGGTCGCCATGATGGCCGACGAACTCGTCCACGCCTGGACGGACGTCCCCCAGCCCTTCACCGAGGCGCACGCCGTGGAGTGGTCCCGCACCCGGGCGCCCGCCCACCGCGCCCAGGGGTACGGCATCGCCTTCACCGTCACCGAGCACCTCACCCGGCGGGTGGTCGGCGTGGTCGAACTGCGCAACACCGACTGGCGGCTGCTCTCCACCGAGATCTGCTACGTGATCGCACCCTGGGCCCGCGGTGAGGGCTACGCGCCCGAGGCCGTCCTCGGCGTCGCCCAGTGGCTCTTCGAGGACCGCGGCTTCCTGCGCCTGGAGCTCCGTACGGCGGCCGGCAACACCGCCGCCCAACAGGTGGCGCAGAAGATCGGCTGCATCAGCGAGGGCGTGCTGCGCAGCGCCTGGATAGTGCGCGACATCGAGGCGGCGACCCCCGGCCCCGGCCCGCTCCAGGGCCGCCGCCCGGCCGGCGAGAGCCGCAGCGACCTCATCCTGTGGAGCCTGCTGCCCGAGGACATGGAGCCGGCGCCGGACCCGGTCTGGGCCGGCGAGCGGTACGTCCTGCGGGACTGAGATCCCGCAGGACGTACCGACGCGCCGTACAGGTGTACGGGATGTCGGCACGTGGTCGGCCGTACCGGGTAGCCTCAGCTCCTGTCACCGGCGGCGCAGCCGGCGGTGTGCGCCTGCGGGCCAGCCCGTACGAGTAGAGCCACCAGCAGAGCCATGAGCAGGACAGACGAGCCGCGCAGACGAGGGGGAACAGCCGCAGATGGCTGACCGGATCACGGTCATCGGGTGGGACGGCACGCCGCTGACCGAGGCCGCCAGCGCGGCCCTCGCGGCGGCGACACTGGTCGCCGGGGCGCCCTACCAGCTCAAGGCGCTGCCGGTCCCGGCCGGCGCGCAGCGGCTCGCCCTGGGCAGCATCCAGCTGGCGGCCCGCCGGATCGCGGAGCACCGCGGCGCGGCCGTGGTGGTCGCCGAGGGCGACCCCGGCTTCTTCGGTGTGGTCCGCACCCTGCGCCGGCCCGAGTACGGGCTCGAACTGGAGGTGCTGCCCGCCGTCTCCTCGGTGGCCGCCGCGTTCGCCCGCGCCGGGATGCCCTGGGAGGACGCCCAGGTGGTGAGCGCCCACGGCGGCCGGCTGCGCCGGGCGGCCAACATCTGCCGCGCCCACCCCAAGGTCGCGGTGCTCACCGCGCCCGGCGCCGGGCCCGGCGAGCTGGCCCTGATGCTGCGCGGGGTGCACCGGACGTTCGTGGTGTGCGAGGCACTGGGCACGCCCGAGGAGGACGTCACCGTGCTCACCTCCGACCGGGTCGCCGACCACCTCTGGCGGGACCCGAGCGTGGTGCTGGTGATCGGCGGCAACGGCCCGCAATCCGGCACCGTCGTCGGCGAGGCGGCCGGCTGGCTGGCCGGTCGGCCGGTGGGATACCCCGGCGCGGAGCGCGGCTGGGCGCTGCCTGCGGAGGCGTACGCGGGCGCCGGGCGCTCGGGAGCGGGCGCGAGTGCGCCGGATGCGCTGCCCCCGCACGTCCGTGCGCTGATACTGGCCCGTTTGGGCGCACGCCCGGGTGATCTGGTCTGGTCGGTCGGCGCAGGCAGCGGAGCGATCGCGGTGGAGGCGGCACGCTTCGGCGCGGCCGTGGTGGCCGTGGAGGCGGACCGCTCCGCCTGCGCGCAGATCGCGGTCAACGCCCGCCGGTACGGGGTGGAGGTGGAGACCGTCCACGGTGGCGGGCCCGAGGTGCTCGGTGGGCTGCCGGAGCCGGACGCCGCGGTGGTGGAGTCCGGCGGGCCCGAGGTGGTGCGCGCGGTGCTGGCGCGCCGCCCCGAGCGCCTGGTGGCCGTCGCCCGCTCGCTCGCCGAGGCGGAGGCCGTCCAGCAGGCGATCACCGCGGCCGGCTACCGCGCGGACGGCGCGCTGCTCCAGGAGACCCCGCTCCGCCCGGCCGCCGGCCCTGCGTCCGCCGCGGCTCCCGGGCTCGGCTTCGGCCCGGGGACGCAGGCGGTGCTGCTCTGGGGAGAGCCGGCCCCCTGAGCGGGTGTCGTCTCCCGCTCGGGGGGCGCACAGGAGGCCTGCGCGCCGGTGGCGGTGATCCCGGTCGCATCCGGACACCGATTCGAGAGCGGACCGCCTCAGGCCGGTAGTGTGACGTCCTGGTTGGCTGCGGCTGTCGGCGACCTATGCCCGATCTGGTGTGTTTGTCGCCTTTTTGACGTGATGCGAGCCACTGTTGCTCGGAGTGTGGGCAATTCGACGGGCCGCATGCCGGACCGGGAGAATGCCGTAGGGTCCGGTGCGGTCGTGCCGGTTCCCCGAGGTTGTCGTTATTTCAGATGGCGGACCACTCCTGACGGGTGGTGCGCAGGCCGGGGTGCCGCAGCGCGCCGGAGGACTACGGCCGCAGCGCTTCGGCGCGGCGGCCGTGCGTGGTTGAGGGGCGGGCCGGAACCAGGCCCGGCCCGTGGGCGGATGGGCGCTGCGGTCGGTGATCGCGTCGCCAAGGGCGCGGCAGCGGCCTGGAAGGAGCTTTGACATGACCGATGGCGGCCACGTCCCCAGCGAGGGACTGCCGGAGCACCTGCTCGGCGGGTCCGACGCGCTCGGCCGGCCGGAGGGTGTCGCGGTACCCGTCGCCCCGCTGCAGGGCGTTGCGGTGCAGGGCATCCCGGCGCAGGGATTCCCGGCCCAGGGCGCTCCGGTGCCGGGCGCCGCGGGCCTCGGTGCACCGCTGGCAGGGGCGCCCGGTGAGGGTCCGTCGGGTCCGGCGGAGCCCGCGGTGGCCATCCCCGGCCAGGCGGCCGCTCCGCAGAGCGCCGTCCAGGGTGTGGTCCCGCTGGCCGCCGCCGCGCCGGGTGCCGGGATGCCCGGTGTCGGGATGCCGGGCACCGAGGGATGGACGGCCGAGGCCGCCGCGCCGCGCCCCGCGTTCACCTTCCTCGACCAGCCGGATTCCGAGGACCAGCTCGATGACGAGGACGACCTGTTGCTGATGCCCGGCCCGCAGGGCTCCTGGAGCGAGCCCGTCGTCCTCGGCGCGCCGCCCGAGCAGTCGCTCCCCGTCGGGGTCCCGGGAGTGACGGACACCGTCGTCCTGCGCGACGCCGACGAGCAGGCCGCGCAGCCGGCTCCGGGCACGCCCGTCGAGCCGTCCTGGCCGCCGCTGAACCCGTCGGCCGCCGACGCGCAGACCGGCGTGCCCGGCGCCGAATCGGTGGCGCAGGGCGTCGAGGTGCCGGTGCAGGCCGCCGCCCCGGTCGTCACGGAGCCGGCCGCCGCGCCCGCCCAGCCGCAGGCCCAGGACCAGCTGACGGCTGCTCAGCAGCCCCGGCGGCCGCTGCACGCGGGCCCGCCGATCCCCGACCCGTCGCTGATGACCGGCCATGTGCCGGTGCGCTCGCTCGCCGACCGCGGGCCGTCGGTGGGCGGCACGCCCGCGCACGGCGTGCGGGTCGTCCCGCAGCCCGAGCCGCAGGTGGTCGCGCCCGCACCCGTCCTGGCGGAGACGCCGGCGCCGGTCGCCGAGGTGCAGGTCGCCGAGGTACAGGTCGAGGCACAGGCCACCGAGGTGCCGGCTGCCGTGGAGCCGTCGCAGGTCGCGGTGGAGCCGGCCGCGCTGCCGGAGCAGCCGCAGGACGTCCAGCTCGCTCCGGAGGCCGCCGGCCTGGCCGCCGAGCCCGTGGCGCCCGAGACGCCGGCTGCCGCCGAGACGCCGGCTGAGCCGGTTGCCGAGGCCGTTGCAGCCGTCGACCAGGCCGCCCAGGTGGAGCCGGCCGCCGAGCCGCTCGCCGACGCTCCGCAGGCCGAGACCGAGTCGGCCGCCGAGGCCCCGGCGGCTGCGCCCGCCCAGCCCCGGCGGATCGCGGCGTTCCTCGCCGCGCCCGCCCCGCACGGTCTGCCCGCCGTGGAGGCCGACGGGGCCCAGGCACAGTCCGTGCCGATAGCGCCTGCCGAGTCCGCCGAGTCCACGGAGCCCGCCGAGGCGTCCGTGCAGGCTCCCGCCGAGGTGCCCGCCGAGCAGCCGGCGCCGGCTCCGGAGCAGCAGGAGGTGCCCGCCGAGCCGGCCCCGGCCGCCGACGCCGGCGCCGAGCACGCCGAGCCGGTTGCCGAGCCCGTCGTGGAGCCGGTCGCAGAGGAGAAGACCACGTCCGAGCCCACCGACCAGAGCACTCCGGTCACCGCCGAGCCGGTCACCGCCGAGCCCGCCACCTCCCCGACCGCGGCCGGCACCGGTGACATGCCCTCCGGGCAGCCCATGCCCGTCCAGGAGGAGCAGCCGCCGGCCGCCACCGACGCCGTGACCGAGCCCGGGCAGCCCGATGCGGCCACCGCCGCGCCCGAGGGCGAGCCCGCTCCCGAGGCAGGCGCGTCCGCCGACGCGTCCGACGCCCCGGAGCCGGCCGCCGGCGAGCCCAGCCCTGCCGCCGACCCCGAGCCCGCCGGGACGGATGCCCCCGCGGAGATCGCCGCCGAGGCCGCGGAGCCCGGGCCCGCCGCGGCTGACGGGGCCGCCGAGGCCGAGGAGCCCGTCGTCGCCGAGGAGCCCGCCGAGCCCCGCCCGCCGGCCGCCCCCGGCTACGACGAGGCCGGCCGCGATGCCGTCCACCAGGTGATCCGCGAGCGCCGCGACATCCGCAACGGCTTCCGCCCCGACCCGATCCCGCACGAGGTGCTGATCCGAGTCCTGGAGGCGGCCCACACCGCCCCCAGCGTCGGCTACTCCCAGCCCTGGGACTTCGTGGTCATCCGCTCGGCCAAGACCCGCCGCCGGATGCACGAGCTGGCGGAGCGCCAGCGGGTGGCGTTCGCCGAGTCGCTGCCCAAGGGCCGGGCCAAGCAGTTCAAGGAAATCAAGATCGAGGCCATCCTCGAAACGCCGGTGAACATCGTCGTGACCGCCGACCGTACCCGCGGCGGCCGGCACACCCTGGGCCGGCACACCCAGCCGCAGATGGCCCCGTACTCCGCCGCGCTGGCCGTCGAGAACCTCTGGCTGGCGGCCCGGGCCGAGGGCCTGGGCGTGGGCTGGGTCAGCTTCTTCGACGACGACGAGATGGTCCGCGAGCTCGGTCTGCCCGAGCACCTGGAGGTGGTGGCGTACCTCTGCGTCGGGTACGTCGACTCCTTCCCCGAGGAGCCCGAGCTCCAGCAGCAGGGCTGGGCGAAGAAGCGCCCGCTGTCCTGGGTCGTCCACGAGGAGCAGTACGGCAACCGCGCGCTGCCCGGCGAGGAGCCGCACAGCCTGCTCGCCGAGACCCTGCGCGGCATCCGCCCGCTGGACGCCAAGGCGCTGGGCAAGGCGTGGGAACGCCAGAAGCGGATGACCAAGCCGGCCGGCTCGCTCGGCATGCTGGAGATCATCTCCGCCCAGCTCTGTGGCCTGTCGCGCAAGTGCCCGCCGCCGATCCCGGAGCCCGGCTGTGTGGCGATCTTCGCCGGCGACCACGGTGTGCACGCCCAGGGCGTCACCCCGTGGCCGCAGGAGGTCACCGCCCAGATGGTCGGCAACTTCCTGGCCGGGGGAGCGGTGATCAACTCCTTCGCCACCCAGATCGGCACCGAGGTCGTCGTGGTGGACGTCGGCGTCGCCTCCGAGCTGCCCCAGGCCATCCAGTCCGGCCGGACCACCGGCCTGCTGCCCCGCAAGGTCAAGCCGGGCACCGACGACATGACCCAGGGCCCGGCGATGAGCCGGGAGGAGGCGCTCAAGGCGATCGAGGTCGGCATCGAGACCGCCCGCGACCTGGTCGCGGCCGGCAACAAGGTGCTGATCACGGGCGACATGGGCATCGCCAACACCACCCCGTCCGCCGCGCTGATCGCCGTCTTCGCGGGCGTCGACCCGGCCGAGGTCACCGGCCGCGGCACCGGCATCGACGACGAGACCCACGCCCGCAAGGTCGAGGTCGTCCGGGCGGCACTGGCCCTGCACCAGCCCGACCCGGCGGATCCGATCGGCGTCCTCGCGGCCGTCGGCGGCCTGGAGCACGCGGCCATCGCCGGCTTCCTGCTCGGCGCCGCCTCGCTGCGCACCCCGGTCATCCTGGACGGTGTGATCGCGGGCTCGGCCGCCCTCGCCGCCAAGGCGATCGCGCCCGAGGTGCTCGCCGCCTGCATCGCCGGCCACCGCTCGGCCGAGCCCGGCCACCAGGTCGCGCTGGCCAAGCTCGGCCTGCGTCCGCTGATCGACCTCGATCTGCGGCTCGGCGAGGGCACCGGCGCTCTGCTGGCCCTCCCGCTGGTGCAGAGTGCGGCCCGGTCGATGCACGATGTAGCCACCTTCGACTCCGCCGGGGTCACCGAGAAGTCCTGACGCCAGACGCAGCCCCCGCTACCCGGCCCGAGGGCGCGCCGGGTGCCGGGGGCTGCATCCGCACCCGCACCATCTCCCCACTCAGGAGCCCGCAGCCATGACCGCGCCCACCCCGCCCTCCTCGCCCGCCAACGGGCAGGAGGGGCCCAACCCGCCCGCCGGCGGGCCGGACGGCCCCCACCCCCACCCCAGCACCGAGGGCCGCACCCCGTACCCCGTCGGCCTGCTGCTCGACGGCCGGCGCGTCGTCGTGGTCGGTGGCGGCCAGGTCGCCCAGCGCCGACTGCCCGCGCTGATCGCCACCGGGGCGGACATCCAGCTGATATCGCCCGCCACCACCCCGGCCGTGCAGGCGATGGCGGACGCGGGTGAGATCACCTGGCACGCCCGCCCGTACGCCGAGGGAGACCTCGCGGACACCTGGTACGTCCTGGTCGCCACCGACGACCCGGCCGTGAACATCGCCGTCAGCGCCGAGGCCGAGCGCGAACGCGTCTTCTGCTCCCGCAGCGACGACGCGGCCGCCGCCACCGCCTGGACGCCGGCCAGCGGCCACGACGGCGGCACCACCGTCGCCGTCCTCACCGGGGACCCGCGCCACTCCGCCCGCCTGCGCGACAGCATCGTCGGCGCGCTGCGCGACGGCTCCCTCGCCGCCCGCCAGTACCGCGCGCACGGCGCCGGCGTCGCGCTGGTCGGCGGCGGCCCGGGCGATCCGGACCTGATCACCGTGCGCGGCCGCCGGCTGCTGGCCGACGCGGACGTGGTGGTCGCCGACCGCCTCGCCCCGCGCGAGCTGCTCGCCGAGCTGCCCCCGCATGTCGAGGTGATCGACGCCTCCAAGATCCCGTACGGGCGCTTCATGGCCCAGGAGGCGATCAACCGGACGCTGATCGAGCACGCCAAGGCCGGCAAGTTCGTGGTCCGCCTCAAGGGCGGCGACCCGTACGTCTTCGGGCGCGGCGGCGAGGAGCTGCTCGCCTGCGCCGAGGCCGGTCTGCCGGTCACGGTGGTGCCCGGCATCTCCAGCTCCATCAGCGTCCCGGCCTCGGCCGGCGTCCCGGTCACCCACCGCGGTATGACGCACGAGTTCACCGTGATCTCCGGCCACGTCGGCCCGGGCGACCCGCGGTCGCTGGTGAACTGGGAGGCCGCGGCCAGGATGAGCGGCACGCTGGTGCTGCTGATGGCCGTCGACAAGATCGGCTCGATCGCGGCGAAGCTGGTGGAGTGCGGCCGCCCGGCCGACACCCCGGTCGCCGTCATCCAGGAGGGCACCACCGCCGCCCAGCGCCGGATCGACGCCACCCTCGCCACGGTGGCGGACACCGTCGCCGCCGAGCAGGTCCGCCCGCCGGCCGTGATCGTGGTCGGCGAGGTCGTCCACGTGCTCGCCGAGGCCTTCCGGGCCTGAACCGGCACCCGCCCGGGGCGCCACGAGGAGCCCCGGGCAGGCCCGCGGGTGGGGGGGGGGGCGGGGGGGCCGCGGCCAAGAAAGCCCCCCCCCAACCCCCCCCCCCCCCCGGGAGCGGAGCGCGCGGCGCAATGAGTAGCCCCACCCCGCGGGA
>NZ_JBITGZ010000014.1:124460-198123 GCF_044457565.1 Kitasatospora sp. NPDC050543 | reverse complement strand
CCGGTGCCGACGGGCGTCGCTCCCGCGTTCGCTTCGCTCTCTTCCTCGCTCCTTCCTTTCGGCACCGGCGCGCCCCTTCGGCTCGCTCGCCCGGTCTCGGGGGCGGGATCCGGTGGGCGGCCTCCCGCGCGGGGGGCGGTGCGTGCAAACATGCTCGGGCGGGCAGCGGTGTCCGCGCAGAGCATCCGCACCACCTGAGAGGCACCTGATGAGCCGTCGAAGCAGCCGCTCGGCCGCCCCCGCGAAGCCGGCCGCCCCCGCCCCCGTGACGGTGAGCGTCTGCCGGGGCTGCTGCTGCGGCTCGGCGGCCAAGCATCCGGGAGTCGACCACACCGCGCAGCTGGAGCGGCTGCGTACGGGCGTCGGTTCGGACGGCCGGGTGCGGGCGGTGGACTGCCTGGACGCCTGCGCGCACTCCAACGTCGTCGTGGTCAGCCCCTCCGCCGAGGGCCGGCTCGCCGGCGGGCGGCCGGTCTGGCTCGGCTGGGTGCTGGAGGAGGACATGGTGGAGGAGATAGCGGGCTGGGTGCGGGCCGGCGGCCCCGGGCTGGCCGACCCGCCGCCGACCCTGGGCCTCCAGGAGTTCGCCGTCTCCCGCCGGGTCAGGCAGGGCCTGCCCGGCTGACCGCACCCGGCGCGGCCGCTCGCGGGACTACCATGGCTGGTGGTTCGACCAACGGAGGGAACGACCTTGTACAGCAGTACGCGGGGCGGCCACGCCGGACCGGCACGATGACCACGGTCTGCCGGATCTGCGCCGGTACCGGCCGCACGGCCGGCCTCAGCTGCCGCACCTGCCAGGGCACCGGCACCACCGAGGTCGGCGGCGGCGGCGGCAACTGCTTCCTCTGCGACGGCACCGGCATCTACGTCCGCTACACGGTCGACGCCAGCGGCGCCAAGCACGCCTACCGCGAGGAGGTCTGCCGGACCTGCGACGGCACCGGCAACCGCGCCCCCAGCAGCTGGGACGAGACCATCGCCACCTAGCGCCCCGGGTACACCGAGAGCCCCAACCACACAGCGCACACCGGTACACCTCCCGCGTCGCTGACGCCGCCTCAACCCCCGCCGTCACACGCCGCGCAGGGCCCCGCCCGGGTGGCTTTGCCCGGCCATGGTCGAACATTGGCGTTCGACTGACCGGCACGTTGCGGCCCGTTCACCGGATGTCCGTGCACGGGCAATCCGCCGCTGCGAAAGTCCCGCCCATGGATATCCCCCGCATGGGCGTGCCCGCGAAGCTCGCCGACCGTATGAGCATGGCGGAGCAGCACGAGTACCTGCGCAGCCGCCTGTCCCGCCGCAGCATGCTGCGCACCGGCGCCGTCACCGTCGGCGCCCTCGCCGTGGGCGGCGTGCTCGGCTCCGGCAGCGCTTTCGCCGCGCCGGCGGGCCCGCAGCTGCTGACTGGCGCCGCCACGGACGGCATCGACGGCGCACTGGTCGCCCCGATCGGCCGTCACCTCGCCTTCGGCCCCGAGCCGGACACCCAGTTCCGGGTCTCCTGGCAGGTCCCGGCTCCGGTCCGCAAGCCCTTCCTGCGCTACGGCAGGACTCCCTGGGACCTCGGCCACAAGGTCCAGGCGGAGGTGCGCGCGCTGCACACCCCGGCGCTCACCCCGACCGGCAAGCCGGTCGACCAGTACTACCTGCACGTCGCGCTGGAGGACCTCAGGCCCGACACCACGTACTACTACGGCGTCGGCCACGAGGGCTTCGACCCGGCCACGCAGCAGGCCGTCTCCACCCTCGGCACCTTCCGCACCGCGCCCGGGCGCGACCACCGCTGGGGCAAGGTGTACGAGCCGTTCACCTTCACCGCCTTCGGCGACCAGGGCGTCAGCGCGCACGCGGCCGGCAACGACCACGTCATCCTGGCCCAGAACCCGGCCTTCCACCTGCACGCCGGCGACATCTGCTACGCCGACCCGGCCGGCTCCGGCCAGGACGCGGACAAGGCCGTCTACAACGCCGCCACCTGGGACGCGTTCCTCGCCCAGACCGAGACGGTCGCCTCGAAGGTCCCGTGGATGGTCTCCTACGGCAACCACGACATGGAGGCCTGGTACTCGCACAACGGCTACGGCGGCGAGAACGCGCGCTTCTACCTGCCGGACAACGGCCCGGACCCGCGGACCGTGCCCGGCGTCTACACCTTCCGGTACAAGAACGTCGGCGTCATCTCGCTGGACGCCAACGACGTCTCCTACGAGATCCCGGCCAACCTCGGCATCTCGGCCGGCAAGCAGACCAGATGGCTGGAGCGTCAGCTGAAGGACCTGCGCGGCGACGAGACCGTCGACTTCATCGTGGTCTTCTTCCACCACTGCGCGTTCTCCACCACGCACCAGCACGCCTCCGAGGGCGGGGTCCGCGAGGCCTGGGTGCCGCTGTTCGAGAAGTACCGGGTGGACCTGGTGATCAACGGTCACAACCACGTGTACGAGCGCACCGACGCCATCCTCGGCAACAAGGTCTCCAAGCAGGTGCCCAGCGGCGCCACCGTCGAGCCCGCCACGGAGGGCGTGGTCTACGTGACGGCGGGTGCGGCCGGCCGCAGCCTGTACAGCTTCGACGCCCCCGACACCTACGAGGGCCACGAGAACCACCAGGACTCGGTGAACACCTACCACTTCGCCAAGGGCGGGGTGAGGGTCACCGAGACCGTCGAGTGGTCGCGGGTGCGCTACACCGGTTACTCGTTCATCAAGGTCGACGTCACCCCGGCGCAGCTGGGCCGGAAGTCCTCGATGAAGGTCACCGCGCTGGCGGAGAACGGCACGCAGGTGGACAGCTACACCATCCTGCGCAAGGTCGGCGAGGGCTGGGACAGCGGCACCGACGACGACGGCGAGGGCGGCGGCTGGGGCTGGTAGCCCCGCCGTAGGCCGCGCGGCATCACCGCCGCATCACCCCCGCACCGGCCCTCGCAGCGGCCTCGCATCGCCCCCGCATCGCCGCGCACCGGCCCCGGAGCGCCTCGCGCCCGGGGCCGGTGCGCTGCGTCAGCCCAGCTTCGCCAGTTCCTCGGCGAGGGTGTCGCCGTGCTGGAAGGTCAGCCCCGCCAGCGCGACGTGCCGCCAGCGGACGGTGCCGTCGGCGTCCAGGATGAAGACCGAGCGCCGCAGCCCCAGCCCGGGGACGGCGATGCCGTACGCCCGCGCGACGGCCCGGTCGGTGTCGGCCAGCAGCGGGAAGCCCAGGCCGTGCTTGCGGGCGAAGCGCTCGTGGCTGTCCAGGTCCTGCGGGCTGATGCCCCAGACGCTCGCGCCGAGCCCGCGGAAGCGGTCCAGGTCGGAGGTGTAGGAGCAGAGCTGCTTGGTGCAGACGGCGGTGTCGTCGCCGGGGTAGAAGACCAGCACGAGCGGGCCGCCCTTGGCCTCGGTCAGCCGGTGCTCCCGGCGCTCGGCGGCGCCGCTCTCGACGTCGAGCAGCAGGCCGGGCAGGGTGAACTCGGGGGCGCGGCTGCCGGGCTCGGGGGGCTTGGGCATCGGGGGCGTCCTTCGCAAGATTCCGGTCGGTGCGGGCCCGGCCAACCCTACTCGCTGGTAGCACGCCCGTCCCGGGACGCGGCCGCCCACCGCGGCCTCGAAGCGGGCATGATGGGTGTTCGACCGTGGAGGAGGCCCTGGAGTTCGCCCCCCGCCCCGGTGGGGTTCGTGCTCCCGACGGAGATCCTCAAGAACTACGTCCGCTGACCCGGCGGCTCAGCGGCGTGGGCCGTACATGATGACGGCGACGCCGGTGAGGCAGATCGCGGCGCCGATCAGGTCGTAGCGGGTGGGCCGGAAGCCGTCGAACAGGACGCCCCACAGCAGTGACCCGGCGACGAAGACGCCGCCGTACGCGGCCAGGACCCGGCCGAAGTGGCTGTCGCTCTGGAGGGCGGCGACGAAGCCGTAGCCGCCCAGGACGACCACGCCGAGCCCGGCCAGCCACCACGGGCGGGACTCGCGCATGCTCTGCCAGACCAGCCAGCAGCCGCCGATCTCGGCGACGGCGGCGAGGGCGAAGAGCAGCACGGAGCGGAGCACGGTCATGCCGCCCACCCTACGGAGCGCCGGTGCCCGCCCACCCGACGGGACGCCGCCGGCGCCGTCCCGGGCGGTCACCGCCGCTTTCCCGTCCCGCGCCGGTCACTGCCGGTAGGTGGTCAGGAAGCGCCCGATCCGGCTGATCGCCGTCTCCAGGTCGTCGGCGCGCGGCAGCGTGACGAACCGGAAGTGGTCGGGCCGGGGCCAGTTGAAGCCGGTGCCCTGGACGATGTGGATCTTCTCGCGGAGCAGCAGGTCCAGCACGAACCGCTCGTCGTCGACGATCCGGTGCACGGCCGGGTCGAGCTTGGCGAAGGCGTACAGCGCCCCCTTGGGCTTGACGCAGCTGACGCCCGGGATGTCGTTGAGCGCCCGCCAGGCGACGTCGCGCTGCTCGGTCAGCCGGCCGGTGGGCAGGGTGAGGTCGTGGATCGACTGGTGGCCGCCGAGCGCGGCCTGGATCGCGTACTGGGCGGGCACGTTGGGGCACAGTCGCATGCCGGCGAGCATGGTCAGGCCCTCCAGGTAGTCCCTGGCGTGCTCCTTGGGCCCGGAGACGACCAGCCAGCCGCTGCGGAAGCCGGCGACCCGGTAGGCCTTGGAGAGGCCGTTGAAGGTGAGGGTGACCACGTCGTCGGCGAGCGCGGCCAGGCAGTGGTGCTCGACCTCGTCGTAGAGGATCTTGTCGTAGATCTCGTCGGCGAGGACCATCAGGCCGTGCCGGCGGGCGAGCCCCAGGATGCCCTCCAGGAGCTCCTTGGGGTAGACGGCGCCGGTGGGGTTGTTGGGGTTGATGACGACGATCGCCTTGGTGCGGGCGGTGATCTTCGAGGCGATGTCGTCGAGGTCGGGGTACCAGTCCGCCTCCTCGTCGCAGAGGTAGTGCACGGCCTTGCCGCCCGCGAGCCGGACGACGGCCGTCCAGAGCGGGAAGTCGGGGGCCGGTACGAGCACCTCGTCGCCGTCGTCGACCAGGGCCTGCACGGCCATCTGGATCAGCTCGGAGGCGCCGTTGCCGAGGAAGACGTCATCCACCGTCACGCCGTCCACACCGCGCTGCTGGTAGTACTGCACCACGGCCCGGCGGGCGGGCAGGATGCCGCGCGCGTCGCTGTAGCCGTGCGCGCCGCGCAGGTTGCGGATGATGTCCTGGATGATCTCCTCCGGCGCCTCGAAACCGAACGGCGCCGGGTTGCCGGTGTTGAGCCGCAGCACGCTGTGGCCGGCCTCCTCCAGGGCGTTCGCCTGGTCGACCACCGGCCCCCGGATCTCGTAGCAGACACCCGCGAGCTTGCTGGACTGGCGGAACTCCATCAGTGGCCTCCCGACCCTCACCCTCACAACTGGTTGCTTTGTTCTACCAAGTAAGCACTTGGAAAGTCCAACCTTTTGGCTATGCTGATCCTCATGTCACGTCGAAGCTACGACCAGTACTGCGCCGTCGCCCGCGCCCTGGACGCGGTGGGGGAGCGCTGGAGCCTTCTGATCGTCCGTGAACTCCTCGGTGGCCCGCGCCGCTACACCGACCTGCACGCCGACCTGCCGGGCGTCTCCACCGACATCCTCGCCAGCCGGCTCAAGCAGCTGGAGAGCGAGGGTCTGGTGCTGCGCCGCCGCCTGGAACGCCCCGCCAACGCCACCGTGTACGAGCTCACCGAGCGCGGCACGGCGCTGCGCGGGGTCGTCACCGCCCTGGGGGAGTGGGGCCTGGGCGCCCTCGGCGAGCAGCGCCCGACCGACGCCGTACGCGAGCACTGGTTCACGGACCGGAACGCCGGGGACAGCGTGGCCGTCGGCGGCTAGGGTCGCGCCATGACGACGCCCCCGCCCACACCCGCGCGTGTGCCCGCCCCCGAACCCGCCTCCGAACCCGCATCGGGAGCAGCGGACTTCGAGCCCGCGGAATTCGAACTCGCCCAGGTCAACATCGCCCGGATGCTCGCGCCGATCGACAGCCCGCAGCTGGCCGACTTCGTCGCCGCCCTCGACCCGGTCAACGCCGTCGCGGACACCGCCGACGGCTTCGTCTGGCGGTTGCAGAGCGAGGACGGCAATGCCACCGGCTTCCGGATCTTCGGCGACGACTGGCTGATCGTCAACAGGTCGGTGTGGCGGGACCCCGCCGCTCTCGAAGCCTTCGTCTACCACCGCTCGCACCGCGAGGTGCTGCGCCGCAGGCGCGAGTGGTTCGAGAAGCCGGTCGAGGCGATGACCGCCCTCTGGTGGGTCCCGGCCGGTCACCGCCCCACCGAGCAGGAGGCCGAGCAGCGGCTGACCCTGCTGCGTGCCAAGGGCCCCACGCCGGACGCCTTCACCGCCCGCGTCACCTTCCCGGCGCCGCCGCCGGTGGCGGTGCCGGCGGCGTCCGTGGGGGTGGACGGGGTGGCGTTGGCCGACTGACGCGGCCGCCGCTTCGGCGCGCTGGTGCTCAGGCGCTCCCGCGCCGGGCCCGGCCCGCCGCAGCCGCAAGTCGCAGTCGCCGCCGGTCAGGCGGCCGGGTACCGCTGCTTCAGGGCGGTGAGGAGCCAGGCATGCGCCGTGCCCATGTCCGGTCCCGCCTCCGCCGGGCGCAGCTGCGCGGACAGCGACCAGTAGGCCAGCATCAAGGGGTCCACCCGGTTGCGCAGCTGGAGGGTCAGGGAGCGCCGGAAGTCGGCGGAGTCGACTTTCCCCTTCGCGGCGGCGTGCGCGGCGACGAAGCAGTCCAACGCCGCGCCGGGCGCCAGGCCGTCCCCCGGCTCCCGGCCCGCCAGCTCCAGGCCGGCCAGCTCGTACGCCTCGCCGAGGCCCTCGTAGTACAGCACGGCGTCGTAATCGCCCGCCGAGGCCTCCCGGACGGCGGCGGCCGCCGCGCGGTCGGTGGCCAGTGCGTGCAGCCGCGCGTACGCCAGGGCCTGCTGGGCGGTCGGCGCGGACGGCAGCTCGGGCACGGCCGCGTCGACGATCGCCGAGACCAGCCGCGCCGGCAGCCGCGCGGGCAGCACCCGGCGCCAGAAGGCGGCCAGGGCGTCCGTGGTCGGCGTGGTCCGCAGGGCGTCGCCGAGCAGTTCCAGGCCCTCCGGGCCGGCCAGCGCCAGCGCCTCCAACGCGGCCTCGTTCCACCGCAGTTCGGTGAGCCTGCGGCCGACCTCGGCCCGCTGCCGCGCCAGCGCCTCGTCCAGCCCGGCCCCGCCGCGCAGCACCCCCTCCACCGCCGGCAGCCCCAGCCCGAGCGCGCGCAGCCGCCGTACGGTCCGCAGCCGCTCCAACGCCTCCTCCCCGTACCGCCGGTGGCCACCGGCGCTGCGCCCGCTCTCGGGGAGCACCCCGGAGTCCGAGTAGAAGCGGACGGTCTTCACGCTCACCCCGGCTGCCTCGGCCAGCTCACCGATGCTCAGCCCCTGTACGGCCCCCGCCATATCCTCACCCGTCTCCCGCACCCAAGCCGGCGCTCCACGGCGCTCTCCCGCGCTCCCCTGATTCTGCCCCGGGGAGCTCCCGCCGTGCGGGGGGAGCGGACGACCCTCGGACATCGCCGGTGGCGCGCTCACCACGTCGTCGCCGGCCACCCCCGTGCGGGCGGCGCCCGCCGTACCCGTGGGTAGGGGGCGGCGTACCCGGCGGTAGGGGCGCGCGTACGATCGACGGGCTATGGAGAAGAGCGCCGCAAACACCGTGTACCGAAGCTACGTCGCCCTCGGGGACTCCTTCACCGAGGGCATGTGCGACGACGTGCTGTCCGACGGCCACTACCGGGGGTGGGCCGACCGCGTCGCCCAAGCCCTCGCCACCGAGCCCGCCGGCGCCACCGAGCCCCCCGCCGCCGCCAACGGCCCGGCCGGCGACGGCCGGCAGGCCGGGCCCGGGTTCCGGTACGCCAACCTCGCCGTCCGGGGCAAGCTGATCGGCCAGATCCACGACGAGCAGATCCCCGTCGCCGCCGCCATGCGCGGCGAGCTGGTGACCCTCGCCGGCGGGCTGAACGACGTGCTGCGCCCAGGATGCGACATCGCGCAGGTGGAGCAGGCGCTCGGCCGCTCCGCCGCCGCGCTGCTCGACTCCGGCGCGACCACCGTGGTGATGTTCACCAGCACCGATCCGACCCGCCGCCTGGCGGGCAGTGCGCGGCTGCTGCCGACCATCCTGCGGATGAAGGCCTTCGTCGAGGAGCTGGGCAGGGATCCGAGGATCGCCGTGGTCGACCTCTTCTCGGCGCCCTGCTTCGACGACCGGCGGCTCTGGGACGAGGACCGGCTGCACCTGTCGCCCGAGGGCCACCGCCGGGTCGCCGAGGCGGTGCTGGAGGCGCTCGGCCGCCCGGCCGCCTTCGACTGGCGCGCGCCGCTGCCGCCCGCGCCGCCGCGCGCCCGCACCGAGAAGCTCGCCACGGACCTGCGCTGGCTGGGCTCCCACCTGGGCCCGTGGATCGGCCGCCGCCTCACCGGCCGCTCCTCCGGCGACGGCCGGCCGCCCAAGCGCGCGGAGCTGCTGCCGTACGAGGGCTGAACCGCTCCCGTACGAGGCCGAGCTGCGCGCGCCCGAGGCGGCCGGCCCTCGTTCAGCGCCCGCGCTTGCGGAGCTTGCTCTTGGCGCGCTTCAGCGCGTACCGGCGCTCGGCCTCGGCCTGCTCCCTCCTCCTGGCGTCCGCCGCGCCGCGGGACTTGCGCTGCTCGGTCTCCAGACGCACGGCCTCCTGCGCGGCGGTGCCGCGCCGCCCCTCGGCCACCCTGGCGGCCTCGCGCGCGGCGAGCCGCACGGCGCGCTTGGGGTTGGGGCGGGCCGTACGCCGCTCGGGCGCCGTCACCGGAGGGTTGGCGTGCGCGCGTTCCAGCAGCGCGCCGCCATGGCGCAGCAGGAACTGGAAGAGCTCGGCGTCGGTGGGTTCGCTGCCGAACACGACGCGGGTGGCCCGGACTTCACCCGCCTCGGCGACCTCCAGGACGCCGACCCAGAACGGCGCGTCGAAGCAGACGGTGAAGCTGACGGATGTGGGCGTGGCGGTGGCATCGGACGCGGGTGTGGGCATTCTCTCTCTCCAGGGCAGGCCGACCACCGGCCTGACGAGGCCGGATTCCGGCACACCGGACATCCCTGGAGAGGGCGGATACAGACTGCCGCGCGCAGGCGCGACAGCGCCCGGGCTACCGACCGGGCCGCGTTTTCGTGAGCCCGACGAGCGTACCCCGTCCGGTGGTACGCCCCAGAGCTCGTCGATCTCGTGACGATCTGTCGGCAATCGCGCCCATATGCCCCGTGAGCTGCACCGATAAGGGGTGGAGCAGCGCTCTCGCGAGGCCCTAGAGTCTGGCGCGGCCCCCGGCTCGGGGGCCTGTCGGCCGCCCTTGGAGCTGTTGAGCGATGCCCTGTACGACCTGTCATCTCTGGCCGGCCATCACCTCGAACCACCTGTGCTCCGGCTGCGCGAGCGCCGCGCCCGGCTGGCCGCTGTCCTACCGTTCGCCGCGCGCCCTGGCGATCGCCGTCACCGTGCTGCTGTCGCTCTGCGCGGCCGTACGGCTGGCACTGCTGGTGATGAACATCCGGTTGTACGGTATGACCGGCGATGTGCTCGCCGACATCCGTTCGGCGGACGGGGAACTGATCGGCCGCCTGACCGACATCGACGCGGCGCTGGACGGCGGTCATCTGCTGGTCGAGATCGTCACGGCCATCGTGTTCATCATCTGGTTCCACCGTGTTCGTGCCAACGCCGGGCTGTTCGTTCCCACGGGGCACACATTCGGCAAGGGGTGGGCGATCGGCGGCTGGTTCACCCCCTTCGTCGCGCTCTGGATCCCGTGGCGGATGGCCGCCGACAACTGGCAGGCCAGCGCGCCGCTGGGCGGCGACGGCGAGCGCCGGTTCGTCCCCCACACCGTGGTCTCGCTGTGGTGGGTCAGCTTCGTGGGGGCGGTCATGGCCACCCGGCTGGGCGGGATACTCATCCACCCCGACGTCGACGCCATCCGGTCGGCGGTGCGGGTGCTGATCGCCGGCGACGTCCTGGAGGTCGTGGCCGCGGGCCTGGCGATCACCATGGTCTGGCGCCTGACCGGCATGCAGGACAAGCGCGCCGCGGTGTACAACCCCTGGTCCACCAGCCCGGTCACCGCTCCGGCCGCGCCCGGCCACTGACCGGCGGCCGGGCCGGCTCTCCGGGGCGGGCCCGGTCCCGGCTCCCGGTCCCGGCTCCCGCCCCGAGGTCCGACCGGTGCTCAGCGGGGTGCTGCGACAAGCCCCATCTCGTACGCGGTGATGACGAGTTGGACCCGGTCCCGGGCGCCCAGCTTGGTGAACAGCCGGGCCACGTGCGACTTGGCGGTGGCCACCGAGATGCAGAGCTCCGCCGCGATCTCGCTGTTCGAGCGGCCACGGCCGACCAGGGTCAGCACCTCGCGCTCCCGCTCGGTGATGCCCTCGGCCGGCCGGACGGAAGGCTCCGCGGCTGGCCGGGCGGGCTCCGGCTGCCGGATGAAGTCGGCGATCAGACGGCGCGTCACCCCCGGCGCGATCAGCGCGTCCCCCGCGGCGACCACCCGGATCGCGGCGAGGATGTCGTCCAGCGCCATGTCCTTCACGGCGAAGCCGCTCGCACCGGCCCGGAGCGCGCCGTAGACGTGGTCGTCCTCGTCGAAGGTGGTCAGGACCAGGATCCGCGTCGTGCCGGGGCCGGCCGTGATCCGGCGGGTGGCCTCGATCCCGTCCATCCCGGGCATCCGGATGTCCATCACCACCACGTCCGGCGCCACCTCCCCGGCCAGCCGCACCGCCTCCGCGCCCGTCGCGGCCTCGCCGACGACCACCAGGTCCGGGGTGTCGGCCATCAGCACCCGCAGACCGGATCGCACCAGCGGCTGGTCGTCGGCGAGCAGCACCCGGACGGTCGTCTGGCTCATCGGGCCTCCACCGGAACTCCGACCGGCTCGGGCAACGGCAACCGTGCCGCCACCCGGAAGCCGCCCTCGGGACGCGGCCCCGCACTGAGGCGGCCGTGCAGCAGGCCGACCCGCTCCCGCATGCCCACGAGGCCGAAGCCGTGGGCCGAGCCGCTCTCGGCGCCGCCGCGCCCGTCGTCGACGACCTCCACCAGCAGTTCCTCGTCTCCGTAGTCGATGGCCACCCGGCAACGCCCGGTGCCCGCGTGGCGGACCACGTTGGTCAGCGCCTCCTGCACGATCCGGTAGGCGGACAGGTCGATGTCGGCCGGCAGCGGACGCTGCTCCCCGCTGCGGCGCACGTCGACGCGTACCCCCGCGTCGGCCGTCGCCGCCGCCAGCCGTTCGATGTCCGCCAGACCTGGCGAGGGCGCGAGCGGTGCCCGCCCCGGGCCCGCCGCGTCCGGGTCGGACTGACGGAGCGCCACCAGCGTACGCCGAAGGCCCGACAGGGTCTCCCTGCTGGTGGCCTCGATGGCCTGTAGCGCCGCGTGGGCCTCCGCGGGCTGGGTCCGGATGACCCGGCTGCCCACCCCGGCCTGGATGGCGATGATGCCGATGCTGTGCGCGACCATGTCGTGCAGCTCCCGCGCGATCCGCAGGCGCTCGACTGTCACGGCCTCGGCCACCTCCTGCGACCGCAGCGCCACCGCGTGCTCGCGGCGCTCGCGGCTCAGCAGACCGACCGTGCCGGCCGCCGCCATCGCCAGCAGGGCGATCACGCCGTTGACGGTCAGGTTGTCCCCGTACGCGAAGCCGGCGATGACCAGCAGCTGCACGGTGAAGGACACGGCCACGGCCGTGATCGAGGCCCGCCGCGTGCTGGTGGCGACGATGAAGCCCAGGACGACGTCCACCGCCAGGCACGACAGGAACTGACCCTGGTACGACACCGACAGGCTCGCGGCGGCGGAGCTCGGCGGGCCCACCACCACCATGGTGGATCCGAACAGCGTCAGGGCCAGCGCCAGCAGCGGCCTCCGTCGCAGCACACCGATGAGCAGGCTCAGGGCCAGCAGCGACCCGACGGCGCGGACCGTGCCCGAGGCCGTCGGCGCGCCCGCCACCAGCAGACCCACCATCAAGAGGTAGAGCACACCGCCCGTCCAGGCCGCGACCCTCGTCCCCGTCATCGGCGGTGTGCCCCCGTCGAGCGGGACCTCACGAGGCGAACCGCGCGCAGGCAACGGGGTGGTCGGTGTGGCGTCCATGCCGCGAGACTAACCAGCCGGTGCCCGCCCGGGCATCGGCCCGGGGATGTAGTCCCGCGGGCTGACCCGGCCGCGCGATTGCCGCCCACGGCACCATGACCGGACGGCGCCCCGCCCGGCAGGGTTGCTGCCGTGATCGAAGTCAACGAACTCACCAAGCGCTACGGCGGCAGGACCGCCGTCCACCAGCTGTCCTTCACCGTCCGGCCCGGGCAGGTCACCGGGTTCCTCGGACCCAACGGAGCAGGCAAGACCACCACCCTGCGGCTGATCCTCGGCCTGGACGCGCCCACCGCCGGCACCGCCACGGTCAGCGGCGTCCCCTTCCGCGGCCACTCACGCGGCCTGCGCCACGTCGGCGCCCTGCTCGACGCCGGCCGGGTGCACGGCGGCCGTACCGCCACCGCCCACCTGTCGGCCCTGGCCCGCAGCAACGGCATCCCGCTGCGCCGGGTGGAGGAGGTGCTCGCGGAGGTCGGCCTCGCAGAGGCGGCCCGGCGCCGGATCGGCGGCTTCTCGCTGGGCATGAAGCAGCGGCTCGGCATCGCCACCGCGCTGCTCGGCGACCCGCCGGTGCTGATGTTCGACGAGCCGATCAACGGCATGGACCCGGAGGGCGTCCTCTGGGTGCGCCACCTCTTCCGCCGCCTCGCCGCCGAGGGCCGCGCGGTCTTCCTCTCCAGCCATCTGATGTCGGAGATGGAGAACACCGCCGACCAGCTCGTGGTGATCGGCCAGGGCCGGCTGATCGCCGCGGAGAGCGTACGGAGCTTCGCCGCCCGCAGTACCCGGCTCAGCGTGCTGGTGGGCACTCCGCAGGCCACCGAGCTGACGGTGGTGCTGACCGCCGCCGGCGCCTCGGTCGAGCCGGAGGGCTCGGCGGGCGCCGAGCGGCTCAGCGTCACCGGCCTGCCCGCCGAGCGGATCGGCGCGCTCGCCCACGAGCACGGGATCCCCGTGCACGAACTGACCACCCGCAGCGCCTCCCTGGAGGAGGCCTTCATGGAACTGACCGCCGACAGCGTCGAATACCTCGCAGGGAAGCCCCGATGAGCACACTCGCCTCCGCCGCCCCGGCCGCCGCGCCCGCCGCCGATACCGCCGACGGGACCCGCACCCGGTTCGGCGACCTGGTCGCCGCCGAATGGATCAAGACGCGCTCGTTGCGCTCCACCCCGTGGCTGCTCGCCTTCACCGTCCTGTTCGTGATCGGCTGCGCCGCGCTGGCGGCGCTGGCGGACGCCAGCAACCTCGCGCACATGGACCCCGGCCGGCGCGCGACGATGTCCGACTTCCTGGTGTTCGACGCCTACCCGCCCCCCGCCTACATGACGTTGATGCTGGTGGCCGGCAGCCTGGGCGCGATCTCCGTCGTCAGCGAGTACAGCAGCGGCCTGATCGCCACCACCACCGTCGCCGTCCCCGCCCGTGGCTCGGTGGTCCTGGCCAAGGCGGTCGTCATGGCGGTGCTCTGGACGGTGGTCGGGACGGTGACCGCGATCGGCTCGTTCGCGGTCGCCCAGGCCGTCCTGCACGGCCAGCACGCCGGAGTCCCCTTCACCCACCCGGGTGTACTCCGGGCGATGGTCGCGTCCGCGCTGCTCGCCCCGGTCTGCGCGCTGATCGGCCTCGGCCTCGGCGTCCTGATCCGGCACAGCGCCGCCACCATGGTCACCAGCGCCGTCACGTTGCTGATGCTGCCGCTCTTCTTCTCGACCAGCAGGCGCTGGTCCGCGGACATCAACCACGCCATGGTGTCCACCGCCTGGAAGCGCCTGGTGCAGAACTGGGAGCCGCAGGCCCACTCCCTGGGGTTCGACGCCACGGTCGGTGGATCCTGGACGGTGTACGTGCTCTGGCCGCTGGTCGCGATCGTCCTGGCGGTGGTGTTCGTCCGGCGCCGCGACGTGTGAACGGACCTCCCGGGGCGCCTCCGGGGGCGGCGGCGCAGGATCGCCCCCGGAGGCCGGCCGGTGGTGCCGGTCGCGCGGGCGCCTACCGGTACTCGTCCTCGTTCAGCTCGACGATGCGGGACTGCTCGACGCGGTCGGCCTCGTTCGCGGAGTCGTGGTCGACGCCGTTGAGGCGGTCGTCGCGCAGCGGTGAGAGATCGGCGTGCTGCTCGGCGGCGTCCGCCTCCGGCGCCTCGACGTCGATCTCGATGAGGTCGGACTCTGCCTCGAACGTGTCCGGGTCGGTCGGGTCGATGCTCATGGGGCGTCGTCTCCTCGGGTTCCTCGGGTTCCTCGGGTTCCTCGGGTTCCTCGGCGGGTCTGCGGGTCCGGCAGGGGTACCTGCGCCGGAGGCTAGCTCGTCTCCTCCTTGACGTACTGCTCGTACTCGGCGGCGGAGAGCAGCTCGTCGAGCTCCTTCGGGTTGGACAGCGTCAGCTCGACCAGCCAGCCCTCACCGTACGGGTCGGTGTTGGTCTCCTCCGGCGAGTCGTTCAGCGTCTCGTTGACCGCCGCGATCTTGCCGCTCACCGGCGTGTACACCTCGGAGACGGCTTTGACCGACTCGATGGAGCCGATCGGCTCCGAGAAATCGAAGGTGTCGTCGACCTTGGGCAGCTCCACGTACACGATGTCGCCCAGCTGCTTCTGCGCGAAGTCCGTGATGCCGATGCGGACCCGCTCCTTGTTCAGGGACCGCACCCACTCGTGGTCCTTGCTGTACTTGAGGTCTTGGGGAACGTTCGCCATGACCGGCTCCGAGGTCTCGTGTTTGGGCCGTTGCGGAGTGGAACGGCCGCTTCACCAGAGCCTGCTACAGCGGAGGCGCGGAGTGCGGGACACTCACTCGTACGAGTGAGTTGGGCCGGTCGGCGGTCAGCAGCCGGCGGGGAAGTCTCCGGCCCGGATGCCCGCGATGAAGGACCGCCAGGCGTAGGTGGAGAACACGAGGGCCGGGCCCTCGGGGTCCTTGGAGTCGCGGACGGGGACGTGTCCGGGGACGTCGTGGGCGACCTCGATGCACTGGCCGCCGTCGTCGTCACTGTAGGAGGACTTGCGCCACGACTCCGTAGGCAGGTGACCAGCGGTGGTTCGCATGTTCAGAAGCCCTTCCCTCAAGCTTTGGATCAGCTCCGCGCTCTCTCGTACTGAGAGGGCGTCCGCCTGAAGCCGAGCATAGCGGCGTTGACGAAGCTGGATCTGGTCGGGATCTTCGATGAAATGGCCATGACTCAGGCTCTCGGTGTAGAGACGCGGCCTTCCTTCGGGCAGAGTCAGGAGAGTCATTGTGCATCCGAAGGAGTGGGCACCAAGGCTGAAGGGGGCGACCTGAAGCACGATGTTCGAGAGCCTCCCGACCTTGAGCAGGTGTCCGAGTTGTTCATGCATCACCTCGGGGCCGCCGACCAACTGTCGGAGTGAAGGTTCGGCAAGAATGACGGTCAGCAGGGGTGGATTCGGGCCGAAGAGGCGATCTTGACGGCCCAGTCGGGCGGTGACCATCTCCTCGATACGGTCCGGGTCGTCGGCTGACTGGCCGCCGGCGAACAGGGCGCGCATGTAGGTCTCGGTCTGCAAGAGGCCGGAGATCCGGAGCACCTGGTACTCCTGAATCATCGTCGCCGTCGACTCGATCTTCGCGAACCGCTTGAACCAGTCGGGGTGTTCGACCTGTGCGTACCAGTCGACCTCCTCCCAGATCTCCAGCAGCTCCCCGCCCGTCCCCAGGAGGGTGTCGCAGGCCGTGACATACGGCTTCTGCGGCACCCGGATCCCCGCCTCGATCCGCGTCACCAGCGGGCGGCTGCACGGGATCAGCCTGGCCAGCTCGCCCTGTGACATCCCCTTCGCCTCGCGGCTGCGCCGCAGCAGGGCGCCGAACAGGGAGGCGGCGCTCGACCGCAGGTTGGGATCGGTGGACTTCCGACGGGTCATGGTCTGCCCCCTTGGTACCAAGAACCTCGCTGGCACTGGCTGATTGCTCGCCACCGTAGCTCCGTGCGCCGATGATTGGTGGCGGAACGAAGCGGGCTGCTCGCTGTGCGTGAGTGCGCCGGAGGTCCGTGCGCCCCCTCTTCGGTCTCCGAATCAGTCGAACCAGTCGACCCCACCCGGAGGTGGCTTCGCCATGCCCGAAACCCTGCACAGACCGCCCGCGTTGGCGGGTGCACACGCCTGCTGGCTGCCGCGTCACCGCCGCTCGGCCGGCACGGCCCGTCGGCTGCTGCGCGCCTTCCTCGCCGACCTCGACGGCGGCGAACGGTACGCCGAGGTCGGTGAGTTGCTGATCAGCGAGCTGGTGACGAACGCCGTCGAGCACGCCCGCGTGCCGGCCGGTCGGCTGATCGAGGTCCGGTTCGAGCTGGGGGCGGACTGGCTGCGGATCGAGGTGCACGACGCGAGTGACGACCGGCCGACCGTGCTGGTGGGCACGACCGGCGAGGACGAGTCGGGCCGGGGCCTGCTGCTCGTAAGGGAGTTGTCCACCGCGTGGGGCTGCCGGCCGCGTGCGGGCGGGATCGGGAAGTGCGTGTGGGTGCTGGTCGGGCCGGTGGACGAGGAGGTCCCGGCGTGACGGCGGAGGCGGCGGGGACGGACGTGGCGTTGGCGGCGCGCTGGCCGAGGATCGCGTCGGAGCTCGGCCGGGCGCGCCGGGAGGAGGCGCGGTCCTGGCTGGCCGCAGTGCAGGGGGAGGGGGAGGGCGGCGGCCCGGCATTGGCGGACCTGGCACCGGCCGAGTTGCTCGCCACGACGAGGCGGGCCCTTCGGCACGTCGCCGGGCTCGCGTACGTCCTGGACACGGTGGAGCGTGCGCTGACCGGTGCGGCCCCTCGTCCACGTACCCTCTCCGAGGCGCTCGCGCCGGTACGGGCCCACCTGCTCTGGGCGTTCGACACCGACGAACCCTTCAGCGGGGCTTCGGTGTTCGAGGGGGAGGCCGGCCGCCCGGACGGCTCGTCGGTGCGGTTCCGGGTGGAACTGCAGGCCCTGGAACCGGAGTCCGGCTGAAGGTCGGGCGGGGTGGGCGGGGTGCCCGCCGGTCGTCCGCGACGGCGGGAAGGGGAGACTGGGACCATCCGTCGTCCCGGAAGTCGGGGCCGACCGTGGTGAAGGGGGACTTCCGGGATGTGGTCCAAGGAGTCCGCCGCCGCTCTGCCGGTGGAGGACAGGTTCGAGTGGTTCTCCGACACCGTGGCCCGCGCACTGGTGCCCACGGCGATCAAGAGCTCGCACGCCGCCGACTTCCTGGCGGAGGTCGCCGCACTGGACCTCGGCGCCGTCCAGATGTCCACCTTCCTGCACTCCCCCGTACGGTCGCGTCGCCCGCCCGCGCTCGTGCGGCACAGCGACCCGGAGCAGTACCAGCTGGCCTTCGTCACCGGTAACCCGATGTGGGTCTCGCAGAACGGCCAGGACTCGGGTCTCGTCTCCGATGACCTGGTGCTCTACGACACGTCCCACCCGTTCGAGGCGGGGGCGGTCGACGACCCGGGCGCGATCACGCGGGCCGTCATGATCCAGGTGCCCCGCGAGGTGCTGCCGATCCGGGCCGGCCGGGTCGACCGCCTGCTCGCCCGCAGGATCCCGGCGGGGGCCGGGATGGGGGCGATCCTGGTCCAGTTCATCGGGACGCTGGAAGCCCATGCCCGCGAGTGCGGCGAACACGAGCTGGGCCGGCTCGGTGGCGTGCTGCTCGACCTGGTCGCCGCCTGCCTGGCCCAGCACGCCGGCACGTACGGCGAACTCCCGGTCGAGGCACGGCGGCAGGCCATGCTGGAGCGCGTCAAGGCGTTCATCGAGCACAACCTCGGCGATCCCGACCTGACCCCGTCCGCCGTCGCCGCTCGCCACCACATCTCGGTGCGCTCGCTGCACGCGCTGTTCCGGGGGGAGGGGGAGAGCGTCTCGGCCTTCATCCGCCGGCGCCGGCTCGAACAGGCCCGCGCCGACCTCGCCCGGCGGGACCTGCTCACCCTCCCCGTCCACACCATCGCCGCGCACTGGGGGTTCACCGGGCCCGCCGTCTTCAGCCGGGCCTTCCGCGACATGTACGGCATCCCGCCCAGGGACTTCCGCAGGCTGGCGGTGAGCACGCCCGACTGCACGGATCGTCACACGATCCTGCGCGCTGGGCACAGTCCCGGGTGGCCGTCCCGCCCTAGGCTGACGAGCCGGATCATCCGGGAGTGAACGGCGGCGGCCCTCGTCGCGCTGCCCCCGCCGATTCGCCGTGGACCGGATCGCCTCAGCGGTCCGAGCCGACCGTTCGTCACTCTCAGGGGATCCGATGAAGAAGTCCTTTGCCTGCGCCGCGGCTGCCGGTCTCGCGATCACGGCCGCGGGGGTCGTGCCCGCCGCCGCGGCCGGGGCACCCTTCGATTCGTCCTGGACCAACTGGGACGAGGCGCAGAGCGAACCTGAGCTCAGGCGTCCGGGCCGGTGATGAGGCGATGCGCCGATGAGCACATGACCTGATGAGCTGATGAGGACCGGCTCCGCCGTGATTGTCAGAGCGGGCACCTAGCCTTCCGGGCATGGGACTCGCGATCACGGTCGGCATGCTCGACGAACTGATGGACAACGGCGCGGAGCACCTCTCCTCGGAGACGTGCCGGGAGGAGTTCGCCCTCCTCAGCCGGGCGCTGGCGGAGGAGGGCGTCACCTGGCGCGAGCCCGAGCCGGCCGGGCCCGAGGTGACTGGGCGGCCCGAGGCGGTCGACCGCTTCGCGGGGCGGATCGCCTACAGCGACCTGAGCCTCCTGCGGCGCGTCCTCGTGCTGGCGGCCTGGGGCGAACCCGTCACACCGGCGCCGGAACCCGGAAGCCGGCAGGACGAGCTCGACCAGTCCAGGATCGACGACCAGACGTCGATGTTCTCCTCGCACCTCCTCTGCCACTCGGACAACGCGGGCTACTACATACCCGTCGACTTCGACGATCCGCTCTTCCTCGCGGACAGGTCGGTGGCGGGCGCCGGGATGGTGGGCTCCAGCCAGCAGCTGCTTGCCGAACTGGTCGGCTTCGCACCCGCCATCGGTGTCCGGCGCGGCCCGGACGGCTCGGTGGGCGAGGACGAGCCGGCTCGCGCGGCCGACGCGCCGAGCGACCCGTTCGGCAGGGAGACGTACGCCTGGCACCAGCTCTACCGGGCGTGCCTGGCGAGCATCGCGGGTGGGCGGGCCATCGTGTTCCACTGACCGGCCCGGTCCGCGGGTGGGGGTCGGGTCGGAGCGCCGGGGTGGTCGCCGCCGTCGGTCAGCTGCCCGTACAGGGGTCGGGCAGCTGACCGAGCGGACGGCTCAGTACGCGGCCGAGTGCTGCCTTCAGAACTTCGGTGAGGGCCTCGTCGAGGGCTTCGGCGGGCGCGGTCCTGGGCGTGGCATCGGGCGAGGGCGGGGCGATCGCCTCGGTCCGCCAGGCGATGAAGCCGTCCGGGCGTACCAGCAGTGCGCCGCCTACGGGGATCTCCGGCAGGTCGACCTCGTGCACGGGCAGGCCCAGGCGTTCGGCGGCGCTCCGCCAGGCGTCGGGCCGGTGCGGTCCCGCGGCGTCCGGACGGCGGGTGAAGAGGGTGAAGCGGGAGTTCACCAGGTCGAGCGTCGAGACGCCGTCCCCCAGCCAGGCGTGCGGCAGGAGGGAGCCCGGGGCCCCGTCGAGGGTCACCTGTTCGGTCGACGGCAGCTCGGGCCGGGCGTCGATCACCGCGGTGGAGTCGTAGCGGTAGCCGAGGTGCACCACGGGTGCGTTGACCACTCCCGCCGCCGCGCGCGCCTTCGCGGCACCCGGCCCGGAGCCCCAGTGCAGGCGCGGGTCCGCCAACCGGCGCACCGCCTGATCCAGGGTGAGCAGCGCGACCGGGCGGCGCTCGGCCTGGTAGCTGTCCAGCAGCGCGGCGCCGGCCTCGCCGCGCAGGACGAGGGCGAGCTTCCAGGCCAGGTTGTGCGCGTCGGCGATGCCGGTGTTCATGCCGAAGGCACCCAGCGGCGGTACGGCGTGCGCGGCGTCGCCGATCAGGAAGACCCGGCCTCCGTCGGCGAAGCGGTCCGCGACCTGGCCCCGCACCCGCCACGGCAGCGTGCTGATGATCTCGACGTCCAGCTCCGGTGCGCCGAGCGCCGTTCGGATGTAGTCGGGTGTGGGCATCCGGTCGCGGGCGGTGTGCAGCACCCACTCCTTCGAGCCGTCGACGGTGATCAGCATGCCGGGCGCGTCGGGGTGGGTGAGATCGCAGCCGACGAAGCTGTGGCCTCCGGTCAGAGCATCGAGGTCCGCGCGGAACAGGGTGTTCGTCAGGGGCTCGCCCAGGTTCCCGGGCCCGGAGGTGCCGATGCCGAGCGCGGTGCGGACCTGGCTGCGTGCGCCGTCGGCGGCCACCAGGTAGTCGGCGCCCAGCGTCCGGCCGTCCGAGAGCACGGCCGTCACACCGTCGGCGCCGTCCTGTTCGAAGCCGCCGCGCTGTTCGACCGCGCCGCGCTGCTCGAAGGAGACCAGGGCGGCCCCGTACTCCACGACCGCGCCGCGCTCGCGGGCGGCCGCCAGCAGTACGGCGTCCAGCCGGTTCTGCGGGCAGGTCCCGCGCAGGGCGGCCGGGGTGTACGGGGTGTCGGCGCCGCTCCGGGCGCTGGTCCGGGTGCGGCCGCGGCCGTTGGGGTGGGCGGGGCCCTTGGGGCGGGCGGGCAGGTCTGCGGCCGCCAGGGTCTCGGCGCTGATCTTGCCGAGGTTGCCCGCCGTCATGTCGATGGCGACCTCGTTCACCGCGTCCGCGAGGCCCACCTCGCGCAGCAGCTCCACCGTCCGCATGCCCACGCCGGTCGCGCGGGGGTGGACCTGCGGCCCGTCCTGGCGCTCCACGAGGTGCACCTGTACCCCGTGGTGCGCCAGGAACACCGCGGCGCTCAGGCCGACGGTCCCTCCACCGACGATCAGTACTTCGGTCATGACTCTCCCTCCCTCTGGCGGGAACAGTGTTCCCGCAAGTGGGAACACTGTAGCCATATGAGTAGGATGAGCGCCATGGGCGACGAGAAGGCAGTTCCGGCACTGGTGTGGACCCGAGGGCCGCGCACCCCCCGGCGGCAGACCATGAACCTCGGACGGATCGTCGAGATCTCCATCGCCATCGCCGACGCGGAGGGACTCGACGCCCTCTCGATGCGACGCGTCGCCACCGACCTCGACTCCGGCACCACCTCGCTCTACCGCCACGTGGCCGGCCGCGACGAACTGCTCGACCTGATGATCGACGCCGTCCAGGGCGAGGACGCACCGCCACCACTCACCGGAGACTGGCGCGCCGACCTCGGGGACGTCGCCCGCCGCCAACGCGCAGTCCTGCTGCGCCACTCCTGGCTCGGCGGCGTCATGTCGACCCGTCCCGCCCTCGGCCCCAACGCGCTGCGCCAGATCGACCACGCCCTCGCCGCAGCCGCCGCGCTGACCCCCGACATCACGCTCGCCTCGGATGTCATCGCCCTCGTCACGCACTACGTCTTCGGCACCGTCTCCCGGGAGCTGGCCGAGCAGGAGGTGCAGCGGCGGACCGGCCAGACCGAGGACGAGTGGCGCGAGAGCATCGGGCCGTACATCCGCGAGGTCGTCGCGAGCGGTACCTATCCGCAGTTCGCACGGCGGGTCATCGAGGCGCAGGACCGCAGCTTCGACGAGCTCTTCGGCTTCGGGCTCGCCTGCGTCCTGGACGGCATCGCGGGGCGGCTCGGAGGCGGGTGACGGGGGCGGCGACCGGGGTGGTGGCCCGGGTGGCGATCAGGATGTGAGCTGCGGGCATTTCGGTTCGGGCCCAATGATCACTATGGTTCCAGCGTGTCGAACAGTGACAGAACCCTGCCGGGTCAGAACGGGCCGGACGACGGCGGCCAGTGGAACGTGGTGTTCGACGAGGACTTCGTCCGTCGCGCGACGGTGACGGAGCCCTCGGCCGGTGCCCGACTGCGGCTGGTCGGCGGGCCAGGTGGCTGGTCCGGCGGTCCCGGTGGGTCGGGTGGTCCGGGGGTCGGGCGGCTCTGGCTGCGGCGGCTGGCGCTCGGGGTGCCGCTGGCGCTCTGCGCGGTGGTGCTGGCGTTCGGCGTCTTCGGGATCCTGAACGCGCCGTCCGGCGCCGGGGCTTCCGCGCCCGTCACGGTGACGGCGCCCACGTCCACCGCTTCGCCCGCCCCGCCTGCGTTGCCCGCTTCGCCCGGGTCGGCGGCGGACATGGCGACCGCGCCGGCCACGGGCCAGGCCACGGCCGCCCGTTCCGGCTCGGATCCCGCCGTCCCGCTGGACGTGGCGTTCCCGGCCGAGGTCGTGGACGCGTCCGGCGCCAGGTTCACCAGGCTGGGGGCCGCCGTCGCGGCGAGCTGTACACCGTCCGACTCGGTCGGCCCGGGCCTCGCCGAGCTGATCGCCAGGAGCCACGGCTGCGCCGACCTCCGGTTCGCGCTCTACAAGGACGCTCAGAACAACCAGTTCAACCTGGCCGTCTTCACCATGAAGGACCCGAAGGACGTGGTGCACCTGGTCACCCGTCTATCGATGGCCTTCGACGACTACGAGGTCGGCGTCCAGGCCCCGCCGCCCGGCTCCGGCCTGCCGACCCTGCCCGCCGACAGTGGCCTGGTCCAGGCCTTCGCCGGTGGTGGCCGGGCCATGGTCGTCGGCCTGGGCCAGTGGTCCGACGGCCGGGTGGCCGACTACCAGAAGCTGGGCGACCGCCTCCAGCCGCTGCTCCAGAGCGTCTCGAAGAACGTCTTCGCGTACGAGACCGGGCACTGAGCCCGAGTCCGGCCCCGCCTCCTCCCTCGCGCCGGGGGGAAGAGGCGGGAGGGGGCTGGGCCGGACATCTGCCGCCGGGGCCCTGCGTCAGTCGCGGTCGAACGCGGCCAGGTACGCCTTCAACGCGTCCCCGTCGCCGATGACTTCGAGCCGCTCCACCGGCCGCCGCCCCCAGAGCAGGAGCAGCAGGTCACTGGCGCTGCCCCGGACAGCCACCGCGCCCCTGCCGTGCTCGCGGCGCACCCGCCACGCCCCGTCCACGGCCCGGATCAGCCACTCGCCGTCGCCATGGGCGGCCCCGTCGGTCGCGTGCAGGTGCAGGCCGCCCTCGGCGAGGTCGGCGGGCGGCGGGGTCGCGGAGCGGAAGTGCGCGAGGAACTCGTCCACGCCGTCCACCGCGAGCGCCCGTTCGATCGGCTCCTCCCGCCCGGCCGCGAGCAGCGCGTCCCAGGCGTGCACCGCCGTCTCGTGCGCCATCCGCCGCTGGATGAACCCCGCGTCCTGCCGGTCCGACCACGACCACCTCGGCAGCGCCGGGTCCAGCCCCTCCAACGTCGCCGCGCACAGCTCGGCGCCCTCGGCGAACCAGCCGGCCAACTCCCCGTCCGCCGGCCGCTCCGGCTCCACGTACGCCTCCGGACCGCTCAGCTCGCCGTTCGCGATCCGCGTCCAGAACCGCTGCACCTCACCGGTGTGCCACAGCAGGTCGGCGACAGTCCACTCGGGGCAACTCGGCACCCGCGCCCCGAGGTTGCCGGCGGAGCACGCCACCATCCGGGCGGCATCACGGCGCAGGGCGGATACATAGTCAGTCTTGTCCATGTGCAACGACGTTAGCGCCGGGGGAGGATCGCCGCTCCTCCCCTTCCGACCGGTTCTCCCCGAACGAGGTGTCTCCCGCGCCGCAGATTGATTCCAGGGACGTGTCACATTCGCGCGGGGCGGCGGGTCAGAGGGATGAGCACGCAAGATCCGGCCGGGGCGAGTGCGCACCGGCAGCCACCCGATGGGAGCACCTGATGTCCGCCTACGTCGTCGTCACCGTCCTTGCCGCCGCACTGGCGGGCTTCTCGGCCACCTCGGTCTTCCTCCGCGCCAAGTGGGTCATGGAGCCGATGGCCGCCTACGGCGTCCCGCTGGCCTGGCTGCCGTGGCTCGGCGCCGCAAAGGCGGCCGGGGCGGTGGGCCTGCTGGTGGGCCTGCTCGTGCCGGCGATCGGCCTCGCCGCCGGGATCTGCCTGGTGCTGTACTTCGCCGGCGCCGTCATCGCCGTGGCCCGGGCCCGGTGCTACGCCCACATCCCGTTCCCGCTGGTGTACATGGCGCCGGTCGTCGGCGCCCTGGTACTGGGCGCCTGAGCGCCACCGCCCTGGCTCCGCCCCGGCCACCCGGTGCTCGACGAGCACCGGGTGGCCGTGCCGTCGCTTCCCTGCGTACCTGCTGCTACCTGCTCCTACCCGCACACCTCGTGCTGCTGCTCGGCCAGCACCGACCGGGCGATGGCCCCGAAGTCGGCTCTGAAGCTGCTCGCCTGCGCCTCGCCGGGCTCCGCGGCCGCCTCGCCCGGGAAGGTGGTGACCAATACCGCCAGGGCGTGGTTGTCGGTGCAGTACCCGATCGCGGACCTGCCGTCGGGGGTGGCCGTCAGGCCCTGGTCGAGCCGCGCGCGCAGGGTCTTGCCGCCGGTGCCCGCCGGCTGGTCCGGGTCGGTGCTCGACATGAGGATCCGTACGGCGTCCCGCCCGTCGACGGTGACGGTGCAGGCATACCGACGGCCGCGGCCCCCGCCCTCACCTTCGGCCTCCTCGCGCTTCTCCCCGGCCTGTCCGTCCCTCGGCAGCAGCCGCCCGAGCGGAGTGCCGCTGCCGGCGGAGAGTCCGCAGAGCGGCTGCGCCCGTCCCGGCTCCTCCGCGCCGCCCTGCCACGCGACCACCCCGGCCGTGCCGGCCGCAACCACTGCCACGGCGGCCGCGATGATCAGCACGCGCCTTGAGACGCGCCGGTGCCACGGCAGCGCCGCCGGGCCGTCCGAACGCGACTCCAGCATGTCGAGAGGGGGCGTGGACCGCTCATTGCTACCCGTGTCGGAGTCCCGCTGGGTACCCGGATCGCTGGTCGTCATCTGAGGTGCTGTGCTCCGCAATGGGGATCGGCGTCGCGCGCCCGCTCGACGCACGCGAGCGGCAGGTCGGGAAAGCCGGTGTGGACGGCGGAAGTTCGAAGTCCTCCGAGCTGGGAGATCTCGCCGCAGCCGCCCGCCAGCGTACAAGTCACGTCCGACATCCGTACAAGCAGTACCCACCCGCCGGACACCGGTACCACTCCCATAGCATCGACCTACATGACGACCAGCGCCGAGCAGCCCCACACGCCGACCGCCGCCCACCCCCTCCCCGCCCGTCCGCTCCGGGTGGCCGCCGCGCAGGCACAGGCCGTGGCGGGGGACATCGAGGCGAACGCGGCGACGGTCGCGGCGATGATCCGTCAGGCGGCCGGGGACGGCGCCGCACTCGTGGTCTTCCCCGAGAAGTTCCTCAGCGGCTACGAGCCGGACCTCATCAAGGCCGACCCCACGCGCTGCGCCGTCCAGGCGGGCGGCGACGACGACCCGCGGCTCGCCCCGATCGCCGCCGCCTGCCGGGAGACCGCCACCGTGGCCGTCGTCGGCGCCGCGGTCCTCGACGCCGGCGACCTGTACGTCTCCGCCCTGGTCTTCGGGCGCGACGGCGCCTACGTCACCCGCTACGACAAGCAGGCCCTCTTCAAGGCCGAGCGCGAGGTCTACCGCGCGGGCACGCTCGGCTGCACCCTCGAACTGGACGGCTGGCGCCTCGGCCTGGGCATCTGCTACGACTCCGGCTTCGCCGAACACGCCCGCGCCGCCGCCCTCGACGGCTGCCACGCCTACCTCGTCGGCGCCCTCTTCGGCGTCGGCAGCGGCTACCACGAGTCCCGCACCTGGTTCCCGGCCCGGGCCCTGGACAACACCGTCTACACCGTCCTCGCCAACCACATCGGCCGCACCGGCGGCTGGAACACCTGCGGCGCCAGCGCCGTCTGGTCCCCCGACGGCCGCCTCGCCGCCGAAGCCACCCCCGACCACCCCGGCCTCGCCCTCGCCGACCTCGACCCGGCCACCCTCCACACCCTCCGCGCCGCCGAGCCCATGCTCCACGACTTCGCCACCCTCCCCACCCTCCACACCACACCGGGCCCCCGATCCCAGCACCGGTTGGGCTGACGTCGACCGCGCGGTGACAGCCCGCAAAGCGAGAGGTCCCGTCCGATCCGGTGGATCGAACGGGACCTCAGCCACTGCTCTGCGCGATCAGACCGTGAGGAACCAGCGCTGGTTCGGGCCTCCGGTGCAGTCCCAGATCCCGAGGCGGGTGCCGTTGTCGGTCGCCCAGCCCGGGAGTTCGAGGCAGCGGCCGGACTGCGGGTTGTAGATGCTCCCGTCGTAGCGGCGCTGCCACTCCTGGCCGCCCTCGGCGGGGTTGCAGTCCCGCAGGACGAGCTGGGTGCCGTTCGCGGTGCCGTTGCCGACGGTGCCGACGCACCTGCCGTAGACGGTCATGGTGTTGTCGGCGGTGAAGGTGAAGTGCTGGTTCTCGCCGTTCCAGCAGTCGTGGAGGGCGATCGCCCCACCGGTCGCGTCGCCGCCGAAGTCGTCCACGCACTTGCCGGTGTTGTAGGCGCTGCGGACCTGCACACGGGAGTTGGCCGTGGCGAGGTTGTCGGCCTGCTGGCCGGTGAGCGCGTACGGGTAGGTGCGGACGTCACCGATGGCCCCGTTGAGGCCGGACGTGTCCGCCAGCTGGCGCGTGGTCTCCATGCCGATGTTCAGCGCACCGTCCGTCTTCCAGCCACGCGGGGCCCAGCTCGAACCGACGGCCCGGCCGTTGACGTACAGGGTGCTGTTGCCGGTCTCGGCGTTGTACGTACCGACCAGGTGCGTCCAGACACCCACCGCCGGCGTCACGCCCTCCCTGTCGTGCGCGGCGTAGTAGTCGGTGTGGAGGTTGTCGTCCTTGGAGACGGTGAAGGACCAGGTGCCGTAGGCGGCGGAGTACTGGAGGTAGAACGGGCTGCGCTGGTTGCCGACCAGGGACAGGGCGGTCTGGTAGCCACCGGCGTTGTTGAGCTTGACCCAGGCGGCGACGCTGTAGCTCTGGCTGGTGTCGATGCCGGGGGACTGGCTGGTGCGGTAGTAGCTCCCGCCGTTGAGCGCGGCCGCGGCGTTGGCGACGTTGTTGTGGTCGCCGGTACGGCCCGGGCCGCCGATCGCGTTCAGCGCGTTGCCCGCCGAACTGTCGACGACCTTCTCGGTCTTCCCGTCGAGCGCCCACCAGTTCGGGCCGACCCCGGTGTCGGCGACCTTCACCGGCCCGGCGTCGAACGCGAAGCCCGGACTGCCGGCGTCACCGGTGCGGTGGCCCCACCAGATGTGGATCCCCCCGTCCGAGTTGCGCCCCCAGAGCGCGGGCGCGCCGTTACCGGTCAGGTCCCCGTCCGACCCCAGCACGGGCCAGCTGCCGACGGGGACGTTGCCGATCCAGGTACTGGTGGCGATCCCGGTCAGGGTGGGGACGGAGACGGGCTTGCCGAAGTCGTCGAGGAGCGGGTTGCCGTAGCGATCGGTGGGGCTGAGGGTGCCGGTGTTGAAGGTGTAGGCCCAGACCTCGCCGTTGGTCAGGTTGCGCATCCACAGCCCGGGATGCCCCTGCCCGGCCCAGTCGCCAGGGGCGATGAGCTCAAAGTCCTTCCACCCGCCGGCCGCGAGGCGGACGGGTGGGCCGAGCTTCCTCGCACCAAGTGAGGGGTAGAACCACAACACGCCGTTGGCACCGTTAGCAATGCTTTCAACGGTGAGTAGACCGGTCTGGTTCTTGAACTTCAGCCGGTAATCCAGGTCGGTGTGCGCAGGGTCTCCGAGTGCGGCAATGCGCAGAGTAGTGGACCAGTCGGAGGCGTACCCGGTGCAGTATGAGCTGTCGCCCGGTGGCGTCACGCATTCGGGCTTGGCGAGGGTGGCCTTGCTGTCGAATCGGCCTGGGTACCCAGTGTTGCCGGGATTGCCGTAGACGAAGAGGTCCTTGTCTCCGGCGGGGTGAGCCATCAGATCATCCACATTCTTGCCACCGGTCAGCGCCCCGCGGTGCGCGACCTGAATATTGCTCCCCCAGCTCTGACCAGTGGGCGAGTCGGCGGGCTTGGCGGCGAGCGCGGCCATCGGGCTCTTGGCGAGCGAGTTGCCGGGCACGTTGTAGGCCCGCAGGTTGCCGGCCTGGTCCGGGGCCAGGATGTCGGGCGCGCCGTCGCCGCTGACGTCACCGAAGACCGGCGGCGGGCCGTCCGGGTTCCACGCCACGTAGAAGGCGTAGTTGGTGACCGGCGAGACGTTGCCGGCGTCGTCCTGGACCTGGATGTAGATGATGTTGGTGCCCCAGCGCCCGGCGACGACCGGGAGGGCGTTCTTGGGCATCGCGTTGCCGCACTGCCAGGAGGCGTCGGAGAGCTGTGGGTCCCAGCCCCACCTGACGCACGCGACGCCGGAGGGCGAGCCGCCGGCCGGGGCCGGGTCCGAAGGGGTGTAGGGGATGTAGCCGGTCTGCCAGGTGCGGATACCGGAGTTCTGGCCGTTGCCGGAGGGCGGGAACTGCCAGCTCAGGTCCTTCTCGGCAATCTGGTCGTAGACGTTGGGCACGCTGAGCGTGGGCGGGGTCAGGTCGACGCCGAACCGGCAGGTCGGGGTGGAGGCGGACATGCCGACGAGCTGGTCGGAGGCATGGATGCCGTAGCCGTAGAGGTGGCCGTCCTTGATGACGTCCCCGCGGACGGTGAACGAGGCGTTGCTACCGTTCGAGACCAGAGCCGAGTAGCCGTCGGCAACATTGGGAGCACCGGGAAGGTTGTAGTCCCAGATGTGGCTCCAGGAGTACAGCTGGCCCTGAGCCGGACTGCTGACGGTTGCGTTCAGCGTCACGTTGCCGATGTCGGATCCGGCTCCGAGCCAGCCCCAGTCCGCACCGTCGCAGCCCTGGGTGTAGCGGCTGGGCGACGCGGTGTGCGGGGTCGGGTAGGTGTTTGGGTTGGTGGGCGTGTTGGGGGCCCGGTCGTACTCGACGACCACGTACGGCTTGTAGTCGAGGCGCTTGAACGCGAGAGCGTTGCTCTCGTCACCGGACTCGAGGGTGAAGGTGAGCCAGGGGTTAGTGGTCGCATAGCCCTGGTAGGCCGAGGTCACGTTGTACTTGAACTCGATGTTGTCGTGGCAGTCCTTCGCGCCGGATCCTGGGACCATGTCCCGGCCGAGTGACCCGCCGGTGTGGCCGGGCGCGTTGTTCCAGGTGGTGCCGTAGCCGATGGGTGCGTTGGCGAGATAGAGGTCCAGGGGGTACGCGGTGGTGCAGGAGAAGTCGGCGGACTCGTATTCCCAGACGCTCATGGTCGCCTTGTTGATGACGGCGCCGCCGAAGCCCTGGGTGTCGATCTGGAAGAACGCTCGCTCAATGCCCTTCTTGACCTGGTAGCCCTGGTATCCGACGCCGGGGTGGGAGTACTTGTCACCGCCGTTGTCGGGAGTCTTGAGGTAGTTGTTCGTCGTCGGGTACGCCTGCTGGGTCCAGGTCCAGCCGTAGCCGGAGCGGCCGTCGTAGATCCAGCCTGGGTCGATGTACCACGGCCCCTGGCCCTTGCCGAGGATGTCCTGATTCGGTGTCAGGTCGATGCCGTCCTTGGTGACAGTGGTCGGCATGACCGCACTCTTGGCGTCCTTCCCAGGCCCATCCGGCGCGCTGCCCGTCGAGGACTTCGTCGGTGCGCCGGGGCTGCCGGGCTCGGGAGAGGGCTCAGCCGAGAGTGCTGCAGGTGCCGCCTGTGCGGCGAACTTCGCCGATGTGAGGACCGGGGCCTGGGGAGACGCTGCTGCGGTGGAGCTGTCCCACATCTGAGGCGCAGGTGCATGCCAGCGCAGCGTGCCGTCGGCGGCGGTGGCGGATAGGTTGTGGTCGGCATCGGCCTTGATCGTGACGCCGTCCGTCTTGGTGCCGAAGTGAACGGTCTTGAGCTGTGGGTTGGCGGCGGCCGATGCGGTCTTGACGATCAGAACGGTGCTCAGACCGCCGTACTTGGTGGCGGTGGCCCTGAGGTCGATGCCGGGTGCCACATTTGGATAGAGCAGTGCGTTGCCGTCGACGGTGGGGGTCGTCAGCGGGAACGGTGAGTCGATGGTGAGCGTCTTGCCATCGGGGCTGGTGAGTGTGCCCAGGGCGCCAGAGCCTCCGGCGGAGAGGTGGACACCGGCTGCGGACGCCTTGGGAGTGAACCCGCCCCTGGGGTCGGCGACGAGGCTCTCGTCGAGCGTGACCCAGATGCCGTTCTGCTTGACCCGTTGCTGATCCGGGTGCTGCGTCTTGGAGAAGTGGCCCGCGGGTGTCGCGACGGTCTCACTGAACTCGTCGGTGAGCTCATTGATCGGCACAGGCTTGTTGGTGGCTTTGGCCTCGGCGATGGCCTTCTCAGCCGCGGTCGCCGATGGGCGGTCCTTTGAGTGTGCCGCGTCAGCCTCGGACATGATCTCGGCTGCTGGTCCGCTCGACCTCCGCCCGGAGGTGTCTGCAAGGGCTGCGGGAGCGGCTAGCGAGAGGGACAGCGCGATGCCGACGCTTGCGGCGGTGAATCGCAGAGGTGAGTTCAGTCCTCGCTGCGTTCGTGGATGCTGCCGAGATGGACATTCAGGCATGACGGGGCCTCCCCCGGGAGTGATGACTGGTACAGGCACAGCCGGGTCTTCGCCGATGCGCACAGAACGAGCGCAACTTCTCCCGCAGATTGATGAAACGTCAAATCTGTTGTTCATAGGATGTCCTGGTTTGTAGTCAGGACCGCCGGTATGGGATGCCGGGTGAGATGGATCACGCTTCTCCGACGCAATTCTCGGATCGACACCTATGTAGACAGGTCCGTAGAGTCACCGCGATTTGATCCGTTGCTCCGTGCCTTGAGGCATGGGCGTGCCCATGGGGGGTTCGCGGTGTCTCTACGTCCTGCTCGTTCGGCTCGGTCGCATGATCGGGGGTATCCAGGGCTTTCCCGTGTGGCGTTCGTCAGTGCGCTCGTTACGGTGAGCACGTTGCTGGTGCCGGTCACGGCGCCCGCCTTCGCGTTGGCCCCGGACAAGAACAAGATCTGGTCGCCACCGAACACCGCGCTGCCGAAGACCGCCTCCGTGCCGGGGAGGAACGCCGCAGCGCGCACGGCCACCGGGCCGAGCAGCGGAACTCCTGATTGGGTGCCCCCGAAGGCTCCGAGCTCGCCGCCGAGCGGCTCCGCCGTGGTCAAGCTCCCCAAGCCACCGGCGTCCGGCACCACCCTGCCCGGCTCGGACAGCAACGGCTCGCCCGCGTCCGGGCCGGCGGTGCAGGCGGCGGCTCTCCCAGTCTGGCTCGCCTCGGTCGCGGGTGACGCGGCGAAGGCATCGAAGACCGAGGCCGGCGGCACTGTGGTCGCTGAGGCCTTTGCGACTCCCGCAACCCCCGTGGTCGCACCCGTGCGTGTTGAGGTGGCGGATCCCAGAACCGCCGCCAGCACGGGAGTCCAGGGAGCCGTGGTCTCTCTTACCCCCGCCGACAAGGGGGATGCGGTCAAGGTGCGATTGGGCCTGGACATCAAGGCGCTCGCGCCCGCCTTCGGCGGCGACTGGGCGCAGCGCGCCACTCTGGCATCTTTGCCGGCTTGTGCTCTGACGACGCCGGAGGCGGCGGGATGCCTTGAGCGCACGCCGGTGCCGTCGCACTATGACGCGAAGGCCAATCGCCTGGTCGCCGATGTCGATCTTCCTGCCTCTGGCCCTGCCGAGCCGTCCGGCCTGAAGTTGCAGTCACTGGCTGAGCCGAGCGGCAAGGCGCCCTCTTCGTCACCTGCGATGGTGCTGGCAGCAGAGGCGCCGGCGGCTGGTGGCGCGGGCACCTACAGCGCCACGCCGCTGCCGCCGAGCCAGGCATGGACGTCGGGTGGATCATCAGGATCGTTCACCTACAGCTACCCGGTGCAGTCGCCACCGACGCTCGGCGGGTCCGCGCCGCAGGTGAGCCTTGCGTACGACTCGGCGTCGGTTGACGGCAGGACGTCGTCGACGAACGCACAGGCATCGTGGATCGGTGACGGCTGGGACTCCGGCGCGGGCTTCGTGGAGCGTTCGTACAAGCCCTGTGCCAAGGCGGGCATCGCCGGCTCGGGTGACCAGTGCTGGGGCGGTGCGAACCTGACGATGTCGCTCGGCGGACACTCCGGCGAGCTTGTCCCGGACGACGCGTCGTGCGTGAACGGCACGGCGAAGGACGAGCAGTCGAAGTGCACCTGGCGGCTGAAGGGCGACGACGGCACGAAGGTCGAGTTCCTGACCGGTGCCACCAACGGCACCTGGAACGGCTCCTACCTCAAGGTGACGGACACCTCTGGCACGGTCTACTACTTCGGCCTGAACCACCTGCCGTCCGCGACGGGAACTGCGACCACCACGGGTCCTGACTCGGGCTCGGCGTGGACGGTTCCGGTGTACTCACCAAATGCGGCTGACCCGTGCTACGACAGTATCAAGGGCAACGGCTCGTGGTGCCAAAGCGCTTGGCGCTGGAACCTTGACTATGTCGTCGACACCCATGGCAACCTCACCACCTACACCTACACCCCCGAGACGAACTACTACGCTCGCGGCGGTGGCCAGAACAAGGGCTCCGGCACCAACACCGCCTACACCCGCGCGGGAGTGCTGGCCTCGATCGGCTACGGCCAGCGCCTCTCGGACCAACTCGGCGCCAACGGAACGTACAAGCCGGCTTCGAAGATCCTCTTCGACTCCGGCGAACGCTGCGTCACCAGTACCGCCGCCTGCGACCCCGCCCAGCGCACCACCGCCAATGCCGCGAACTGGCCGGACGCACCACTGGACAAGCAGTGCCAGCAGTCCGGCACCTGCTCGAACTACGGTCCCAGCTACTGGTCGACCAAGTGGCTGAACTCGATCAGCACCCAGATCCGCTCAGGCAACGGCTACCGCGACGTCGACACCTATGCCCTGAAGCATGTCTTCAAGCAGGTGTTCAACTCTTCGGAGAACACCCAGGTTCCCTGGCTCGCCTCGGTGCAGCGCACCGGCAAGGACAATGCCAATGGCCAGACGCCGGTCACGCTACCGGCGGTCACGTTCTCCGACATCCTGCTGCCGAACCGCGTGGATGGACTCGCGCCCGCCCGTCCGTCGTACTTCCGCCCTCGCATGGATGTGATCACCACCGAGACCGGCGGCACCATCGGGGTCGACTACTACAAGGACTCCTGCTCGCGTGACAACCACGTCATGCCGACCTCGGCTGACGACAACAAGCGCGCTTGCTTCAACGTGAAATGGTACGAGACCAACGCCGGGCCGACGGCGAACCCGGTGGATGACTGGTTCCTGCGCTACCCCGTCAAGAGCGTCACGGTCGACCCGCGGTCGGACCTCATCAAGGGCGCGCTGCCGCAGACCACCAGCTACACCTACGGCGACGCAGCCTGGCACCGCACCGACGGTCAGCTGGTGGACGCGAAGGACCGCACCTGGGACCAGTTCCGCGGTTTCGCGTCCGTGACGACGGTGTCCGGATCCGGCGCCGACGGTGCCCAGTCCCAGTCATCAACGACGTTCTACCAGGGCATGGACGGTGACATCACCGCTTCGGGAAGTGCCCGCTCGCGCCAGGTGTCCGGTCCGATGAGCGGACAGGTCACCGACTCCGACTGGCTCTCGGGTGGGGTCCTGGAGTCCGACACCTACGCCAAGGCCGGCGACACACGCCCGATCGCGTACTCCTTCAACACCAGCAGCGGACCTGTCACCACCGCTACGCACAAGCGAGGATCCGGTCTTCCGGACCTGCTCGCCCGCTACGCTTCCACGAGCGCCACGAGCGTTACCAAGGCATTGAAGGCCGATGGGAGCTGGCGTAGCACAGCGGCCGTGACCAACACCGACGCGTCCCATGGCAACCGCGTCGCCACGTCGCTGAGCACGGCCGACGGCACCCCGGACATCTGTGCCCGGACCTCGTACGCCACCGGCGGCAACCCACAGATGCTCATGCTGGCCGACGAGATTCTCACCGTTTCCGGGCCCCAGGCCTGCACCGCGACCCCCACCGAGGCGAACACCCTTTCCGGCAGCCGCCTGCTCTACGACGGGGCGGGTTTCGGCTCCGCACAGCAGTTCGGCGAGCCGACCGGAACTCAGGTCCTGGACCGGTACAACGGTGACGGGGCCATCTGGACCACTGTCGCTACCAGTGCGTTCGACGAGTACGGCCGCGCCAAGTCGGTGACCGACCCGACGGTTACGGACAGCGCGAACCCCAACGGGGCTGTCACCACAAGTAGCTACGGTGCGGCGAGCGCAGGGGAACTTCCCAACCAGACCTTGACCGGCACTCCGGCGCCGGCCGGCGCCCCGGATGCAGGCGGCCGACGTACCTCGACGGTGGCTCTCGACCCGGCCCGTGCTCTGCCGTTGACCAGTACCGATGCCAACGGGCGTACAGTAAGCCGGGCTTACGACTCCCTGGGACGCCTGACCTCCGTCTGGACGCCGGGCCGCAGTACCGCCGACAAGGCTTCGTACGCCTTCGCTTATGCCGTCAATGGCAGCAGCACTCCCTCGCACACCACTAGTTCGACGCTGAGGGCGGACAGCTCGTACGCGGTGACGACGCAGATCATGGACGGCCTCGGCCGGGTCGTGCAGACCCAATCGCACCCGGCCATCTCTGCATACCACGGCCGGATCGTCAGCGACGTCCTGTACGACTCGCAGGGCCGAGCTGCTTGGGTGAACAACCCGTACTACAACGACCTGACCGGACCGAGTACGACCCGCTTCGAACCGGACAGCCCCAAGGTCCCGAACCAGACATACACCATCTTCGACGGCCTGGGTCGGCCCACCGCCACGCAGTTCCGTGCCCTGGGCGTGGCACAGAGCTCGACGACGACTGCCTACCCGGGCGTCGACCGCACGGATGTCACTCCGCCCACCGGCGCGACCGCCACGAGCGCTGTCACCGACGCGCGCGGGCGCACCACCCAGCTGTGGCAGTACAAGACGCCTACCGCCACCGGCAACGGCAATGACGCCGACATCGCGAAGTACACCTACACGCCTGGCGGCCAGCGCTCGACTCTCGTGGACGCCGCCGGGAACACCTGGAGCTACGGTTACGACCAGCGTGGGCGCCAGGTCACCGCGAGCGACCCCGACACGGGTACCTCCACGCTCACATACGACAGCGCGGGGCGCCTCGCCTCCGCCACCGACGCGCGCGGCCAGAGCGTTGCCACGACCTACGACCTGCTGGGCCGAAAGACGGGGACCTACGGTGGCTCGGTCAGCCCGGCGAACCAGCTGACCGGCTACACGTACGACACCGTGGCCAAGGGCATGGCGGCCTCCTCAACCCGCTATGTGGGCGGAGCCGCAGGTGCCGCCTACACCAGCGCGATTGTCGACATCGACGCCGCCTACCGGCCGACCACCACCACGGCGACGATCCCCGGCAGCGAGATCGGGCAGACGGCCCCGTACACCTACACCCGTCGTGCGTACTACGACCCGAACACCGGTGCCAAGAAGGAGGACACGCTCCCCACGATCGGGGATGTGTACGCCGAGACCGTGGCGTACACCTATGAGACCTACGGACTGCTGTCGCTGTTCGGGAAGGCCGGTGGAGCCACCTACGATCTGCAGTCGGACTACGACGCGTACGGGCGCAACATCCGATCGACGATGAACCCGTACGGCACGCAGATCGTGACGACCAATACGTACGACGAGCCGACCGGCCGGCTGCTCACGCGGTACATCGACAAGCAGACCTCGACCACGGGCACGGTCCAGAACACGACCTACGCGTACAACCAGGCCGGGCAGATCACCGCGATCCGCACGATCCCCAACAACACGCCTTCCGCGACCGACCTGCAGTGCTTCAGCTACGACTACCTGGGCCGCCTGACCACGGCCTGGTCCGACACCGGCCGCCTCAACACGCTGCCCAACCCTGCTGTCGGCGGCCAGGGCACCTGCGCCAACTCCACTCCCACCAGTGGCGCCCAGGTGCCCGCCCGAACCACCGTGGGTGGCTACGCGCCTTACTGGCAGGACTACAGCTACGACCTGACGGGCAATCGCACCAGGTTCGTCCAACGCGACCCGGGCGGCGACTCGGCCAAGGACGTTGACGTCACGCAGTCGTTCCCCGCTGCCGGCACGAAGAACACGCCCACCACCTCCCCGAACACCGGGGGCGGCACCGGCGGTCCCCACGCACTGCTCAGCAGTAGGGAGGCGACCGGGTGGAACGCCAGCGACACCCAGTACGACGCCGCTGGTAACACCACCGAGATCAAGAATGCTGACGGCAACCGTGTCCTGGGCGCCGGCACTGTAATCCGGCCGGGCGAGAGCATCCGCTCCCACAGCGTCCAGCTCACCATGCAGCGCGACGGCAACCTCGTACTGTCCTCGCTGCGCAGCGGCCAGGTCGTGTGGTCGAGCAACACGGCCGGCCACGCGAACGCATGGGCAACTATGCAGGACGACGGCAACTTCGTTGTCTACGACAGCTCCAACAATGCACTTTGGGAGTCCCGCACCTGGGCCGGCGGCGGTAGCGGCTACTTCGCAGTCGTTCAGGACGATGGCAACTTCACCGTGTACGCGCCCGGGTGGCAGTCCCGCTGGTCGGCCAACACCTGGAACGCCGTCGACGCGGCCAATGGCGCCAGCTTCACGTGGGACGTCGAGGGCAAGGTCGCCACCCTTACCCAGGGCAGCGAGACCACCACCTTCGTCTACGACGCCGACGGCAACCAGCTGATCCGCCGCAACCCCGGCAAGACCACCATCAACCTCGACGGTGACGAACTCACCTACGACACCAACTCGAAGACCCTCACGGGAACTCGCTACTATCTCATTCCCGGCGGGACCACGCTTGTCCGCCAGGGTGCCGGAAAGCTGACCTATCAGCTCGCCGACCATCACGGCACCAGCACCCTCTCCATTGATGCCAACACCCTTACCGAGTCGCGCCGCCCCACCGACCCCTTCGGAGACCCCCGAGCCACCGATTCCAACCCCAACCCCTGGGCCGGTGACAAGGGCTACGTAGGCGGCCTCAAGGACGGCAGCACCGGATTCACCAACCTCGGTGCACGGCAGTACGACGCCGCCCACGGACGCTTCATCAGCCCTGACCCTGTTCTGGTTCCAACGGACTCGCAACAGTGGAACGCCTACGCCTACAGCAGCAACGACCCCGTCAACCTCAGTGACCCGAGCGGGCTCAGGCCCGACGGTACCTGCGGCGGCAATGCGCAGTGTCAGACCCCGGACGGACACCTCGTACAGGAGAACTGGGCTCCCCAGCATGGCGGCGACTGGTCTGTAGAGGTCAAGAAGAGTGACCAGGTGGTCCTGACAGGTGGGATCACCGTATCCGCAGCACCAAACTTCAAGAAGCTACAGGCAGATACAGACCGAAACCTGCGACTCCATCAGAAGTCTCACCATTTCGGTGAGAGTGCTGGGAGCGACTATCACGAGTATGTCGCTGCTGCGCTTAACGCGTGTCACTCCGACAAGGAGTGCTGGCACTCAAAGACCTACGACGAGCTCTGGGGAATGCTCTCCGAGTGGGAGATCAAGAACCTTCCGAAGATGATCATTGCCGAGGGTCTCTTCGGTACGGGGCAGGCAGGTGCGGCCGCTGCTGAGGCCAAGTTCGCCTCGAAGGGATCATCCAGTCCGAAGAAGACTGAGCAAGGCAATTCAGCCTCGATTGCAGAGCGCCCTGGCGGCGCATGTAACAGCTTTCCTCCCGGCACGCTGGTGCTCATGGCTGACGGCAGTGGCAAGCCGATAGAGGACGTGCGCGTCGGGGACCTCGTCGTAGCGACAGATCCAGAGGGTAGTGAGACGGCCGCCGAGACAGTCCAAGCGACAATCGTTACCCCAGATGACCGAAGCTTCACTGAGCTCACCCTGACGTACGTCAACGACGAGCGCAGCCCATCAGTCTCGCTCACCTCCACTCAACACCACCCATTCTGGGACGAGACCACGCAGCGATGGACCGATGCGTCTGATCTGCATGTGGGTGACGAACTTCGTTCACCCGAAGGTCACGTAGTGATCGTCAAGGCGATCCGAAGCTATGAGACACCCGCGCGGGAGGCTCGAAACCTCACCGTTGCCGAACTGCACACGTACTATGTACTCGCCGGAAATACGCCGGTGCTCGTGCATAACACCGGTCCGGGTTGTGGCCTGTTCCCCAATACAATGCCAGGAACTCTCGACAGGGAGCTCGCCCTGGCGGACAGGATGGGCGTTACGCCTTCTGGTGCTGGATCCGCTGGTTTTGATTCCGCAGTCAGTTCCGGGACGGTTAAATGGGCGGTTCGGGAGGACGGAAGCCTCGTGGTCATGCCGAAGTTCGTCAATGGTCAAGAGATTTCACACTCGGCTCTCACTCGAGGGGCTCCGGTTCGCGCGGCCGGTGAGGCTGATATTGCTGGCTCATCGGGAGACGGGTTCTTTGGGTTGGATATCAACAACCACAGTGGTCACTTCCTGCCATCGAGTGAGAGTCTGCAAATCGGCAGGGATGCATTTGCTGCGGCGGGAGTTCATTTCTGATGAACGAATTCGATAATCTGGCGTCGCTCGACCTGCGGTCGCTCTCTGAGATCCTGGCCACACACGCTCCGACGGTCCCTGAGCTGGGGCGCGGTCAGTGGCTTGGCGTCGTTGAGCTGATGACGATGCGCCTGACTGACGAGTGCGGCTCCTTGCCTGCGGAGTCCTGGGCTACCTGTTCGTTGGCGCTCTCGTACGCTCTCGAAGCTGCGGTGGCCTCGGGCTCTATCGATCAGCGTGAGAGCGTGATTCGCCGCCTGAATCTCTCTGTGGCCCTCCTGCAGCGGGTTCCGCTGAATGCTGAGGTTGACATCCTGAATCCGGGCCATCTAGTCGACCTTCTATTTCAAGAGATTCCGATGTCAGTCGAAGAGGCTCGGGATCTATCGGTCGATTGGCGCGCTCTCGACATTGCGCAGATTCGACTCCTGCGGGCTGTCAAGAATCTCGTTTCGCCTGCTCTGAGTCTCGCGAGACTGGTGCCCAGAGAGGTCGATGGGCGGTTGAAAGCATGGGAAGAGGTATTTCCTTCACTTCCGTGAGTAGCTAACCAAGAAGCCCCGCCAGAACGAATTCTGGCGGGGCTTCTTGGCGTCTTGACGGCAACGGTTGACGGCAACGTCAGCGGACGGGTGCTGCACAAAGCGGCGGATCGCCACTGTCGTCGGGTTCGGCGGTGCCGTCGTCTCCAGGGGCTCGGAGGACGTTGCTGAGGGTGTCGATGGCTTGGCGCTGGAGGCGGAGTCGGACGTGGGCGTACACCGTCGCGGTGACGCCGATGTGGGCGTGGCCGAGGAGTTCCTTGATGACGACGAGTTCGACGCCCTGTTCCAGGAGGAGGGTCGCCGCTGAGTGCCGGAGGTCGTGGAAGCGGATGCGGCGGAGCCTGGCCCGGCGGAGCAGTGCGGTGAAGTGCCGGGTGAGCGTGGCCCCTTCGATAGGGACTCCGTTGGGCCGAGTGAAGACGTAGCCGCTGTCCTTCCAGCACGCGCCCGCCGCCTCGCGCTCCTGGCGCTGCTGGTCGCGGTGCCGTGCGAGGGAGCGCAGGCATGGGGTGGGCAGGGCGATGCGCCGCTCCGAGCTCTGGGTTTTCGTCGGGAGGGCGGTCAGGCCGCCGGAGTTGGTGCGTTGGAGGGTGCGGCGGATGCTGGCGGTGCCGCTGGCCAGGTCGAGGTCTTCCCAGCGCAGGCCGAGGAGTTCGCCCTTGCGGAGCCCGGTGCGCAGGGCGAGTTCGAACAGTGCGTGCAGCCGGTGGCCGTGGGTGGCAGCGAGGAACGCGCGGGCTTCCTGGGCGGTGAGGGGTTCGAAGCGGCGGGGCCTCGGGGTGCCCATGCGGACGTTGCGGGCGACGTTGCGGGGGATCTCCTCCTCCCGGACGGCGTGCTCCAGGGCGGACTTGAGGACGGAGTGGACGTAGGCCAGCGTCAGCGGGGACAGCCGCTTGGAGCAGCACGTTCCGATGGCGCAGCACCGGGGCTGGTCGCGGGCGGTGTCGAGGCCGCGTGCGCAGCACTGGCAGGTGGTGCGGAGTTGGTCGAGCCAGGTGCGGACGTCCTTGGCGGTGAGCTTGGAGAGCTTCTTCCGGCCGAGGCCGGGGATGAGGTAGAGGCGGATGCAGGCGGTGTAGCGGGTGTGGGTGTTCTCGCGGAGGCGGTGGACGGCGACGGTCTCCAGCCAGTACGTCAGGTAGGCGCCGACGGTGCCCTGTGCGGAGGGTGCGGGGACGCCGCGGTTGCTGGTGGCGATCTTCTCGGTGAGTTTGGCGGTGGCTTCGGCGCGGGTGGTGCCGTAGACGCGTACGCGCTTGCGGGTGTTGCCGGGTGCGAGGACGTAGCCGGCGGCTTCCAGATCACGACTCTGGAGTCCGGCGTGGCACATCGCTTCGCTGATCTGCCAGCACGCTTCGGTGGGCAGGTAGACCGAGCGCATCCGCACGGGGGTGCGCATGTCGCCGATCGAGGCGATCGAGACGCCCTGTGGCATCTCACGGTCCGCCGCGCTGACCTCCAGCTCCCGGCCGTCCGGGTAGAGGTGGAGGAAGTCCTCGACGGTGTCGACCCGGTGGCAGATACGGGCTGACAGGTTGGTTCGCATCGCCGTGGACAGCACGTCAGCCGAGGGCTTCTGCGTGATCAGCCAGAGGCGGATCCCGAACTTGGCGCCCTGGCTGGCGATCGCCAGCAGCTGGGCCTCGAACCGTTCGCGGGCCTTGCGGTCGGCGTGCCGGGTGTAGTTGGCGACCTCGTCGATCACCACCACCAAGAGCGGCAGCTCCTCGCTGAAGGTGGTGATCCGGTCAGTGCGGGCGGACCAGAACAGCTTCTCGCGGCGGTCCATCCTCCCGGACCCAGGCGAGGACGTCTGACGCCTCGTCGGGATGGACCGAGGCCGAGACCTTGTGGGCCGTGCGCCACCAGGGGGCGGCTGCCGCGAGGTTGGGGTCGATGACGATCAGCTGCACGTCCCGCATCAGCGAGGAGTAGGCGAGGAGCGTGTTGACGGTGATCGACTTGCCAGACCGTGTGACCCCGGCGATGAGGCCGTGCGCGCTCTTGGCGAGGTTGAGGCGGATGCGCTGACCGTCCTCGTCCCAGCCGAACAGGACATCGTCGGCCGTGGTGAGCGAGCCGGGTTCGACCGCGAGTGAGCCGTCGGCCCGGAACAGCGGCGAGGGCATCAGGGTGTCGAGTGGTTCGCGGCGGAACCCGCGCGCGGTGATCTGGCCGGGCTTGGGCTGGGTGACCTTGACGCGGGTCATGCCCCAGCCGTTGCGCAGGTCGTCGGCGGCGTCCTGCCAGGCGTCGAGGCCGACGCGGGGCAGGGTGGTGGCGGTGACGGTGACGCCGAACTCGTCGGCCTTGGTGGTGATCCGGGGGTGCGGATCTTCGGCTTGACCGCCTTTCCGTCGGTGTTCAGGTGCTCCAGGCCGGTCGGGGTGGAGTCCTTGGCGGCGAGTTCGGCCATCGGCGCGAGGCGCTTCCAGGTGCGTCGGATGCGGCGTGCCTGGCCGAGGCTGATCCGGGTCTCGGTGTCGGCTCGGAGCCAGCGCACCGAGACGAAGACCATCCGCCCCAGCAGGAGGGCCGTGGCCGGGACGATCAGCCAGAGCAGGGTGTCGGGCGATATGTACGGAGTGGTCGTCAGCATGGTCAGGCCGCCTTCGCGGTGATGGCGGAGGCACGGAAGGCGATGCCGTGTCGGGCCTGGCCGTTGAAGTTGTTCTCCCACGGGGTGGCGACGAGGCCAGTGAAGGCGACGAGTGCGCCGGGCTTGGTGCCCTTCGCGAGGCCGGTCTCGGGGACGGTGACGGAGATCATCTCGGCGCGGCCGTCGAGGACGAACATCACGTCCGCGACGAGCAGCTTGGCGCCGGTCTCCTTGTCGACGGCGATCTCGCCGGTCTGGAAGTCCTTCACCTTGTCGCGGACGACGCCGAGCATCGCGGTGGCGGCGGTGGTGTCGACGGGGATGTTGCGCATGTGTTCCTCCCGGAACGGGTGGGGTTCGTGTGGCCGCTGGTGCGATCACGTGCCGGAACGTTAGCACACTCCATCCGACCCCATCCAAGCCCATCCCTATCCGGGTGGTTTCCACCCCATCCATGGGCTCGTTAGGCTGGTGACCACGGATGCGGTTGGCCCCGCTCCAGCCCTTCGAACCGCCGACCGACCGAGGTGGACCCGTGTCCCAGCCCGATGGCCTTCGCCTGACCTTCGAGCGCATCGCCGACGACCTGAAGCAGCAGATCAGGGACAACGCCCTGCGGCCCGGACAGCTGCTGCCCTCGCAGAGCCAGCTCATGAAGACGTACAAGGCGTCGAGCCTGACGGTGCAGAAGGCAATGGCCCTGCTGCGGGAACAGGGTTGGGCGGTCTCGAAGCCCGGTAAGGGCACCTTCGTCAGCCAGACCGTCGACCTGGAGCGCGCCTACCAGACGATCGGCGCAGACCTGGAGCGCCAGATCCGCGCCGGCGACCTCGCACCCGGGACCAAACTGCCCTCACGCGAAAGCCTCGCCGAGCAGTACGGAGCACCCGTCACGGCGGTCGATGCGGCCATCCGCAAACTCCTCGACGAGCGGTGGCTTGCCCGCGACGAGTCCGGCAGCACGCCGGAGGTCTTCGTGCAGAGTGCGGACGACCCGACGATGGCATCCCGGCTCGCCTACGAGCAGTTGGCGAAGAAGATCGCCGACGGGACGCTCCAGGAGGGGACCGAGCTCACCGATCAGCAGGTCGCCGACATGCTCGGCATCGACGAGCAGGCCGCACACCACGCGCTCGTCCTCCTGCTCGTCGAGGGCAAGGGCACGCGTATCCGTCGCGGCGTCCCCACCGAGGCGGGCGGGATGAGGGTCGTGGAGGCCGTGGCCGTCGGCCAGCTTCCGGCGGTCCCGGGTGCGCTGGAGACTTACAGCGGCCCGTCTCCGGAGGAGCTGATGACGCGCCAGCGCATGCAGCACCTGGCCGACGTCCTGGAGGATGCGCTGGAGCAGATCGAGGAGATGCGCGAGCGCATCGAAGCCCTGGAGGCCGGCGCCAAGCCGAAGAAGACCACCGCGCGGAAGCCCATCTGAACCCAGCAAGCGGGATCACCCGGTCGGATACGGTCGCCCGCTGTTCACACCGGGGTCTTGGCGGGCGGCGTACCGTTGGCGGGGAACGAAGTCGCAGGTGCGGGGGTGGCCATGGCGGAGAGCATCGGGGACCGGATCGGGCGGTTGCGCCGACGCCGGGGCATGACGCAGGAGCAGCTCGCGGAGGCGTCCGGGGTGTCGGTGGCGACCATCCGGAAGCTGGAGCGCAACGACCGCGAGAGCGCCCGGATGGGTACGTTGCGCCAGCTCGCCCAGGCGTTGGGCGTGAAGACGACGGATCTGATGCAGACCGGCCCGATCGAAGCTCCGGTTGCCCCGGAGGTTGACCCGGCCGGGATTCTGGCGATCCGTCGGGTGATCACACCCGCCCGGGGCCTGGGCCGGGTGGCCCATGCTGATGACGTTCACGATGCCCCGACCATCGCCGGGGTCCGCGCGTCGGTGCGGGAAGGTAACCGCCTCTACCAGGGTGACGACTACGCGGCCACGCTCGGAGCTCTGCCGAGCGTGCTGACCGAGGCTGCCCAAGTCGCCGAACTGGCAGAAGGAGAAGCTCGGTTGGCGGCACTGGAAGTACAGGCCCAGGCCTACCAGTTGGCGGGCTCCACGCTGATCCACCTGCGGCATGACGATCTCGCGTACCAGGCGCTGAACCGGGCCATCGACCTGGCCGAACGGAGCGGCAACCAGGTCCTTGGGGCGTCCGCGGTGGTCTCGCTGTGCTGGCTGCTGCTTCGCCAGCGCCGCTTCGACGAGGCCGAAGACGTGGCCGTCGCCACGGCAGACGCCATCGAGCCGTCCTTCCGGCACTCCACCGCCAGCCACCTCGGAACCTGGGGCTGGCTGCTGCTGCGAGGATCGGCGGCGGCCGTGCGCAACAACCGCACTCCGGAGGCGTCCGAGATGATCCGGCAGGCCAAGGCCGCCGCCGTCCTGGTCGGCCGGGACGTGATCGACTACCACGAGTACTGGACGACCTTCGGCCCCAACACGGTGGCCATGAAGGAGGTCGAGAACGCCATGGTCCTACGCGAGTACGGCAAGGCCCTCCAGCTCTCCGGACAGGTCACCGCACCCGCACGCTCCACCTCCAACAACCGCAACCGCCACCTGCTCGACCTCGCCGCCGCCCACACCGAACAGCGCGACTACGCGCCGGCCACCGACATCCTGATGGGCATCAAACAGGCCGCCCCCGAATGGCTGCGCTACCAGCGATATGCCCGCGACATCGCCACCACCCTCGTCACCCGCCGCAAGCGCGGCCTGTCCCCACAGCTCGTCGAACTCGCCGACTTCCTCGCCGTCGAACTCTGACCACCCCGGCAGAGACACCACGTATCAGATCCACACCGGGCGGCAGGCGAACTGACCCCGCACGTTCCTGGGCCACCCGATGCCGACGCCCGACGATCTCAGTAACCGCACGAATGGCACGGACCGACACAGCATCACCAACGGTCCCGCGCCGAGCCGAACTGAGATGGGACGAAGAGATGACCAAGCCCGCGCAGCCCACCGCCGTCGTCTACCTTTGCACCGCCAAGGACGAGCCCGTCGTCACCCGGCAGGCGATGTGCGAGCGGATCGCCCGCGAGTCGGGCCTGCACCTCGCGGGCGTGATCCACGACGACGAAGGCGCCACCGAACCCGACCAGCGCCGAGGACTCACCTACGCGCTTCAGATGCTCCTGGACGGCGACGCCGACACCATCATCGTCCCCACCGGCGAGATGCTCTCCGTCCTGCCCGACGAGAAGGCCCGAGTCAGCCGGTCCGTCAGGAAGGCAGGCGGCCGGATCATCGTGGCCAGCGAGGTGAGGGCCCGATAACTCAGCCCGGCTTCGTCTTCGCACAAGGCTGCCGCCTCGGGGCGTAGGGAGCGGGTCTCTCGGCCATCGGCTGTGCCACAGTCCAGCTCGGACATGGCCAGTCCAGTGAACACCGCTGGTGGGCTTGCCAGTTCAGCAGCCCAGCAAGACGCGACCCCGGTGGTGGAGTGCGTCGAAACTTTCCTTACGGGTTCAAGGCGGCCCGCTTACGCGGGCCGCGCGCGCCCGCAGGCCGAGCCGCCCCGCGCTTCCCGTCTACGCCTCACCGCGCGACGGCCCGGCCACCTGCGCGCGCAAAAGCAGAGTGTGCCGGACAGGGGCCGATGATCGCCTGGCGGCAGGCCAACGACGGGGCCAGCCAGGGGAGGCGGGATCGGCCAGCATCCGAGCCGCGTCTCCGGGTTGGCGCTGACCGGGAGGGCCGACGGGCTCGCCGTCGGCAGGGTGGCCCAACGCTGACGCACCATGGCGGGGCTCGGCACTCGGGCGCGGGGCGGGCGGCGAAGCGTGCTCTACCCACCTACCCGGTCCGGGGCCCGCGTCGGGCAAGGCCAGGGGGCCACTCGGGCCAATTGCGGGCAGGCCCAAAGCCTGCCCGAGATCGCGGCCAAGCTTACGGCCCCCTGGCCATGCCCGACCCCAATCCGGGCAGGACACCGGTCAAAGCCCGCTCCACCGCCCTTTCACTTCCCCCCGCCAAAAAAGCCCCAGTGGTGTAGACCTCTGACGGCAACGCTGACGGCAACGGGCCCGGACAACAACGCACTTCCACGCACGTTGACGGACCGGTAGATTGCCGCTCGCCTGCGAAAACGCAGTCAGGGAGGGGGCGCCTATCACACGTACTATGTACTCGCTGGCACCACGCCAATTCTCGTTCACAATAGTGATTGTGGGCCGCCGCTGTCAGGGGTCGGCGACAAGCAGTTCGGCAAGAAGTGGGGAAAGCATTCGAAGGACTACGACCTTAACCCCGGCGATCCTGCAGCGCGCGAATGGTTCGAGAATCGAATTCACGAGGTGCGTGGGTCGCATGACGAGGTCCGACAGGGTCCGTATAATCCCGAGAACGGTGGCGCCAATGACTACTGGTTCTACCGCAAGGACGATGACCTGTTGATCACTAAGGGAGATGGATCGTTCGTCACAATGTTCCCGCTCGGCCAGCGTGGGAACGGATGGTGGGACGGGGCGACTCCACGCCAATGCAATTGCTAGTGAGGACATGCCAGGCTGGGGTGGTCAACATGGAACATGTAGCGGACACGGGAGTAGTAGCGTGAGTTCTCGACCTGAAGGGGTAGATCCCCTGGTCATCGGCGGCCTCAGGGCTCGCGAGGTCTTTGAGGTTATCGACACTGAGGGCGCGGTTGAAGCCCTTCAGATTGTGTTCCCGGACAGCTCGTCCGTAGTATTCACGGTCTGGACCGACTGGTCGCTGCTGGTTGATAAGAGGTCAGTCCATGGGATTCCGGACTACCTGTGGCCAGAGGGTGAATATACTCAGCGGTCGGTCGGGTTTGATATCCCGGAAAATGGGCTGGAGATTCGCTCTGTGACTCCAATGGTCGATGAGGTCGGAGCTCTCATGGGCGCCGATATCGCAGTTGATGAACATCTCATCTCGGTGAGATCGGTCGGCGGCGAGTTTGCGCTGTCGATTCAGTAGAATCGGGAACTCGCATTCAGGCTTTAAGGTGACTTAAGGCTTCCTTGGCTGCCAATTCGGCCATGAAGACGCCCTCCTGGAAATGGTTCCAGGAGGGCGTCTTTGGTGCTTTGACGGCAGTAGTTGACGGCAACGTCAGCGGACGGGTGCTGCACAAACTGGCGGTTCGTCGCCGTCGTCGGGCCGGGCGGCGGGCTCGACGGGGTCGCGGAGGGCGTTGCCGAGGAGATCGATGGCGTCGCGCTGGAGGCGGAGCCGGACGTGGGCGTACACGGTGGCGGTGACGCCGATGTGGGCGTGGCCGAGGAGTTCCTTGATGACGACGAGTTCGACGCCCTGTTCTAGGAGCAGAGTGGCCGCCGAGTGTCGGAGGTCGTGGAACCGAATGCGGCGGAGCCCGGCCCGGCGGATCAGGGCAGTGAAGTGCCGCGTGAGTGTTGCTCCCTCGATCGGAGCGCCGTTGGGCCGGGTGAAGACGTAGCCGCTGTCCTTCCAGCCCGCGCCCGCCGTTTCGCGTTCCTGGCGCTGCCGGTCGCGGTGCTGTTCGAGTGAGTGCAGACACGGCGTGGGCAGGGCGATGCGCCGCTCGGAGCTCTGGGTCTTGGTCGGCAGGGCGGTCAGGCCGCCGGAGTTGGTGCGCTGGAGGGTGCGGCGGATTCTGGCGGTTCCGCCGGCCAGGTCGAGGTCTTCCCAGCGCAGGCCGAGGAGTTCGCCCTTGCGGAGCTCGGTGCGCAGGGCGAGTTCGAACAGCGCGTGCAGCCGGTGGCCGTGGGTGGCGGCGAGGAATGCGCGGGCCTCCTGGGTGGTGAGGGGTTCGAAGCGGCGGGGCCTCGGGGTGCCCATGCGGACGTTGCGGGCGACGTTGCGGGGGATCTCCTCTTCGCGGACGGCGTGCTCCAGGGCGGACTTGAGTACGGAGTGAACGTAGGCGAGCGTGAGCGGGGAGAGGCGTTTGGAGCAGCACTTCCCGATCGCGCAGCAGTGAGGCTGCTGGCGGGCGGTGTCGAGGCCGCGTGCGCAGCACTGGCAGGTGGTGCGGAGTTGGTCGAGCCAGGTGCGGACGTCCTTGGCGGTGAGCTTGGAGAGCTTCTTCCGTCCCAGGCCGGGGATGAGGTAGAGGCGGACGCAGGCGGTGTAGCGGGTGTGGGTGTTCTCGCGGAGCCGGTGGACGGCGACGGTCTCCAGCCAGTACGTGAGGAACGCGGCGACGCTGCCCTGCGCGGAGGGGGCGGGGACGCCGCGGTTGCTGGTGGCGACCTTCTCGGTGAGCTTGGCCAACGCCTCCTTGCGGGTGGTGCCGTAGACGCGGACGCGCTGGCGGGTGTCACCGACGGCCAGCACGTATCCGGCGGCTTCCCAGCGTCCGTCCTTGCGCTGGTAGACGGTGCCGTCCCCGTTGGCGCGGCTGCGGCGAGAGGCGGGGGTGTCGCGGGGTGTGGTCATCAGGCGGCTTCCTGTTCGAGGCGGGTGCGGATGAAGTCGGCGAGGGCGTGAGTCGGGATGCGGCGGGAGCGGCCGAGGGTGATCGAGCCGAGCTGTCGGGTGCGGAGCAGGTCGTAGACGGCTGAGCGGCCGAGTTGGAGGCAGGCTATGACCTGGGGGACTGTCAGCAGTTCGGCTCTGGCCTGTAATCGGCGGTAACCAAGGGTGACTGGCCTCGTTGGCATGGTGTGCGAGATGTCAGCGAGCTTGTAGGTACGGTGTTTTCGGGGCTGTCGCCACTGGTGATCGAGGAGGTGCTCGACGAGGGCGAGGTGATCCGGGTGTTGGCCCGAACCCAGGACGTTTCGGTGCCCTGCCCGGTCTGCGGAGCGCCGACGGACCGGGTGCACGGCTTCCACCATCGGACGGTGGCGGACGTGCCGGCGGACGGGCGGCGAGTGCTTGTGGCAGTACGCGTCCGCCGCCTAACCTGCCCAGTGCTGGGCTGCAAGCGGCAGACGTTCCGCGAGCAGGTTCCCGGAGTCGTGGCACGCTATCAGCGCCGCACCGACCGCCTGACGGACCACGCGCAGGGCGACACCGCCACGACGCGTCCCGCGCGTGCTCGGCATCGACGACTTCGCCCTCAAGCGCCGGCACCGCTACGCCACCGTGATCATCGACGCCGAGACCGGCGAGCGGATCGACGTCCTGCCCGATCGCACCGCCCAGACGCTGGTCGCGTGGCTGCGCGAGCACCCCGGGGCCGAGTACGTCTGCCGGGACGGCTCCGGCTCCTACGGCGAGGCGATCCGCCAGGCCCTCCCCGAAGCGGTGCAGGTCAGCGACCGATGGCACCTGTGGTCCAACCTGTGCGGCAAGATCCTGGCCGAGGTCCGCTCCCACGCCGTCTGCTGGGCTACCGCCGTAAACCCCGCCCGGCCCGGAGGCATCCGCGAACAGACCACCCGCGAGCGCTGGCAGCACGTCCACAATCTCGTGGTGCGCTCTCTCCGGGAAGCCGGATATCGAATCGACGAGCAGGTGGCCGGGCTCTACCGGAACGTCTACGGGCTGTCCGTTCAGCCGGTGGACCATCCGGATGCCAGGTTCATGAATCCTGACCCGGTTCAATTCTCGGCAGGCTGGGGGCCCGACACTGAGAAGAAGCGCTGCGGCTTGAGTCTCTCTTCGGAGAGGAGTGCTCACCGCTCTGCCGATGGCTGAGCAACGCGCACATCTACATCTCCAGGTCGGGGCACGTCTACTCCTGGTTCGACCGTCTGGTCTGGGAGATCGGAACGGACGCGTGCGGTGTGTGTGCATGCCGAATCGGGCCGCGCCCCCTGGCCGGCGCTGTAACACCGGACTCAGCTGATCCTGGACGACCGCCGGGGTCACCCCTCACCCGCCCGCCCGCCGGCCTCGCCGGCGGGCGGGTGTTCTCGTTACCCGGCGCGACGCCCCCGGGGTTGGGGGGAGCGGGGTGGTGGGGTGGGGAGCTGCCAGAATGCTGGGGGTAGGCGGGGAGTACCGCTTGGCAACTCTGGAGAAGGTGACCGGCTTCGTGAGCACGGCAGTCGAACAGGCGGCCCAGCGGGCAGTAGAGCGCAAGATCGCTGAAGAGCTGGGCGTCCGGGACGGGCAGGTGAAGGCGGCCGTCGACCTGCTCGACGGCGGTGCGACGGTGCCGTTCATCGCGCGCTACCGCAAGGAGGCCACCGGGGAGCTCGACGACGCGCAGCTGCGCGCGCTGGAGGAACGGCTGCGCTACCTGCGGGAGCTGGAGGAGCGGCGGGCGGCCGTCCTGGAGTCGGTCGAGGCGCAGGGCAAGCTGGACGACGCGCTGCGGGCGCAGATCCTGGGCGCCGACTCCAAGGCGCGGCTGGAGGACATCTACCTGCCGTTCAAGCCCAAGCGGCGGACGAAGGCGCAGATCGCGAGGGAGGCCGGGCTGGAGCCGCTGGCGCAGGCGCTGCTGGCCGACCCCGGTCTGGATCCGCAGGCGACGGCCGCCGGGTACCTGAACGAGGCGGTGGCGGATCAGGCCGCCGCGCTGGAGGGGGCCCGCGCGATCCTGGTGGAGCGGTTCGCCGAGGATGCGGACCTGATCGGCACGCTGCGCGAGCGGATGTGGACGCGCGGCCGGCTGGTGGCGACCGTACGGGCGGGCAAGGAGCAGGACGGCGCCAAGTTCTCGGACTACTTCGACTTCGCCGAGCCGTACACCAGGCTGCCCTCGCACCGGATCCTCGCGATGCTGCGCGGGGAGAAGGAGGAGATCCTCGACCTGGAGCTCTCTCCGGAGGACGGCGAGGCGGCCGGAGACCTCCCCGGTCCCGGTGACTACGAGCAGCGGATCGCCGCGCGCTTCGGGATCGCCGATCACGGGCGCCCGGGCGACAGGTGGCTCGGGGACACCGTCCGCTGGGCGTGGCGGACCCGCATCCTGGTGCGGCTGGGCATCGACCTGCGGACGCGGCTGCGCCAGGAGGCCGAGGACGAGGCCGTCCGGGTCTTCGCGGCGAACCTGCGCGACCTGCTGCTGGCCGCGCCGGCCGGCACCCGCGCCACGATGGGGCTGGACCCGGGCTTCCGTACGGGCGTGAAGGTGGCGGTCGTGGACGCGACGGGCAAGGTGCTCGCGCACGACACCATCTACCCGCACCAGCCCGCCAACAAGTGGGACGCCGCGCTCGCGACCCTCGCCGCGCTCGCCAGGGCGCACGGCGTCGACCTGATCGCGATCGGCAACGGCACGGCCTCGCGCGAGACGGACAAGCTGGCCGAGGACCTGGTCAAGCGTCACCCGGAGCTGAAGCTGACGAAGGCGATGGTGTCGGAGGCCGGTGCGTCCGTCTACTCGGCTTCGGCGTTCGCCTCGCAGGAGCTGCCGGAGCTCAACGTCTCGATCCGTGGCGCGGTCTCCATCGCGCGCCGGCTCCAGGACCCGCTGGCCGAGCTGGTGAAGATCGACCCCAAGTCGATCGGTGTCGGGCAGTACCAGCACGACCTGAGCGAGGTGAAGCTGTCGCGTTCGCTGGACGCGGTGGTGGAGGACTGCGTCAACGCCGTCGGCGTGGACGTGAACACCGCCTCGGCGCCGCTGCTGACCCGGGTGTCCGGCATCACCGGCACGCTCGCCGACAACATCGTCGCCCACCGGGACGCCAACGGGCCGTTCCGCACCCGCCGGGCGCTCAAGGACGTCGCGCGGCTCGGCCCGAAGGCGTTCGAGCAGTGCGCGGGCTTCCTGCGGATCCCCGGCGGCGACGACCCGCTGGACGCCTCCAGCGTGCACCCCGAGGCATACCCCGTGGTGCGGCGCATCCTGGCCGCCACCGGCGGGGACCTGCGCGGACTGATCGGCAACGGCGCCGCGCTGCGGGCGCTGCGGCCCGGCGACTTCGCGGACGAGACCTTCGGCATCCCGACCGTCACCGACATCCTCGGAGAGCTGGACAAGCCGGGCCGTGACCCGCGTCCGGCCTTCAAGACCGCCACCTTCAAGGAGGGCGTCGACAAGATCGGCGACCTGGAGGTCGGCATGGTGCTGGAGGGCGTGGTGACGAACGTCGCCGCGTTCGGGGCCTTCGTCGACGTGGGTGTGCACCAGGACGGCCTGGTCCACGTCTCCGCGCTGTCGAAGAACTTCGTCAAGGACCCGCGTGAGGTGGTCAAGCCCGGCGACATCGTGCGGGTCCGGGTCACCACGGTGGACGTGCCGCGCAAGCGGATCGGGCTGACGCTGCGCCTGGACGACGAGGTCGGCGCTGGCCGGCCGGCCGGCGGTGGCGGCGGTGAACGGCGTGGCCAGGGTGGTGGCGAGCGCGGTGGTGACCGCGGTGGCGACCGCGGGGCCCGTCCGCCGCGCCAGGACCGGCGCGGCTCGGGCGGCGGCGGTGGCGGCAGCGCCCCCGCCCCGGTCGGCAACAGCGCGATGGCCGACGCGCTGCGCCGCGCGGGCCTGGCCGGCGGCGGGGCCGCCGGCTCCGGCTCCGGTTCGGGCTCGGGTGGCAGGTCCGGGCGCCGCTGAGCGATCACCCGGGGTGTGAGCCCGAGGATCGGGTGAGCCGACGGAACCAGCGGGCCGGTGGACGACACGTCCGCCGGCCCGCAGCCGTCGGGCTCACCGCCGGGCGTACGACTCCACGGCGAGGTGGATGAGTTCGGCCCACCACTCCTCGCGGTCGCGCACCAGCAGCCGGCAGGCCTCGTCGGGGTCGACGGCGCGGACCTCGACGACCTCCTCGCCGTCGTCCGGGTTGGTCGGCTCGGAGTCGACGTCGACCTCGGCCCAGCCCCACAGCCAGGCCTTCTCCGGGTGCGGCTGCCACGGGCGGTACGGCACCGGGTTGTCGGTGACGCAGCGGTGCGCGCCGATCCAGACCGGCCCGCCCGTCAGCCGGGCGCCGGCCTCCTCGCGCAACTCCCGTTCCAGGCAGGCCTCGACGCTCTCCTGCGCCTCCCGGGTGCCGCCCGGGAGGAACCAGTGGCCGCGGACGTCCCGGCAGAGCACCACTCTGCCTTGGGAGAAGCCCACCACATGGATGTTGGTGATCAGCTCGTCCGGCGGCAGCACCGCCGAGAACTGGGCGTCGTAGCCGCCCCAGGCCCAGCGCTGCGGGGCGTGCAGGTGCGGGAACCGGGCCGCCAGATCGGCGAGTTCGGCGGCGCGGCCGGCCGTCAGGTCGGTGCTGTCGGTGTCCGTCGTGTGCGTGGTGTCCGTCATCAGGTGATCGTAGTCCGCGGCGGCGCGGGGGCGGTGGTGCGCGCGAGATCGGACGGCTCCAGCGTGTCAAGGGCGCGGCGGGCGTGCAACGCGTCGGGCGTGCCGCCACCGGCGTCGAATGCCCGGCATCCGGCGGTAGTTGGCGTCCGGCCGGGGCGGACCGCGCGGCCGCCACCCTGTTGCCGAGCGGGTCGGCACGTCGTCCGCCGCCGCCGCAAGGCGGCGCAGCAGGACGACACCCTCCGGTTGACCCGCGCCGACCGCGACCATCACCGGGCCTCCCGACAGGGACGCTGACCGGGCCGGGTACGGTGGACGCCGACCCAGGGGGAGGCACGATGATCGACGTGAGTGCGATAGCCGGTATCGCGGTGGTGGCGTTCGGGATGGTGCTCACACCGGGGCCGAACATGATCTACCTGGTCTCCCGCTCGGTCGCCCAGGGCCGCCGGGCCGGCCTGATCTCGCTGGCGGGTGTCGGCGTGGGCTTCCTGACGTACCTGGTCGCGGCGACGGCCGGCATCGCCGCCGTCTTCGCGCTCGTCCCCGAGGTCTACCTGGCCATCAAGCTGGCCGGCGCCGCCTACCTGCTCCGGCTGGCCTGGAAGGCCGTCCGCCCCGGCGGTGAATCCGCCTTCTCGCCGCGCGAGTTGAAGGCCGACCCGCCCGTCAGGCTGTTCGTGATGGGGCTGCTCACCTGCCTGCTGAACCCGAAGATCGCGATCCTGTACGTGTCGCTGCTGCCGCAGTTCGTCGACCCCGCACGGGGACACGTCGGTGTGCAGAGCCTGCTGCTGGGGCTGACCCAGATCGCGGTCGGGCTGACCATGAACGGCGTCTTCGTACTGGCGGCCGGCTCGGTGTCACGCTTCTTCGCGGGCCGGCCGCTCTGGGCCAGGGTGCACCGCTACCTGATGGGTATGGCGCTGGCGGGCTTCGCGCTGCGGATCGCCGCCGACCGCTCGCGGGCCGTCGCGCTGGCGCCCTGAGCCGGTACGGAGCCGCCGGGCCGAAGGGGTGCCGGACGGGCGCCGGAGGGGCGCCTGGGCGGCGGCTTGACCTGGAGTGCACTCCAAGCGGCAGGCTGGGGTCCATCAGGAGCGAGACAGTCGAAGGAGCACCAGCTATGCGCACCAGTACGTTCGGCAGCAGTGGCCCGGAGGTCGGCGTGATCGGCCTCGGCTGCATGGGGATGACCTTCGCGTACGACCCCGCCGGGCGGGATGACGAGACCTCGGTGGCCGTGATCCGGACGGCGCTGGACCTCGGTGTCACGCTGATCGACACCGCCGACGTCTACGGCCCGTACACCAACGAGGAGGTGGTCGGCGCGGCGCTGGCCGGGCCGTACCGTGAGCGGGCGTTCCTGGCCACCAAGGTGGGCCTGGTGGAGGGCCGGGGGGACGAGCGGGTGGTGCGTGACGGCCGCCCCGAGCACGTCCGGCGTTCGATCGACGAGAGCCTTCGCCGGCTGGGCACCGACCACGTCGACCTCTACCAGCTGCACCGGGTCGACCCCGAGGTGCCGATCGAGGAGACCTGGGGCGCGCTCGCGGAGGCGGTGACGGCGGGCAAGGCCCGGCGGATCGGGCTCTCCGAGGTGACGGTCGAGGAGATCCGGCGGGCGCAGGCCGTGCACCCGGTGGCCTCGGTGCAGTCGGAGCTGTCGCTGTGGACCAGGGACGCGCTGGCGGAGGTGCTCCCGTACACCGAGGAGCAGGGCATCGCCTTCCTGCCCTTCTCGCCGCTCGGCCGGGGCTTCCTCGCGGGGCGCTTCGCCTCCTCCGACGATCTGCCGGCCGACGACTTCCGCCGGGCGCTGCCGCGCTTCCAGCAGGAGGCGCTGGCGGCGAACCTGGCCATCGTCGAGCGGGTCAGGGCGGTGGCCGGGCGGGTGGGCGCCACGCCGGCGCAGGTGGCGCTCGCCTGGGTGCTGGCGCAGGGGCGGTACGTGCTGCCGATCCCGGGCACCAAGACACCCGAGTACCTGGCCGACAACGCGGCGGCGGCGGACGTGACGCTGAGCGCCGAGGACCTGGCCGAACTCGACGCGCTGCCCGCGCCGACGGGCACCAGGTACTGACGGCGGGCTGCCCGGACGCCGGGCCCGGCCCGTCCGCTGGCGCCGCCCGGCCCGCCGGGGCCTCACCCGGAGGGCCGGATCACGCCGGGCTCTCCATCACCCAGATCATCGTCCGGCCGGTCTCGGCCGGGGCCCGGACCACGGTGTCCGCGACCCGGTCGAGCCGGTAGCCGAGCCGGCGCGGCACCGCGGCGCTGGGGGTGTTGGTCTCGTCGCAGTGGATCTCCACCCGCCGGATGCCCGGCAGGGCGAGCGCGGCCGCCGTCAGTGCCCCGGCGGCGGCCGTGGCGATGCCGCGCCGGCCGTGGTCCGCGCCGACCCAGTAGCCGATCTCCAGCGCGCCCGGGCCGATCCGGCCGTGCAGGCCGAAGGCGCCGACCACGCTGCCGGGCTCGGCGTCCGGGACGACCAGGTACATGAAGTCGGTGCCGGCGTCCCAGGCGGCGACGCCGGCGCCGGCCAGCTCGGTGGTGTGCGCCAGGCTCGGCGCCTGGGCCGCCCACTGCAGCCAGGGCCGCAGGTGCGCCAGGTTGGCGCAGACCGTCGCGTTCAGGGCCGCCGCGTGCGCGACCGAACGGCGCTGCAGTGACACCCCGCCGGCCAGCGGGATCAGCTCTGGCGGACGGCCGAGCGTGACAGGTCCACTGCGTGAATCGCTCATGACAGTGATTATGACCGCCGGTCATGCCACTGCCCAACCGATTCGGCGTGGCGTCGCAGGCCTGCCCGGGGCGCGTGGGAGGCCGGCCCGCGGGCAGCCGGCCGTCAGAGCCTGATCGGCACCTCGTCGAGCTCCGCGATGGGCGTGGAACTCGCGCTCCTCCGCCCCGGCCGCCGTGCTGTCAGCGCTGTCAACCGTGGGTGCCGGCGCAGCACATGACGATGCGCCAGGAGATGGGGCCGGTCAGCTCTCGTGGACCAGTCCACTCCTGACCTCCAGCCGCCGGTTGACCGTCACCGCCTCCAGCATCCGCCGGTCGTGGGTGACCAGCAGCAGCGTCCCGGTGTACGAGGCGAGCGCCGACTCCAGCTGCTCGATCGCCGGCAGGTCCAGGTGGTTGGTGGGCTCGTCCAGCACCAGCAGGTTCACCCCGCGGGCCTGGAGCAGCGCGAGCGCGGCCCTGGTCCGCTCGCCGGGGGAGAGGGTGCCGGCCTGGCGCAGCACGTGCGCCGCCTTCAGCCCGAACTTGGCCAGCAGGGTGCGGACCTCCTCCGGGGACAGCTCGGGCACGGCGGCCGCGAAGGCGTCCGCCAGCGGCTCGCCGCCCAGGAACAGTCCGCGCGCCTGGTCCACCTCGCCGACCACCACGCCGGAGCCCAGCGCGGCGCTGCCGGCGTCGAGGGTGAGCCGGCCCAGCAGGGCGGCCAGCAGGGTGGACTTGCCCGCGCCGTTGGCGCCGGTGATGGCCACCCGGTCCGCCCAGTCGATCTGCAGGTCCACCGGGCCGAGGGCGAACTCGCCGCACCGCACCGACGCCCCGCGCAGGGTGGCCACCACCGAGCCGGAGCGCGGCGCGGCGGCGATCTCCATCCGCAGCTCCCACTCCTTGCGGGGCTCCTCGACCACGTCGAGCCGCTCGATCATCCGCTGGGTCTGGCGGGCCTTGGCGGCCTGCTTCTCCGAGGACTCGGAGCGCATGTTGCGGCCGATCTTGTCGTTGTCGCCGGCCTTGCGACGGGCGTTGCGCACGCCGTTGTCCATCCAGCCGCGCTGCATCCGGGCCCGGGCCTCCAGGCCGGCCTTGGTGTCCGAGAACTCCTCGTACTCCTCGCGGGCGTGCCGACGCGCCACCGCCCGCTCCTCCAGGTACGCCTCGTACCCGCCGCCGTAGAGGTTGACCTGCTGCTGGGCGAGGTCCAGCTCCAGCACCCGGGTGACGGTACGGGTCAGGAACTCGCGGTCGTGGCTGATCACCACGGTGCCGGCGCGCAGGCCCTTGACGAAGGACTCCAGGCGCTCCAGGCCGTCCAGGTCGAGGTCGTTGGTCGGCTCGTCCAGCAGGAAGACGTCGTAGCGCGAGAGCAGCAGCGAGGCGAGCCCGGCGCGGGCGGCCTGGCCGCCGGAGAGGGCCGTCATCGGCAGGTCGAGGCCGACCTTGAGGCCCAGCGAGTCGGCGACCTCCTCGGCGCGCTCCTCCAGGTCGGCGCCGCCCAGGTCCAGCCAGCGGTCCAGGCTCGCGGAGTACGCGTCGTCGGCGCCCGCGCGGCCTTCGACCAGGCCCTCGGTGGCCTCGTCCAGCGCCGCCTGCGCGGCGGCCACCCCGGTCCGGCGGGCCAGGAAGTCGCGGACGGACTCGCCCTCGCGCCGCTCCGGCTCCTGCGGGAGGTGCCCGATGTTGGCGGTGGGCGGGCTGAGGCGCAGCGAGCCGCCCTCGGGGGTGTCCAGCCCGGCCAGCAGACGCAGCAGCGTCGACTTGCCCGCCCCGTTCGCCCCGACCAGGCCGATGACGTCGCCGGGGGCGACGACCAGGTCCAGGCCGGAGAAGAGGGTGCGGTCGCCGTGGCCGGCGCTCAGATCCTTGACTACGAGAGTGGCGCTCATGATGCGCCGATTCTATCGGGGGCGGGACGCGAGGGTCCCGGGGCCGTGGTGCGGCCGGCCTTCGACGAGATCAAGAACCACCTCGGAATCCCCCCGCTCCGCTCCCGGACCGCCGGCGGCACCTGCCAGGAGGTCCGGGCCTTCCCGGCCGTCCGCCATGCCCTGCGCACGGTGATGCACTCGGCAGCCACCACCCATGGCCGAGGCCGAACCCACAAGATTCCGCCGCGACTTCTGACGCACGTCGCCACCACCGGCCGGCGCCCGCCCACCGAGGATGTGAACCGGGCCCACCCGAAGCAGGTCCGGGCGTCGACAGCCCCGCCCGGACCGGCCGGGTCACCGCCCGGCAGGGCACGCTCTGCACCGCCGTCCCCGCACCGAAGGACCCCACGAGTGAGCATCCGCGAGATCAAGCCCGGCAACCGCGGCTACCTGTACGTGAACAGCCACCCGACCGGGTGCGCGGCCGTCGTCGACCGCATGTGGCAGCAGATCCCCGAGGCTACTGCCGACGAGCCCGGCCCGGTCGCCCTGGTCATCGGCTCCAGCGCCGGCTACGGGCTGGCCGCGACCGTGGTCGGCCTGCGCGCCCACAGGATGCGCGGGCTCGGCATCGCCTTCGAGTCCGCCGAGACCGAGCGCCGCACCGCCGGCGCGGGCTGGTACCGCACCGCGCGGACGGCCGGGCTCGCCGCCGAGGCCGGCGCCGCCTTCTCGTTCCTCAACGCCGACGCCTTCTCGGACGTCGTCAAGGACGCGGCCACCGATCAGCTCGCCGACCGCTTCGGCAAGATCGACCTGCTCATCTACAGCATCGCCGCCCCGCGCCGCACCGACCCGCTGACCGGCGAGGTCCACCACTCCGTCATCAAGCCGCTCGGCGCCGACTACCGGGCCAAGACCCTCGTGTTCGAGGACGGCGTCCCGCAGCTCGGCGAACTGCACCTGCAGGCGGCCGACGATGCCGAGCGCGACGCGACCGTGCAGGTCATGGGCGGCGCCGACTGGCAGATGTGGATCAACGCCCTGCAGTCCAAGGGCCTGCTCGCCGACGGCTTCCAGACCGTCGCGCTGTCCTACGTCGGTTCCGACATCACCGCACCGATCTACCGAGCCGGCACCATCGGCGCGGCCAAGCAGCACCTCGAAGACACCGCCCGCGCCATCAACACCCGGCTCAAGGGCGTCGGTCACGCCTACACCGTCGTCGCCGGCGCAGCCGTCACCCAGGCATCCACTGCCATCCCGAGCATCGCGCTCTACACCAGCATCCTGCACCGCGTCACCGCCGACCGCTGGCAGACCACCGTTGACCAGGCCGAAGCGCTGTGGAACCGGATGACCGGCCATGCGGACCTCGGCCTGGACGACCAGGGCCGCATCCGGCTGGACGACTGGGAGATGAACCCTGAGGTCCAGGCGGCCGTCCGCGCGGTGTGGGACCGGGTGGGCAGCGACGACCTCGCGGTCAGCACGGACACGGAGTGGTTCCGCGACCAGGTCGGCCAGCTCTACGGCTGGAACGTCCCCGGCGTCGACTACGTGACCCCGGCCGAGACCACCGTTCCGTGGCCGGCTTCCCCGTCAGCGGACGCCTGACCACACGTGACCCAAGCGCCCGGGGTCGGGTGCCGAGGCGCAGCGGGACGGCCTCCAGAGGCAACGGCATTGCCGTGGTGCCTGCGGCCCCGGGACCCCGGCCGGGCGTGCGCCGGACGTCACCGCCGGGGGCGGTGACATCCGGCGGTGCTTCCCGGTGGTGACATCCGGCAGTCACGGCCGTCGGTCACATCCGCAGGCACCGCCGGGGTCACGACCGGGGGCGGTCACCGGCTGTGCCGGTCACCGCCCCCTCGGTGTCACTTCTTCTTGGAGAGGTAGTCCAGCGCGTGCGCCGCCACGTCGTCCAGGTACGGGCCGGTCTGCCAGCCGGCGTCGTTGCCGACCGAGGTGTTGCTGACCAGCGCGGGCTTGCCGTCACGGTTGCTGAACCAGCCGCCGCCGCTGCTCCCGCCGGTCGAGGTGCACCCGATGGCGTACATCGACGGGCGCGCCGGGTCCATCGAGAAGCGGGAGGGCTTGCCGGAGTCGCAGCGCTCCAGCTCCGCGCCGTCGTACGGCTTGCCCGCCGGGAAGCCGTAGGCGGTGATGCTCACCTGCTCGCGCGGGGCGTTGAACCAGACCGGCACGGAGCCGCCGACGGTCTCCTCCAGCGACTTGCCGCCCGCGGCTGGGTTGGCCACCTTGAGGATCGCGAAGTCGTAGTGGGCCGCCGAGTTGGGCGTGTGGATGTCGGCCTCGGCGCTCCACTGCGGCGAGGTGACGGCGTCGACGGTGCCCCACTCGCCGTACGGCTCGGCCTGCTCGATGGTGCCCTTCTTGCCGCCGCTCAGCGTCGCGGTGCTGTTGAAGGCCGGGGCGAAGACGATGTTCTGGTGGAACCCGGCGCCCTTGCCGTCGTGCGCGCAGTGGCCCGCGGTCCACACCAGGTTGCTCTTGCCGGGGTGGGCCGGGTCGGAGATCACCGTGCCGGAGCAGACGTAGTCCTTGCCGTTGGCCTCGAAGAAGATCTTGCCATCGACGTGGAGCTGCTTGGTGTACGGGTGCGCCTCGGCCTTGGCGTCGATCGGGGTGGGCATCGGGTCGTTGCCGTCGTCCCCGGGCTTGGTGCTCGGCTTGGCGGTCGGGGACGGCGGGGTCACCGGCGCCTGCGCGGGCGGCTTGGCGTTGAGCATCCGCTGGATGTCCCAGTAGCCCTTGACGGCCGGCGTGATGATGTTCTTCTGAGCCCACTTGTCCCAGTCGTCGAACTTCCACTTCTTCAGTTCGTCGAGGCTGGGCAGCTGGGGGATCGGTCCGCCCGGCTTGGTGGCCGAGGCCGAGGCGGCCGGGGTGGCGGTGGCGGTGGTAGCGGCGGTGGTGGCCGGCGCCGGATCCGCGATGTCCTGCGAGGAGTTGTCCGGGCCGCAGCCGGTCGCGGCGACGAGCGTCAGCGCGGCGACGGAGGCGCCCAGCGCGGCGCGCGTGACGCGGGATATGGATGACATGAGATCAGTTCCCCCTGATGAACACGGCCGTACGGCCGCTGCCGCTTCCGCGGCAGCAGGGATCCTCCCATGCTTGATCACCGCGCCGCGCACACCCCCCGCGTCCTCACGGCCCTCCATGACCCGCCCGCACGCCTTTCACGACCAGGCCGCAGGACCGCCACGACCCCGGTCGGCCGGGCCTCGGCGCCGACGGCGTCCGGGCGGGGCGCGCCGGCGCGGAAATCCCTTTGCGGGGGCGGGGAGGCGCTCCGTACGGTGGTGACCACGGCCCTGGAACCGAAAGAGCAGGAGCAGGCCATTGCGCTACTGAGGTCTTGAGACACCGCCCCCCGCGCCGGACGACGTCCGGGCGCGGCGTGTGAGCGTGCGTGCCGACCTCAGTGGTGAGCCTGCTGCCCGTACCAGGGCCGCCCACTTCTCGCGCTCCTCCCGGAGCCGCCGAGCCGCCGAGTCGTCCAGCCGCACCGCGCGGTGTCTCCCGTGTTGCTACCTCACCCACCACGGCAACCACCCGGGAGGCCAACCATGGCGCAACCCACCACCTCCGTCCTCTGCACCGACCTCGGCTTCGAATGGCCCGACGGCACCCGAGTGCTGGACGGCTTCCACCTCGCGGTCGGCCCCGGCCGCACCGGCCTGATCGGCCTCAACGGCGCGGGCAAGTCCACCCTGCTGCGGCTGATCGCCGGCGAGCTCACCCCCGCCGGCGGCACCGTCCGGGTCGGCGGCGAACTCGGCTACCTGCCGCAGGGCCTGACCCTGGACACCACCCTTCGGGTCGACGAGGCACTCGGCATCCGGGCCGCCCGCGAGGCCCTGCACGCCATTGAGTCCGGTGACAGCGACGAGCGGCACTTCGACGCCGTCGGCGAGGACTGGGACGTCGAGGAGCGAGCCCGCGCCACCCTCGACCGGCTCGGCCTCGCCCGGCTGGGCCTGGACCGCACCACCGGCGAGCTCTCCGGCGGCGAGGCCGTGCTGCTGCGCCTGGCCGCGCTGCTGCTGCGCCGCCCGGACGTCCTGCTGCTGGACGAGCCCACCAACAACCTCGACCTGGCCGCCCGCGAGCGCCTGTACGAGACGGTGGCGGGCTGGAGCGGGGTGATGCTGATCGTCAGCCACGACCGCGAACTGCTCCAGCACGTCGACCAGATCGCCGACCTCAGGGACGGCGCCGTCACCTGGTACGGCGGCAACTTCGCCGACTACGAGCGGGCCGTCGCCGCCCAGCAGGAGAGCGCGGAGCGGCTGGTCCGGGCCGCCGAAGCCGAGGTCCAGCGCCAGCAACGGGACTTGATCGACGCCAGGACACGGCAGGAGCGCAGCGCCAGCTACGGCAAGAAGCGCTCGATCTGCCGCCACGACCCGAAGATCGTCTCCGGCAAGCTCAAGCGCCAGGGCCAGGAGACCGCCGGCCGGCTCCAGGGCCTGCACACCGAGCGGCTCGACGAGGCCAGGCAGCGGCTGACCAACGCCGAGGAGGCCGTCCGCGACGACGCCGAGATCCGGATCGACCTGCCGCGCACCGCCGTCCCCGCCGGCCGCACCGTGCTCAGCCTGGACGCCGTGCGCCTGGCGTACGGCGGCACGGTGAGCCTGGAGCTGCGGGGCCCGGAGCGGATCGCGCTGGTCGGGCGCAACGGCGCGGGCAAGTCCACCCTGCTGCGCACCATCGCGGGCGAACTGCGGCCGCTGGCGGGGGAGATCGGCACACCCGTCCCGCTGCGCCACCTGCCGCAGCGGCTCGACGTGCTGGACGACTCGCTGAGCGTGGCGGGGAACGTCCGGGCCTTCGCCCCGGCGGCGGGGGAGAACGCGATCCGGGCCCGGCTGGCCCGCTTCCTGTTCCGCGGGGCCCGGGCCGACCAGCTCGCGGCCACCCTCTCCGGCGGTGAGCGCTTCCGGGCGGCCCTGGCGGCCCTGCTGCTCGCCGACCCGCCGCCGCAGCTGCTGATGCTGGACGAGCCGACCAACAACCTCGACCTCGCCAGCGTCCGCCAGCTCACCCAGGCGCTCGCCGCGTACCAGGGCGCACTGATCGTGGCCAGCCACGACCTGCCGTTCCTGCGCGGGCTGGGCATCACCCGCTGGCTGGAGCTGGACGGCGGGCTGCGGGCGGTGGATCCGATGTGAGGGAACCTCCGCCGTTGACCACCCGGGCCGTCGGCGTGGTCGACGGCGGGGCGGGGCGGTCAACGGCGGGGCGGGGCCGCACCGTTGGTGCGTGCCGGAGAGGTGTCGGAGAGGTGCAGGGGAGGTACCGGCGCAGGTACCCCTCCGGTACCATCGCCAGCATGCCAGCGCTCAACATCGAGTACACGGAGCACGAACTCGCCGCGATCCGCGAGGCCGCCGCCGCCGACGGAAAGAGCGTCAAGGCCTACGTCCACGACCTCAGCGTGCGTGAGCAGCAGCGGCGGACGTTCGTCAACCACGCGGTGGCGTTCTGGAACGAGCACGTGGCGGAGTTTGACGCCGCCTTCCCGGAGGACGCGCCGGCGTCCAAGCGCACCGCCGCCTGATGATCCTGCACGTCGACATCCGCTGGCTGCTCGACGTCCAGGAGCAGGCCTCGCCGGAGGATCTCAGCGTCCGCGACTATTCGGCGCTCCAGGCGGCGGTGGCCCGGCACCGGGTGAACACCGCGCAGCTCGGCCACAGTGCGGACGCCGCCTGGTGCGCGGCGACGCTGATGCACACCATCGTGCTGCTGCGCCCGCTGCCCGTGCGCAACAACCTCTACGCCTGCATGGCGACGGCGGCGTACATGCACGCCGCCAAGGAGGGCATCGACCCGCCGTACGGCGCCCTGGTGGAGCTGGCCCGGGACGTGGCGGCGGGTGCGGCCGACGTGTTCGCGGCGGCCGGCCGGATCCGCGACTGGCGGATCTGACCGGCCGCCGCGGCCCTCACGCCTTCGTCGGCTCGGCCGCCGAGGCCGGACGGAGCTTGCCGGCGACCAGGGTGCCGAGCCGGTCGAGACCGACCACGGCCGCCGCCAGCACCACGAACTCGACCGTCAGCAGCGCGATCTGACCCCAGACGTAGCCGTAGCCCTCGGTGGTCGGGTCGAAGAAGAAGTACGGGTACTTCAGCGGGTAGGTGGAGAACAGCGCGTTGCGGGTCAGCACGACCGCGGCGTACCCGAGCGGGAAGGCCAGCCAGAGCGGGATGTCGCGCCAGCGGGAGGCGTTGCGCGGGCGCAGCACCAGCCACTCGCTGATCACCAGCAGCGGCGTGGTGTAGTGCAGGAAGAACGAGGACCAGTGCTGGAGGCGGTCCGGGCCGGAGAAGAGGCCGGGCAGCGGGTTGGCGCCGTGCTGGAGCAGGACGTGCGAGACCAGCCCGGTGATCACGATGTAGAGGGTGGCGGCCCCGCGCAGCCGGGGCGCGGGTGCGTCCGTGGTGCCGCGCTTGATCATCCAGTACACGGCGCCGGCGAAGTAGCCGAGCACGATCACGTTGCTCTGGACGGTGAAGTAGACCAGTTCCCCTGTGCCCAGGGTCAGCCCGAGCCAAGCCGAGAGCACGATGGCCGCGCGCCACCAGAGTGCGGGTTTGGTCCAGACTGACATGGAGTCACCAGGTTTCGGAGGTATCGGACGGAAATGATCGACGCACTCTACTAGCTGGTAGCGGTGAGATGAAATGATCATCCAGGGTGTGATCGGGAGGTGACCGGCCGTAGCTCCTCGGTGCGCTCACCCCGGCAGGACGAACCCCGACTCGTACGCCGTGATCACCGCCTGGGTCCGGTCCCGGGCCCCGAGCTTGGCCAGCACGCTGCCGACGTGCGTCTTGACCGTCTCCGGGCTGACCACCAGCTGGGCGGCGATCTCCCCGTTGCTCAGCCCGGCCGCCATCAGCCGCAGCACCTGGCCCTCCCGCTCGGTCAGCCGCCCGACCGGCCCGGGGTCGCGGTCGGCCGTCCTGGCGGCGGGCAGCTGGCGCAGCGCGAGCTCCCGGACGGCGGCCGGGTAGAGCAGCGAGTCCCCGCGCGCCACCAGCCGGACGGCCTGCACCATCTCCTCCGCCCTGGCCCGCTTGAGCAGGAAGCCGGCGGCCCCGGCGCGCAGCGCGTCGTACACGTGGTCGTCGTGCTCGAACGTCGTCACCACCAGCACCCTCGGCGGGTCGGCCATGGTGGCGAGCAGCTGCTCGGTGGCCCTGATGCCGTCGATCTGGGGCATCCGGACGTCCATCAGCACCACGTCCGGCCGCAGTTCGCGCACCAGCGGCACGACCTCCGCGCCCGAGGCCGCCTCGCCGACCACCGACAGGTCCGGCTCGGCGTCGATCACCACCCGCAGGCCCATCCGCACCAGCCGCTCGTCGTCCGCGACGACCACCCTGATCTGCGTCACCGCACGCCTCCCCGCGTCCCCATGCTCCGTGTCCCGGTGTCCTGCTGTCCCGCTGCTCTGCCACTCTGTTCCGCCGTCCGGCCCGCCGTTCACCGCGCACCGGCGCTGCTCACCGGGAGCCACACCGCCAGCCGCCAGGCCGTCCCGTCGGCGCTCGGCCCGGCCTCGTAGCCGCCGCGCAGCGCCGCCGCCCGCTCCCCGATCCCGCGCAGGCCCCGGCCGCCACCGGGGCGGCTGGGGCGGGTGGCGCCCAGCGGGTTGGTGAGCTCCAGCTCCAGCCGGTCCTCCCACAGGTCCACCCGCAGTCCGGCCGGGGCCGGTCCGGCGTGCCGCAGCACATTGGTGAGCCCCTCCTGGACGATCCGGTACGCCTCCCGTGACACCGCCGTCGGCAGTCGGCCCAGGCCCGGCGCGAGCGAGGCCTCCACCCGCACGCCCGTCACGGCCAGCTGACGCAGCAGGTCGTCCAGGCCGGCGAGGGTCGGCCCGGCGGGCTCCGCGACGCCGTCCTCCTCGCGCAGCAGGCCGATCACGGCGTCGAGTTCGGCGACCGCCGCGCGGGCCGTCTCCTCGATCGCGTGCAGCGCCTCGGCGGCGAAGCCCGGGTCGGTGGTGAGCACCCGGGTGGCGGCGGAGGCCTGGATGCCCACCGCGCTGAGCGCGTGCCCGACCGAGTCGTGCAGCTCCCGGGCCAGCCGGTTGCGCTGGGCCAGGACGGTCGCGCGCCGCTCGGCCGCCAGCAGCCGCTCGTCCGGTGTCGGGCCGAGCAGCGCCGGCGCCGAGCGGGCCAGCAGCGAGCCGGCCGCGGCGTTGGTGCCGATGATCAGCAGGATCAGCGCCGCGCCCAGCACGGGGGCGGGCGGCAGCTCGATGCCGTGGCCGTGCTGCTGCCACCAGGTGTCCAGCTCCGTCAGCACTCCGCGGTCGGGGAGCAGCAGCACCGCCGCCGCCGGCGTGCCGGCCAGCGTCATACCGCTGACCACGCCGCCCAGGAACAGGTGCAGGACGTACCAGGCCGCGGTGCGCCGCCGCGCCGCCCAGGAGCGGGACGGCCCGGTGGACAGCTCCCCGGCCGCGCCCGCGCACAGCGCCCGGGCCGCAGTGCCCTCAAGGACCCGGACCACCGGCAGCAGCGCGGTGACCGCGGCCATCGGCAGTGCGGTGACCAGGGCGGCGAGCTGGAGCACCACGGTGTGCAGCGGGCCCTCGCCGGGGCTGACCACCCCGAGCACGACGGTCGACAGCAGCCAGTACGGCATCAACAGCGCGCCGCCCAGCACCAGGTGCACCCACCGCCGCCGGGCGCGCCGCCCCAGCAGTGCGCTCGCGATCCCCCGAATCCCCGCCCTCACGCGGTTGACTCTACGTCAGTACCGGCGGGTGCCCGCTCGACCGGCGCCATCGCGCCGGCCGTCAGGGCGGGTGTCGTCGTCATACCCGCCACTCTCCCGGGCCGCACCCCGCCGGGTCGTCCCCCTGACTCGTGATCCGCCTCCCCCGCGCGGGGGAGCGGGCCCCGGGGCGCTCATCCCCGCACCTGGCCACCGGCGACCGCCGCAGACTGAGATCGAGGGCCGGGAAGCCGGCTGGGGCGATCCGGGGTGAGCCTTGTTACCGGCCGGTCGCCTGTCTATCATCGCCAGTGTTACAGCTTTACTGTCAAACCGATGAAGGGGGCAGTGGGTGAACGGCACGACCAGCCCCGGGCCGCTGGCCGGGGTGCGGGTGGTGGAACTGGCGGGCATCGGCCCGGGGCCGTTCGCCGCCATGCTGCTCGCCGACCTGGGCGCCGACGTGGTCCGCGTCGACCGGCCGGGCCCCTCCCCGCTCGGCCCGGACCCGGCGTACGACGTCACCAACCGCAACAAGCGCTCGGTGCTGATCGACCTCAAGGACCCGGACGGGCCGGGGCTCGTCCTGGACCTGGTCGAGCGAGCCCAGCTGCTGATCGAGGGCTACCGCCCCGGTGTCGCCGAGCGCCTCGGCGTCGGCCCCGACGCCTGCCTCGCCCGCAATCCCGCCCTGGTGTACGGCCGGATGACCGGCTGGGGCCAGGACGGGCCGCTCGCCCCCACCGCCGGCCACGACATCGGCTACTCGGCCGTCGCCGGCGTCCTCGGCCTGATCGGCGAGCCCGGCCGCCCCGACGGGCCGCCGGCCATCCCCGCCAACCTGCTCGGCGACTACGCCGGCGGCTCCCTCTACCTGGTCGTCGGGCTGCTCGCCGCCCTGCACCACGCCCGCGAGAGCGGCACCGGCCAGGTCGTCGACGCCGCCATCGTGGACGGCGCCGCCCACCTGACGTCCATGCTCTGGGGGCTGCTCGCCGCCGGGCTCTGGCAGGACCGGCGGGGCGTCAACCTGCTGGACGGCGGCGCGCCCTGCTACGCCGTGTACCAGGCGTCCGACGGCGGGCATCTGGCGGTCGGCGCGCTGGAGCCGCAGTTCTACGCCGAGTTCACCAGGCTGCTGGAGCTGGACCCGCAGGCGCCCGGCCAGTTCGACACCGCCCGCTGGCCCGAACTGCGGGCCCGGATCGCCGCCCGGTTCGCCACCCGCACGCTGGCCGAGTGGACGGCCGTCTTCGCCGGCACCGACGCCTGCGTGGAGCCCGTGCTGACGTTGCGTCAGTCCGCTGGTCACGAACACCTGGTGGCGCGCGGCACCTACGCCGAGATCGACGGCATCACCCAGCCCGCCCCCGCCCCGCGCTTCTCCGCCACCCCGGGGACGCTGCGCCGCCCGCCGGCCCGGCCCGGCGCGCACACCGCCGAGGTCGCCCGCGACTGGTCCGTACCCGGGCTGGACCGCTGACTGCCGACCGCTGATCGCAGACCGCAGATCGCAGAGGAGAGACGACCGGTGCAACGCGAGATCTACACCCGGGAGCACGAGGCCTTCCGCGAGAGCGTGCAGGCCTTCCTGGCCAAGGAGGTGCTCCCGCACCACGACCGCTGGGAGCGCGAGGGCATCGTCGACCGCTCCGCCTGGCTCGCCGCCGGGCGGCAGGGCCTGCTGGGCCTGGCCGTCCCCGAGGAGTACGGCGGCGGGGGCAGCGCGGACTTCCGCTACAGCGCCGTCCTCGCCGAGGAGTTCACCCGGGCCGGCGCCTCCGGCCTGGCCCTCGCCCTGCACAACGACATGATCGGCCCGTACCTCACCGCCTTCGCCGACGGGGAGCAGCGCCGGCGCTGGCTGCCCGGCTTCTGCAGCGGCGAGCTCATCACCGCCATCGCGATGACCGAGCCGGGCACCGGCTCCGACCTCCAGGGCATCCGCACCCACGCGGTCGACCGGGGCGACCACTACCTGCTCAACGGCGCCAAGACCTTCATCTCCAACGGGATCCTCGCCGACCTGGTGGTGGTCGTGGCCAGGACGACCCCCGAGGGCGGCGCGCACGGCCTGAGCCTGCTGGTCGTCGAGCGCGGCATGCCCGGCTTCGAGCGTGGCCGCAATCTCGACAAGATCGGCCAGAAGGCCCAGGACACCGCCGAGCTGTTCTTCACCGACGTACGGGTGCCCAAGGCCAACCTGCTGGGTGAGGAGAACGCCGCCTTCGGTTACCTGATGCGCAACCTCGCCCAGGAGCGGCTGGCCATCGCCGTCGCCGCGATCGCCGGGGCCGAGCACCTGGTCGAGATCACCACCGACTACGTCAAGCGGCGCGAGGCCTTCGGCCGTCCGCTCGCCAAGCTCCAGCACATCCGCTTCGAGATCGCCGAGCTCGCCACCGAGTGCGCCGTCACCCGCGCGTTCGTCGACCGCTGCATCACCGAGCACAACCGCCTGGCGCTCACCCCGGTGGACGCCTCGATGGCCAAGTGGTGGGCCACCGAACTGCAGAAGCGCACCGCCGACCGCTGCCTCCAACTCCACGGCGGCTACGGCTACATGGCCGAGTACCCGGTGGCCAAGGCGTTCGCCGACGGCCGGATCCAGACCATCTACGGCGGGACCACCGAGATCATGAAGGAGATCATCGGCCGCTCCCTGCTCGGCTGAGCACCCCCTCCACCCCGGCTCCCCCTCACCCACCCAGCCCTCGGACAACCCCTCGAAAGGCACCCACCGTGACCACCGAAGCGTACGTCTACGACGCTATCCGCACCCCGCGTGGCCGGGGCAAGGCCAACGGCTCGCTGCACGGCACCAAGCCGATCGACCTGGTCGTCGGCCTGATCCACGAGCTGCGCCGCCGCCTGCCCGGCCTCGACCCCGCCGCCGTCGACGACATCGTGCTCGGTGTGGTCAGCCCGATCGGCGACCAGGGCTCCGACATCGCCCGGATCGCCGCGATCGCCGCCGGCCTGCCCGACACCGTCGCGGGCGTCCAGGAGAACCGGTTCTGCGCCTCCGGCCTGGAGGCCGTCAACCTGGCCGCCGCCAAGGTCCGCTCCGGCTGGGAGGACCTCGTCCTGGCCGGCGGCGTCGAGTCGATGTCCCGGGTGAAGATGGGCTCCGACGGCGGCGCCTGGGCGATGGACCCGATGACCAGCTACGAGACCGGCTTCGTCCCGCAGGGCGTCGGCGCCGACCTGATCGCCACCCTCGAAGGCCTCACCCGCACCGACGTGGACGCCTTCGCCGCCGAGTCCCAGGCCCGCGCCGCCAAGGCCGTGGCCGACGGCCTGTTCGACCGCTCGGTCGTACCGGTCCGGGACCGCAACGGACTCGTCATCCTGGACCACGACGAGTTCATCCGCCCCGGCACCACCGTGGAGACCCTCGCCGGGCTCAAGCCCTCCTTCGCCGCCATCGGCGAGGCCGGCGGCTTCGACGCCGTCGCCCTGCAGAAGTACCACTGGGTGGAGGCCATCGACCACGTCCACCACGCCGGCAACTCCTCCGGCATCGTCGACGGCGCCGCACTGGTCGCCATCGGCTCGCCGGAGATCGGCGAGCGGTACGGGCTGCGCCCGCGCGCCCGGATCGTCTCGGCCGCCGTCTCCGGCTCCGAGCCCACCATCATGCTCACCGGCCCGGCCCCCGCCACCCACAAGGCGCTGGCCAAGGCCGGGCTGACGGCCGCGGACATCGACCTGGTCGAGATCAACGAGGCCTTCGCCGCCGTCGTGCTGCGCTTCATGCGCGAACTGGGCTTCCGGCACGACCAGGTGAACGTCAACGGTGGTGCCATCGCGCTCGGCCACCCGCTCGGTGCGACCGGCGCGATGATCCTCGGCACCCTGATCGACGAGCTGGAGCGGCGCGACCTGCGGTACGGCCTGGCGACCCTCTGTGTGGGCGGCGGCATGGGCGTCGCCACCGTCGTCGAGCGCCTCACCTGACCTCACCCCCGGCCCTACCCGACCTCGGGTCCCGGCCCGAGCGGCGGGGCCGGCCCGGCCCCGGCGGCCCGCCCGCCCTCCGGCCCGCCCCGACATCCCGGCCGTTCCAGTCCGCGCGACCACCCAGTCCTTCCGGCCGTGCCAGCACAGCACCTGCGGCCGCCCGGCATTCCGGCTTCCTGGAGAACCTCACATGTCCGAGAACACCCCCGCCATCCGCTGGGAGCAGGACCAGGACGGCGTGGTCACGCTCGTCCTCGACGACCCCGCGCAGTCCGTCAACACCATGAACGCGGCCTTCCGCGACGCCCTCGACACCGTCATCGAGCGGATCACCGCCGAGGCCGAGGGCATCCGCGGCGTCATCGTCACCTCGGCGAAGAAGACCTTCTTCGCCGGTGGCGACCTGCGGCTGCTGTCCGCCGCCCGCCCCGAGGACGCCGCCGAGCTCTTCGACTCCTCGATGAGGATGAAGCGCGCCCTGCGCACCCTGGAGACGCTCGGCAAGCCGGTCGTCGCCGCGATCAACGGCAGTGCGCTCGGCGGTGGCCTGGAGATCGCGCTCGCCTGCCACCACCGGATCGCGCTCCAGGCGCCCGGCAGCAAGATCGGGCTGCCCGAGGTCACCCTCGGCCTGCTCCCGGGCGGCGGCGGCACCGTCCGCACCGTACGGATGCTCGGCATCGCCGACGCCCTGCTCAAGGTGCTGCTCCAGGGCCGCCAGTACCGCCCGGCGCAGGCGCTGGAGGTCGGCCTGGTCGACGAACTCGCCGGCACCCGCGAGGAGATGCTCGCCAAGGCGCGCGCGTTCATCGACGCCAACCCGCAGTCCGTGCAGCGCTGGGACGTCAAGGGCTACCGGATCCCCGGCGGCACCCCCGCCACCCCGGCGCTGGCCGCCAACCTGCCCGCCTTCCCGGCCAACCTGCGCAAGCAGCTCGCCGGCGCGCCCTACCCCGCGCCGCGCAACGTGCTCGCCGCGGCCGTGGAGAGCGCCCAGGTGGACGTGGACACCGCGATGGGCATCGAGTCGCGCTACTTCACCGAGCTGGCCTGCGGGCAGACCTCCAAGAACATGATCCAGGCGCTGTTCTTCGACATGCAGGCAGTCAACTCCGGCGCCGGGCGCCCGAAGGACGTTCCCGCGCGCCGGGTGCGCAAGGTGGCCGTACTGGGCGCGGGCATGATGGGCGCGGGCATCGCCTACGCCTGTGCGAAGGCCGGCATCGAGGTGCTGCTGAAGGACGTCAGCGCCGAGGCCGCCGAGCGCGGCAAGGCCTACTCAGCGGGCCTGCTGGACAAGGCCGTGGCCCGCGGCCGCTCCACCGAGGCCCAGCGGGAGGAGCTGCTGGCCCGGATCACCCCGACCGCCGATGCCGCGGACCTCGCGGGCTGCGACGCGGTGATCGAGGCCGTCTTCGAGAACCCGGAGCTCAAGCACAAGGTGTTCCAGGAGGTGCAGGAGGTGGTGGCGCCCGACGCCCTGCTCTGCTCCAACACCTCCACCCTCCCGATCGGCCTGCTCGCCGAGGGCGTCACCCGCCGCGCCGACTTCGTCGGCCTGCACTTCTTCTCCCCGGTGGACAAGATGCCGCTGGTGGAGATCATCCGCGGCCCGGAGACCGGCGACGAGGCGCTGGCCCGCGCCTTCGACCTGGTCCGCCAGATCGCCAAGACGCCCATCGTGGTCAACGACTCGCGCGGGTTCTTCACCTCCCGGGTCATCGGCCAGTTCATCAACGAGGGCGTCGCGATGGTCGGCGAGGGCGTCGACCCGGTCTCCGTCGAGCAGGCCGCGGCCCAGGCCGGCTACCCCGCCAAGGTCCTCTCGCTGCTGGACGAGCTCACCCTCACCCTGCCGCGCAAGATCCGCAACGAGGGCCGGCGTGCCATCGAGGAGGCCGGCGGCAGCTGGACCGCGCACCCGGCGGACGCGGTGGTGGACCGGATGGTCGACGAGTTCGCCCGCCCCGGCCGCAGCGGCGGCGCCGGCTTCTACGAGTACGGCGAGGACGGCCGCCGCACCCGCCTCTGGCCGGGCCTGCGCGAGCACTTCACCAAGGCCGAGGCGCAGATCCCGTTCGAGGACATGAAGGAGCGGATGCTCTTCGCGGAGGCACTGGACTCGGTGCGCTGCCTGGAGGAGGGCGTGCTCACCTCCGTCGCGGACGCCAACGTCGGCTCCATCCTGGGCATCGGCTTCCCGGCCTGGACGGGCGGCGTCCTCCAGTACATCAACGGGTACGAGGGCGGCCTGCCCGGCTTCACCGCCCGGGCCCGCGAGCTGGCGGCGGCGTACGGCGAGCGCTTCGCCCCGCCGGCGCTGCTGGAGCGGCTCGCCGCCGAGGGCGGGCGCTTCACCGACTGACCTGGCCGACGCCGCGCACCGGGGGCTGCTCCCGGTGCGCGGCGCCGACGGGCGTGGCGGCTCCGGGGCGGTGCTCTGGGCGGTCCGGGGGTGGAGTTCCGCGGGCGGGGCGGGCTACTCGCCGCGGGCGGCCCCGCCCAGCTCCTCGCGCAGCGAACGCTGGAAGGCCGTCACCAGCGCCTGCGCGATCATCGGCTGGATGTGGTCGGTGAGCGCCTTCATCCGCTCCAGCTCCTCCGGCGGCGGCCCGCTCTCGCGGTACGGCTTCCACACCGTCTCGCGGAACAGCCGGTGCAGCTCGTGCGCCGTGGCCTGGCTGTGCCGCCGGACCACGGCCCGGGTCGCCACCAGCGTCTCCAGCGGGATCGGCACGTCCAGCACCCGTACGCCCAGCGGCAGCAGCCCCGGGTCCACCTGGAACAGCTCCGGGTCGGCGGTCCGCTCCAGGGCGCCCATCGCGGCCAGCCGGTCCAGGTCCGCGTCCGACAGCGCCCGCCCGGCCCGGCGCTCCAGCTGCGCCCGGCTCGCCTCCTCGGCGGCCTCCGGCGTCCAGGACGCCACCAGGGCGCGGTGGATGGCCAGGTCCAGGGAGCTGATGTCCTCCGGGAGTTGGGCGAGGTAGCGCTCGATCGCGGCCAGGGTGAGGCCCTGCCGCTGGAGCTCCTCGATCAGCTCCAGCCGGTCCAGGTGCTCCACCCCGTACAGACCGACCCGGCGCGGGCCGAGCTCGGGCGGTGGGAGCAGGCCCCGGGTGCTGTAGAAGCGCAGGGTGCGGACGGTGACCCCGGCGCGCGCGGCCAGTTCGTCCACCGTCAGCCTGGGCGGGGTCGCTCCCGCTGTCGCTGTCATGGTGCGGCGCCTCCGCCGGTCGGGGATGGTGCCGTAGCACTCCTGCTGTGACAGCAACAGTGTGACAGTGACGCTCCGCGGCGGTCCACTCCACGGGGAGCGCGCGGGCTGACGGGTGGGTGGGCGTGTGCGCGCCTGGGCGGTGAACGGCGTGGGGGGCCCCCCCCCGCGGGGGGGGGGGCGGGCGGGGGCGGGGGGGGGGCGGGGGGCGGTATGACGCGGAGGCGCCACCCCCGCGC
>NZ_JBITGZ010000014.1:0-124450 GCF_044457565.1 Kitasatospora sp. NPDC050543 | reverse complement strand
CTCGGTCCGCCGCGCGGGGGGGGCCCCCCGGGGGCGGGGGGGGGGGGGGGGGGGGGGGGGGGGGGGGCGCGCGGGGGGGGGGGGGGGGGGGCCCCCCGCCGGGGGGGGGGGGGCCCGACGGGGTGCTCGGTCGGTGCTCGGTCGGTGTTCAGCGGGTGCTGCGGCACGGCGTGGCATTTCGGGGCATCGACGGGCACTGCTGTGCCTCGCTCGTCGCCACCCCTGCCACCCGTGCCGCCCGCGCGCCGGTCAGCGGGACGAGGCGTCCACCAGATCGGCGTGGTGACGGCGGGTGACCTCGGGGTGGGCGCGCAGGTACCCCTTCAGCTCGTTGCGGCCGAACTCGGCGAACAGCGGGTTCCCCGGGTCCTCGGTCGCGCCGGGTGCGTGGTGCGCGAGCGGGAAGTCCAGCGGCTCGATGTGCGCGTCCAGCCGCGGGTTGTAGAAGAACGGGACGGAGAACCGCTCCCGGGCGCCGGCCGGGCTGACCACCCGGTGGTTGGTGGCCTTGAGGTAGCCGTCGGTGGCGACCTCCAGCAGCTCGCCCAGGTTCACCACGAAGGCGCCCTCCATCGGCGGCACCTCCAGGAACGACCCGTCCGGCCGTTCCACCTGGAGCCCGCCGACCTGGTCCTGGAGGAGCAGGGTGATGAAGCCGTAGTCCTTGTGCGCGCCGACGCCCTGCCCGGCGCCGTCCGGGGCGGTGCCCGGGTAGCGGACCAGCTTGAGCCGCAGGTGCGGGTGGCCGGCGAAGGCGTAGTCGTAGAAGTCGGCCCGCGCGCCGATCGAGGCCAGCAGCTCGTGCAGCAGCCGCTCGGCGACCTGGCTGAGCCGGTCGATCCAGTTCAGCGCCGCCTCCCGCAGCTCGGGCAGTGCCGTGGGCCACTGGTTGGGACCCTCCAGCCACCAGTACGGCGGCTCATCGGGCGCGGGGACGTGCGGCGGCAGTTCGGCGCCGATGTCCAGCTGGTCGCGCCAGTCCTGGCTGCCGCCGGTGCGCTCGTCGCCGGTGCGGGTGTAGCCCCGGAAGTGGGGGGAGTTCAGGTTGCTGACCGACAGCCGGTCGGCCTCCGGCAGGGCGAAGAAGGCCCGCATCGCGCCGGTCAGCGCGGCGGTCTCCGCGGCGGATATGCCGTGGCCGGTGAGCTGGAAGAAGCCGACCTCGGTGGCTGCGCTGCGCAGCTCGCCGTGCAGCCGGGCGCGCTCTTCCGCGCTCCCGGCGGCGAGCGAGAGGTCGATCACCGGCAGGCCGGCGGAGGTGGAGGGGTGCTGCTGCGTCATGGGTGACATCCGCTGGGTCTCGTCCCGACCGTGCCCGGTGGTGACCGGGGGTGCCGGGGCCGCGCCGGGTAGGGCGTGGGCCACGGGGCCGGGAGGGGGATGCGGGCCCGGTCGGAGGGCCGCGCGATGAGGGTTCGAAGATCAGCCGGAGCGTCGACAGGACATGCTCGTGACGCGGAGCAGGTCCACGTGGCGACGGCTGACAAGTATGAGCACGTCATCCAGCCTAGATGACCTTGGCGGCGGCGAGCGAGCGCCCCCCTGTGGTCTGCGCCACGCTGCCGGTGCACGTGTACCCGGGTGCCCGGCGCCGCCGCGCCGGGTGCCGACGTCCCGCGAGTGGTCGGTAGCGCCGGTGGCCGCCCGCCCGGCGCCTGCCTGCCGGGCGCCTGCCTTGCGGGTCACAGGCCGAGCGCGATCGCGGCCTGCTCGCGGAGCTCGATCTTCCGCACCTTCCCGCTCACCGTCATCGGGAAGGAATCCATCACCCGCAGGTAGCGCGGCGTCTTGAAGTGCGCGAGCCGCCCGTCGCAGAACTCGGCCAGCTCGCCCTGGCTGAGTTCGCCGGCCCGGTCGTGCAGGATCACGCAGGCGCAGATCTCCTCGCCCAGCCGGGCGTCGGGCACGCCGACCACCTGGACGTCCGCGATCTTCGGATGGGCGTGCAGGAACTCCTCGATCTCGCGCGGGTAGACGTTCTCGCCGCCCCGGATGATCATGTCCTTGATCCGTCCGACGATGGTGAGGTAGCCGTCCGGACGCATCACCGCGAGATCGCCGGTGTGCATCCACCCCTGCGCGTCGACGGCCTCGGCGGTGCGTTCCGGGTCGTCCCAGTAGCCGAGCATCACCGAGTAGCCGCGTGTGCACAGCTCACCGGCCGTCCCGGCCGGCAGCGTCTCGCCGGTCACCGGGTCGGCCACCCGCACCTCGACGTGCGGCATCACCTGCCCGACCGTCCCGGTGCGGTGCTCCAGGTCGTCGTCGCGCCGGGTGAGGGTGGAGACGGGCGAGGTCTCCGTCATCCCGTACGCGATCGCGACCTGCGGCATGTGCAGGTCGGTGACCACCCGCTTCATCACCTCCACCGGGCACGGTGAGCCGGCCATCAGCCCGGTGCGCAGCGAGGAGAGGTCGTACCCGGCGAAGTCCTCCAGGCTCAGCTCGGCGATGAACATCGTCGGTACGCCGTACAGCGCCGTGGCCCGCTCGGCGGCGACCGCGCGCAGGGTGGCGGCCGGGTCGAAGCCGGGGGCGGGGATCACGATGCAGGAGCCGTGACTGGTGGCCGCCAGGTTGCACAGCACCATCCCGAAGCAGTGATAGAAGGGGACGGGTACGCAGATCCGGTCCTGCTCGGTGTAGCCGAGCAACTCGCCCACGAAGTAACCGTTGTTGAGGATGTTCCGGTGGGAGAGCGTGGCGCCCTTGGGGAAGCCGGTGGTGCCCGAGGTGTACTGGATGTTGATCGGCTCGTCGCAGTGCAGTTCCGTGAGCTCGGGCAGCTCGGGCAGCTCGGGCAGCTCACGCGGTCCGGTCGGCTGCGCCAGGGCCTGCCAGGACGCCTCCCCGATCCACACCCTCTCGCGCAGCGCCGGGCACCGCCGGCCGGCCTCCGCCACCATGGCCCGGTAGTCGCTGCCCCGGTACTCCGTCTGGGAGACCAGCACGCTGACCCCCGACTGGTTCAGCACGTACTCCAACTCGCCGGTGCGGTAGGCCGGGTTGATGTTCACCAGGATCGCGCCGATCCGGGCCGTCGCGTACTGGAGCAGCACCCACTCGGGGCAGTTGGCCGCCCAGACGCCCACCCGGTCGCCCTTGGCCACGCCGCTGCCCAGCAGCCCGCGCGCCAGCCTCGCCACGTCCCGCCCGAACTGCTCGTACGTCCAGCGCCGCCCGCTCGGGACGTCCACCAGCGCCTCCCGCCCGGGGTGGGCGGCGACCGTACGCTCAAGGTTGCGCCCGATCGTCTCGTCCAGCAGGGGGGCATCGGTGCTGCCTCGCGTGTGGGAGGGCTGGGCCGTCATCGGCGCTGCTCCTTCTGCCGGTGGGCGCTCGGGCGGGGTTTGGCATGCTCAGGGCTCCAGGGTTTCGCCGGAGGTGGCGGGGCGTCAAGTAAGCACGGCCAATTCGGAATAGCCGCATCCGGGCCGGTCGTGCGCGGGTAGGCTGCGGCGGTCCGCCCCTACCCGCCCCGCCGCCCGTCGGTTCGGGTCAGGCGGGCTTCCCGGCGGGCCGGGCGGCCGGGCGCGGTTCGCCGCGGTACGTGCCGAAGTACCAGCGATTGCCCTCGGGATCGCGGAAGGAGCAGTCGCGCGAGCCGTAGTCGGTCTCGTGGAGCTCGGAGAGGACCTCCGCCCCGGCGGCCACCGCCCGCGTGTACAGCGCGTCAGGGTCGTCGGTGACCACGTACGCCCCGAAGCTGCCCGGCCGCAGTGGCCAGGGATCCTCCTCGTCGTCCTCCTCGCGGGCCGAACCGAGCATGATGCCGCCGCCGGGCGGCCAGGACAGCTGGGCGTGGTGGACGTGGTTCTCGTCGCCGTAGACGACCGTCTCCTCGAAGCCGAAGGCCTCGACCAGGAAGCGGATCAGCCCCCGGGCGTCGTGGGCCCGCAGACTCGGCCAGACCTGCGGCGGCGGGGGAGCGTCCGGGCTGGGGGGAGTCTCCGGGCTCGGGGGAGTGGACGGGCTGCCGGCCATGGGTGGGACCTCCTCGCTACGGGGCTCCAGGGGTGCTGCCGAGCCCCACGCGCCCCCAGCCTAGGCACCGGCCACGGCCTCCGCCCGCCGCACCACGCCGCAGGCCCGCGCGCTCGGTCGCCGGCCCCGGTACCGCCCCCGCGGCGGGCCGCAGCGCGGGGCGGGAACCGCCCAACTCGCCGGAGTCCCACCTGGATCGGCTGTCGGCCCGGCCCCGCCCGCGCCGCATGCCGGCCGGACGCTCACTAGGCTGAACGGGTGACGGTCTCCCATCTCCTCCTGCGCGCCCTGGCCGATCCGGCCGACTCCGGCGGCGCCCCGCCACTGCGCACACGCCTCGCCGCGGCGGCCCCCGGGGCCACGAGCCGCCGCGGCGTCGTCTGCACGGTCAACCACAACGGCGTCGCCTACCGCTCGGGCCCCGGCCCGCAGTACCCCGCGCTGGGGATGGTGAACCAGGGTCAGAACATGGACTCCCATGCCCGCCGGGGAAGTTGGCGGAGCGGTGACCTGTGGGGCGGTCCGGCCGGCGTCTGGATCAGCACGGCCGACCTGGACTGCTGAGTGGAAAGTCGGACCGGCCGACTTTCCACTCCACTCCACCCACCCCCGGCAGCCGCCCGGTCGCAGTCGGCGACTGTGACGACGCGGGGACTGTGCGCTGGACGACCGTTGCAGCCACCTCGACCACGCCCGCCGCGCCCGCGGTCGGGTAGCCATACGTCCAGACGGCTGTGCTCCCCGAGCGTCTCGGTTCGTGTTCTGGTCAGCTGGGACGGCCCAGCAACCAATCGAAAGTGGGTTTCAAGATGCCGGTCATCATCGTCGTCGACTACCCGGGCGGTACACAGGCTCAGTACGAAAAGGTCACCAACATCCTGACCGGTGGACGTGGTCTGGTCAGGGCGCCTTCGGACTGGCCGGTGCCGGGCTTGATCTCCCACGCCAGCGGGCCCAGCCCCACCGGGTGGTTCGTGACGGACACCTGGGAGTCCAAGGAAGCGTTTCAGCGCTTCGGGGAGAAGCTCATGCCTGCTCTGCAGGAGGCCGGAATGCCTGATGCCGAGCCGAAGATCTACGAGGCGTTCAACGTGGTGACCTCCTAGCCCCGCCCACGCGCTCTCCAGCCCCCGCAGGACCGCCGGATTCCGGCGCGGCCCGGGGGCTGTCGCGTATGCATTCGTCAGGCCGGACGGATGCCCACCGCGGTCCCGGTCGAGCCGCGAGGTCCGGACGTAGCGGTAGGTCGTCGCGGCGTGGACCAGCCCGCGAAACGCTCCCCGTCCTTCGATCAGGCGGCCTCCACGGAGACCGGACAGCAGCAGGTCACGCAGGGTGTTCGGACGAACTGACTTGAATCTTTGCGAACAGATGTTCGATGCTTGAGGTGTGCCCACACTCGATTCCGCGCTCCTGCGGCAGACGCTCCGGCCGGTGGCTCCGGCCGGGGGCGGCCTGCTGCCGGTGCTGCCCGCGCTGGCTCCGCTGCTGCCCGACGGCGGCCTGCGGCGTGGAGCGGCGGTGTCGGTGGACGGCGGCGACACCGGGCTGCTGCTTGCACTGGCCGCCGGGGCGGCGGGGGACACCGAGGGCGGCGGCTGGTCGGCCGCCGTCGGGTTGCCCGAACTCGGGCTGGCCGCCGCCGCGGGGTACGGCCTGGACCTGGGCAGGCTGCTGCTCGCGGACGATCCCGGCCCGCACTGGGCCGAGGTGGTCTCGACCCTGGCCGGCGCGGTCGGGCTGATCCTGTTGCGCCCGGACGGCCCGGTGCCGCCGCAGCTGGCGGCCAGGCTGGCGGCGATCCTGCGGCGCAGTGGCTGCGTGCTGCTGGTGGCCGGGCCCTGGCCGGGGGCCGGGCTGCGGTTGAGCGTGCGGGAGGGGAGCTGGGTCGGGCTGGGTGAGGGCCACGGGCAGCTGGTGGGGCGGCAGGTGGAGGTACTGGCCGAGGGCCGGGGTTCGGCGGCGCGCGGCCGTACGGCGCGGCTCTGGCTGCCGGACGAGCACGGCGCGGTACGGGCGCTGGAGGCGGCGCCGACGGCCGGTACGGCACCGGTCGTCGATGTGGCGCTCGGTACGGCGCCGGTCGGTGTGGCAGTCGGCCTGGCGGCGGCCGACCTGACGCCGGTCGGTACGGCGCCGGTCGGTGGCGAGGGGGAGGACGTGGCGTCGGGGGCGGTCCTCGAACGCTTGGCGGCGGTCTGACATGGCAGGACACGGGACAACAGGACACGGGACAACAGGACACGGGACAGCGGACACCCCCCGGATGCTGGTCGTGTGGTGCCCGGACTGGCCGATCGCCGCCACCGCGGAGCCCGGCGAGGACGAGCACCGGGCCGTGGCGGTGGCCACCGCCGGCCGGATCCTGGCCTGCTCGGAGACCGCCCGTGCGGCGGGCGTGCGGCGGGGGCAGCGTCTGCGGCTGGCCCAGCGCCTGTGCCCCGAGCTTGAGCTGCGGGATCGCGACCCGGAGGCGGAGACCCGCAGGTTCGAACCGGTGGTCGCCGCGGTGGAGGCGTTCACGCCCCGGGTGGAGGTGCTGCGCCCCGGTCTGTGTGCGATCCCGGTCAAGGGGCCCGGCCGGTACTTCGGCGGTGAGGAGTCCCTCGCGGCCTTGGTGGGGGAGGCGGTGGCCGCCGTGCTCGCCCGGGGGTGGGCGGCAGAGGACCGGGACGGGGACGGCCCGGCCGACGGTGCGGATCTGGTGCCGCTCGGCCTCGGCGCGGGTGCGGGCAGTCGTGTCGTACGTGCCGGGGAGCGGGCGGAACAGGCGGAGGAGGAGCCCGAAGAGCCCGAGGAGCCCGAGGAGCACCAGCATCAGCACCACGGCCGCGGCCACGAGCGCGCGCACCTGCGGGTGGTCCGCCCGCTTCGGCCCGCGCCGGGCCCGGCGGAGGCCGGGCCCGCGGGGCCTGCGCGGCACCGGACGGCCCGGGAGCACCCCGTACCCGCCTCGGCGTCGCCGCCGCGCAGCCAGGTGGGGGTGGCCGACGGGCTGTTCGCCGCCGTGCTCGCCGCCCGGGCCGGGCTGCTCGTACCGGCGGGGCGGACCGCGGAATTCCTGGCCCCCTACCCCGTGGCGGCGCTCGGCGACGAACCGCTGGCCGAGCTGCTGGAGCAGCTGGGCATCCCCACCGTGGGGGCGTTCGCGGCGCTGCCCGCCCGGGCGGTCGCCGACCGCTTCGGGCCGACCGGGACGGCCGCGCACCGGCTGGCCCGGGGCCTGCAACCGCGACCGCTGGCGCCCCGCCCCGAGGGGCTCGACCTCACCGCCGAGCAGCTCTTCGACCCGCCCGAACTGCTCGCCGAGCCACTGGTGTTCGTCGCCCGTACGCTCGCCGAGCAGCTGCACACCGGGCTCGCCTCGGCGGGCCTGACCTGCCAGCGGGTCGCCGTCGAGGTGGCGTGCGCCGACGGCCGGACGGTCTCGCGGCTCTGGCGCCACGAAGGGCGGCTGTCGGCGGCCGCACTGGCCGAGCGGGTCCGCTGGCAGCTCCAGGCCTGGCAGGGCGCCGGTACGTTCAGCAGCACCGGCCACCCGGGCGGTGGGCCCGCCGAGGCCGCCACCCCTGTGCGCCGTCACCCCACCGACCCCGTCGGCTCCCCCGACGCCCCGGGCCCCGTCGGCTTCACCGCGCTGCGTCTCGTCCCGGACGGCCTGGTCCCCGACCACGGGCGGCAGCTGGCGCTCTGGGGCCAGGGCGTCGTGGACGATCGCGTCGAGCGGGCGGTGGCCCGGGTGCAGATGGTGCTCGGACACGGCGGGCTGCGCCGGATCGAGGCCGGCGGCGGGCGGGGGCCGGCCGAGCAGATGGTGCGCGTTCCCTGGGGCGAGGCGTACGAGCCGTCGGCCGGCGTCGGGGCGCCCTGGCCGGGGCGGCTCCAGGATCCGCTGCCGTCCGTGGTGCCGCGCGAGCCGCTGCCGGTCACGGTGCTGGACGCGGGCGGCCTGCCGGTCGTGGTCGACGGGCGGGCCGGGGTGTCCGCCCCGCCCGACCGGATCACCCTGCGGGGGCAGGTGCTGGCGGTCACCGGCTGGACCGGGCCGTGGCCGGCGGTCGAGTGCTGGTGGGATCCGGCGTTGTCCCGCAGGCGGGCCCGCTTCCAGGTCACGGTCTCGGACGGCCGCGCCCTGCTGCTCACGGTGGAGGCGGGCCGCTGGTTCATGGAGGCCGCCTATACCTGACGCGCCCGTACCTGGCACCCACGCCGATCCACCCACGCCGATCCACCCACGCGGATCCACCCAGATCCATCCAGATCCACCCACGCAAGACCCGACCCGGGGGGCCGAGACGGAGCAAGCCCCGCGATGGGATTCACCAGCCACCCCTCGCTCCCGTGGAGCGAACTGCACCGACGCCTGGCCGGCCGGCCGCCGGGCCCGGCGGGTGGCGACGTCGTCCCCCTGCGCCAGCGCCAGCCCCGGCCCCCGTCCCCGCGCGGGCCCGAGGCCACCCCCGCACCCCCGTGGGCCGAGCTGCACGTCCACTCCGCCCTCAGCTTCCTGGACGGCGCCAGCGACCCCGAGGCCCTGGTCGAGGAGGCCGCCCGGCTGGGCATCGAGGCCCTCGCCCTGACCGACCACGACGGCCTGTACGGCGCGGTCCGCTTCGCCGGGGCCGCCCGGGAGGCGGGAGTGGCCACGGTGTTCGGCGCCGAGCTGGGCCTGACCCCCGACGAGCACCTGCTGGTGCTGGCCCGCGGCCCGGCCGGGTACCGCCGCCTGTCGGCCGCGATCGGTGCGGCCCAGCTGGCCGGCGGGGTCAAGGGCCGTCCGGCGTACGACTTCGCGGCGCTGGCGGACGCGCACGGCGGCCACTGGGCGATCCTCACCGGCTGCCGCAAGGGCCGGGTGCCGGCCGCCCTGGTGACGGCGGGGCCCGAGGCCGCCGAACGTGAGCTGCGTTCGCTCACCGAGGCGTTCGGCGCGGACAACGTCCACGTCGAACTGATCGACCAGCGGCTGCCCGGCGACGACCTGCGCAACGACGCCCTGGCCGTGCTCGCCGCCCGGGTCGGCCTGCCGGTGGTCGCCTCCACCAACGCCCACCACGCCGGCCCGGCCCAGGGCCGGCTCGCCCAGGGCCTCGCCGCCCTGCACGGGCGCCGCACCCTCCAGGAGGCGGCCGGCTGGACCCAGGCGGCAGGCACCGCCCACCTGCGGTCCGGCCGGGAGATGGCCGCCCGGCTGGCCCGCTTCCCGGGCGTCCAGCGGGCCACCGTCGACCTGGCCCGCGCCTGCGCCTTCGACTTCGGCGGCCTCGAACCCGAGCTGCCCGGCTTCCCCGTCCCGGCGGGCCACACCGAGATCAGCCATCTCCGCGACCTGGTCGCCCACGCCGGACCGGCCCGCTTCGGCCCCGGGAACGACCCCGCCCGCAGGCAGCTGGCCCGCGAACTCGACGTCATCGAACAGCTCGACCTGGCCGGCTACTTCCTGATCGTCCACGACATCGTGGACTTCTGCCGGAGGGCCGGCATCTGGTGCCAGGGCCGCGGCTCGGCCGCCAACTCGGCGGTCTGCTACGCCCTCGGCATCACCGCCGTCGACCCGATCCACTACCGGCTGCTCTTCGAACGCTTCCTCAGCGTCGAACGCGACGGCCCGCCCGACATCGACCTGGACATCGAGAACCGCCGCCGCGAGGAGGTCATCCAGTACGTCTACGAGCGGTACGGGCGCCGGCACGCCGCCCAGGTCGCCAACGTGATCACCTACCGGCCCCGGCTCGCCCTGCGCGACGCCGCCCGGGTGCTCGGCTACCCGCCCGGCCAGATCGAGGCGTTCACCCGGCAGAGCGACTTCCACGCCCCGCCCGGCGCGGACGCCGTCATCCCGGACGACGTGGTCGCGCTCGCCCAGCAGCTGCACGGCCTGCCGCGCCACCTGGGCATCCACTCCGGCGGCATGGTGCTCACCCGGGAGCCCATCGCCGAGATCTGCCCCACCGAGTGGGCCCGGATGCCCGGCCGCTCCGTCCTGCAGTGGGACAAGGACTCCACGGCCGGCGCCGGGCTGGTCAAGATCGACCTGCTGGGCCTGGGCATGCTCGCCGCCCTGCACGACACCTGCGACCTGATCGCCGGACACCACGGTGAGCACTACGACCTGGCGGGCATCCCGGACGACGACCCGGGCGTCTACGAGATGCTCCGCAGGGCCGACACCGTGGGCGTCTTCCAGGTCGAGTCCCGCGCCCAGATGGCCACCCTGCCCAGGCTGCGGCCGGACAACTTCTACGACCTGGTGGTCGAGGTCGCGCTGATCCGCCCCGGGCCGATCCAGGGCGGCTCGGTCCACCCGTACCTGCGCCGCCGCACCGGTGCCGAACCGGCCCGCTGCCCGCACCCGCTGATGGAGAAGGCCCTCGGCAAGACCCTGGGCGTGCCGCTGTTCCAGGAGCAGATGATGCAACTGGCCATCGACTGCGCCGGGTTCAGCCCGGCCGAGGCCGACCGGCTGCGCCAGGCGATGGGCTCCAAGCGCTCCCACGAGCGGGTCGCCAGGCTCCGTGACCGGCTGCTGGCCGGAATGGCCGAGCGCGGCATCCCGGCGGACACCGCCGAGGACGTCTACACCAAGATCGAGGCCTTCTCCAGCTACGGCTTCCCGGAGAGCCACGCCATCAGCTTCGCCTACCTGGTGTACGCCAGCGCCTGGCTCAAGTACCACTACCCGGCCGCCTTCACCTGCGCCCTGCTGGCCAACCAGCCGATGGGCTTCTACTCGCCGCTGAGCCTGATCGCCGACGTCCGGCGGCACGGCGTAGGGGTGCGCGGGGTGGACGTGAACGCCAGCGCGCCCGGCCCCACCCTGGAGCCCGACGACGCCCGGCCGCCCGCCCCACCGCTCACCGCCGGGCGCCCGCAGCCCGCGATCCGGCTGGGCCTGAGCACCGTCCGCGGGATCGGCACCCCGCAGGCCGAGGCCATCGCGGCCGGGCAGCCGTACACCGACCTGGAGGACTTCGCCTGCCGTACCGCGCTGCCGGCGTCCATGCTGGAATCCCTCGCCGCCGCCGGGGCCTTCGGCTGCTTCGGACTGACCCGCCGTCAGGCCCTCTGGTCGGCCGGCGCCCTCGCCACCGTCCGCCCGGACACCCTGCCCGGTACCACCCCCGGCACCGTCGCGCCCCCGCTGCCCGCCATGACCCCCGTCGAGGAGACCATCGCCGACCTCTGGGCCACCGGGACCTCCGCCACCAGCCACCCGATGCAGCACCTGCGGGCCGCGCTGGACCGGGGCGGCGCGCTCACGGCCGCCGCGCTGCTGGCCGCCGAGCCCGGCGCCGCAGTCCTGGTGGGCGGATTGGTGACGCACCGTCAGCGACCGCCCACCGCCGGGGGAGTGCTCTTCATCAGCCTGGAGGACGAGACCGGGCTGATCAACGTCATCTGCAGCCGACCGGTCTGGGAGCAGCAGCGTCGCACCGCCCTGGACCGGGCCGGCCTGCTCATCCACGGCCGCGTCGAACGCGACCACGGCGCCACCAACCTGGTCGCCACCCGCCTCACGCCACTGCGCATCGGCGTCTGAGCCGGTCCGTCCGCCCGTCCCCGGTGCGCTCGTCCGCCTGCCACGTGCTCCACGCGGGCCCGTTCGCCGCGCTGCCCCCTCCGCCCTGGAGGTGCCGACCCGCCCCGCTCACTCCTTCGCGGCGCTGCCCGGGGGTTCGGAGCGCAGCCGGGTCAGGGCCTGCGGGGTCAGGTGCCGGGCCAGCACCTCCAGGGCGGCGGTGACCTCCTGGAGTCGCTGCGGCTCGCCGTCGCCGAGGGCGGCGGCCAGCGCGTCGTCGATGCCGGCGGAGCGGACCTCGGCGACGCGCGCGGAGACCTCGGCGGCCTGGCGGACCAGTAGCCGGCGGCGGTCGGCCGGGTCGGCGACGGTCTCGATGGAACCGGTCTCCCTGAGTCCGGCCACCGCCGTCGACACCTGGCTCTGCGGCAGGCCGGTGCGGGCCGCGATCTCGCCGATCGCGCTGTCGGGGTGGCCGACGACGTCGCTCAGCACGATCAGTACCGAGCGCGTGCTCCCGGACGGCCGGCCCGCGCCGGGGGCGGGGGCCGGTGCCGGCATGGCCTCCTCGCCGATCTTCATCAGGGTCCGGCCCAGCAGGAACAGCTCGACTCCGTTCATGACCGCGACGATACATCAAGAGAGATGTATCCATTCAGATGCATCTCTCTTGATGTATCGAATCAGATGCTTTATGGTGGAGTCAGGACGGAACGCGGAACGACGCCGCACACGGAACACGACTTCAGGGGGCACCAGATGACCGACCGCAAGCGCGACATGCTGTCCGTGCCGGGCGCCACGCTCTACTACGAGGTCCGCGGCAGCGGGCCGCTGCTGCTCGTCTCCCAGAGCGGCGAGGGCGACGCCAACCGCAGTGACGCCATGGTGGACCACCTCACCGACCGGTACACCGTGGCGACCTACGACCGCCGGGGCCTGTCCCGCAGCACCGCCGAGGACCCGACGCTGCCCGTCACCCCGCAGACCCACGGCGAGGACCTGCACCACCTGCTGGCCGCGCTGACCGACCGGCCCGCCCTGGTGCTCGGGTGCAGCCTCGGCGCGCTCTACGGACTGCACCTCGTCGCCGCCCACCCCGGGCAGGTCGCCACCCTGATCGCCCACGACCCCGCCACCCCGGCCCTGCTGCCGGCCGCAGAGCGGGCCCGGATCCGGGGCATCCTGGCCGACGTCCAGGCCGTCCACCGGCGGGAGGGCTGGGCCCCGGCCCTGCGGAAGGTCGCGGACGCCGTCGGCATCGACCCCGCGACGATGGAGACCGAACCGGGCTTCACGATGCCGCCGATGACCGCGGAGCGGATCGCCAACATCGAGTACTACCTCGACAACGACATCTCGGAGCTGCGCGACAGCACCCTCGGAGCCGGCGACCTGGCCGCCGTCGCCACACCGGGCGCCACCTCCCCCCGGATCGTGGCCGCCGCAGGGCGGAACTCGCACGCGGCATGGAACTACCGCTGCGCCGAGGAGCTGGCCACCCTGCTCGGCACCCCCGTCGCCGACTTCCCCGGCGGCCACAACGGCAACACCACCCACCCCCTCGCCTTCGCCAGCCGCCTCCACCAGCTCCTCAGCGCAACCCCCTGACTACGCCAGCGCCGCGTCGACGGCGGCCTCGGCGTGCAGCCGGGTGGTCGCGAAGACGGGGACGGGACTGTGCTCGGGCCGGACGAGCAGCTCGATCTCGGTGCAGCCGAGGATGACGCCCTCGGCGCCGGCGGCCACCAGTCCGTCGATGACGGCGCGGTAGGCGGCCCGGGACTCCTCCCGGATGACGCCCAGGCACAGCTCCTCGTAGATCACCCGGTGGACGAGTGCCCGGGAGTCCGCGTCCGGCACCAGCACCTCCAGGCCGTGGCCGGCCAGTCGGCCACGGTAGAAGTCCTGCTCCATGGTGAAGGCCGTGCCCACCAGCCCGACCCGCTTCAGCCCCTCGGCCCGGACGGCCGCCGCAGTCGTGTCGGCGAGGTGCAGCAGCGGGACCGGCGCCGCGGCGGCGACCTGGTCGGCGACCTTGTGCATGGTGTTGGTGCAGATCAGCAGCAGGTCGGCACCGGCCGCCTCCAGTGACCGCGCGGCGGCCGCCAGTACTTCGCCGGCCTCCTCCCATCGCCCCTCGACCTGCAAACGTTCGATCTCGGCGAAGTCGACGGAGTACAGCACGCACTTCGCCGAGTGGAGCCCGCCGAGGCGCTCACGGGTCAGCTCGTTGAGGAGGCGGTAGTACTCCGCCGTGGACTCCCAGCTCATGCCGCCGATCAGGCCGATGGTCTTCATCCGGCCACCCTGTCACATCCGTCAGAACGGTGGTACGTCGTCCAGGTCCACGATCTGTCCGCCGGCGATCCGTACGGTGTGCCAGACGTCCTGGCCGTCGCCGTCGCCGTCGCCGTCGCCGTCGCCGTCGCCCGGGCGCTGGGTCGGCGGGACGGAGGTGAAGTCGTGCTCGGTGGCCGCCTGCCGGACGGGCCAGGCCGCGGGGACGTCCTGCGCCCGGGTGACCGGGTCGGCATCGTGCGCGGCCGCCCAGCGGTCCAACTGGGCGTCGAGCAGTGGGGTCAGGTACTGAGGAGGTTTGGCGCCGCCGAGCGCACCGGGACAGCCCACCTACACCTCCCCGGCCTCCCGCCCCTTGCCGGGCGGACCGGCGAAGGCCTGCGCGATCGGCAGCCAGGCCACCGCCGTCCCGCCCTCGGCGGACAGCGTCAGATCGGCCAGGTGCCGGCGCTGGGTGACCAGCAGGCAGAAGTCCAACGCCGGTCCGGTCACCCGGTCCGCCGCGTCCTCCGGGCCCCAGGCCCACAACTCGCCTTCAGGACCGGTCAGTTCCACCCGTACGGGCGCGGAGGGCGCGGGCAGTCCGTGCACACCGAACGCGAATCCCATGGTGCGTACGCCCAGATGCGCCACCTGCCGCAGTCGCGCGGACGGCACCCGGGCGGCGCCGAGCGCGTCGGCGACGTCCTGCCCGTGCGCCCAGGTCTCCATCAGTCGTGCGGTCACCATCGACGCGGCCTTCATCGGCGGCCCGAACCACGGCAGCCGGACGTCCGGGGGCACCGCGCCCAGCGCCACCGAGAGGGCCTCCCGCCCGGCGCGCCAGCGGGCCAGCAGCGCCGCAGGTGTATCGTCCGCGCCCCGCCTCGCGCCCTCCTCGACCGGGTCGGAGCCCGGTGCGAACATCCCCTCGGCGGCGTCGGCGAACGCCTGCGGATCCCGTACGGACAGCAGCGCCCAGTCGTCCGTCCACGCCAGGTGGGCGATCTGGTGCGCGATCGTCCACCCCTCGGCCGGCGTCGCCCGGGCCCAGGCGGCGGGCGGCAGCGGAGCCACCAGGCCGTCCAGTTCGGCGCTCTCGGCCCGCAGGTCGGCCAGCAGTGCGTCCAGGCTCGCCATCGGTCGTCTCCCTCTCGGTAGGACCACGGGCGCAGACTACGGCCACCGCCCCGAACACGGAACACGACAACACCGTGGGACGGTCAGTTCACCCCCCGCTCCCGCCCCGCCCAGTACGGCTCGCGCAGCCGGAACTTCTGCAGCTTGCCCGTCGTCGTCCGCGGCAGCGCGTCCCGGAACTCCACCGACGTCGGCGACTTGTAGCCGGCCAGTCGCTGCTTGCAGTGCGCGATGAGCTCCGCCTCGTCCGCGCTCCGCCCGGCCTTGAGGACCACCAGCGCCTTCACCGTCTCGCCCCACTTCTCGTCCGGTACGCCGATCACCGCGACCTCGCCGACGGCCGGGTGGTCGTACAGGCAGTCCTCCACCTCGATCGAGGAGACGTTCTCCCCGCCGCTGATGATGACGTCCTTCTTCCGGTCGGAGATCGTGAGGTAGCCGTCGGTCATGGTGCCGCCGTCGCCGGTGTGGAACCAGCCGTCCCTGAGCGCCTCGGCGCTCTCCTCCGGCTGGTGCCAGTAGCCCTCCAGCACCGTGTTGGAGCGGATCACCACCTCGCCCTGCCCGTCCACCCGCAGCCGGGTGCCCAGCGCGGGCGAGCCCGCCTGCACCAGCCGCTCCGCCCGCTCGGCGGAGGGCAGTGCGTCCCACTCGGACCGGCTGCGGTTGACGGTGGCGATCGGGGAGGTCTCGGTCAGGCCGTAGATCTGCATGAACTCCCAGCCCAGCTCGGACTCGATGCGCTGCACCACCGAGGTCGGCGGCGGCGCGCCCGCGACGATGATCCGCACCCGGTCGCGCCCGGGGATCGGGCCCTCCCAGTCGGCGGCCGCGTCCAGCACCATGGTGGCCACCGCCGGGGCGCCGCACAGGAAGGTCACCCCGTGCCGCTCCACCCGCCGCAGGATCTCCGCGCCGTCCACCTTGCGCAGCGCGATGTGCTGCGCGCCCAGCCCGGTCAGCGCGAACGGCAGGCCCCAGCCGTTGGCGTGGAACATCGGCAGGGTGTGCAGGTAGACGTCCCGGTCGCTCGCGCCGAAGTGCAGGCCCATCAGTACCGCGTTGAGCCAGATGTTGCGGTGGGTGAGCTGAACCCCCTTGGGGCGGGCGGTGGTTCCACTGGTGTAGTTGATCGTGGCGGTGTCCGACTCGGAGATCTCGTACCGTCGTGGTGGCTTCTCGAAGTCGTACAGCACCGCGTCGCTCTCGGCGCCGAGTACGAACCTGTGCTCGGCCGGCACCTCCGCCAGCGACTCGGCCAGCTCGGGGTCGACCAGCAGGACGGATGCGCCGCTCTGCTCGACGATGTACGAGACCTCCTCGGCCCGGAGCCGGAAGTTGACCGGGACCAGCACCCGGCCGTGGCCGCTGACACCGAACATCGAGGTCATCAGCCGCGCCGAGTTGTGCGACACGATCGCGACCCGCTCCCCGGGCCCGACACCCAGCCGGTCGAGCCCGGCGGCCTGCGCCCGGGCCAGCTCGGCGACCCGACGGTAGGTCAGTTCGCCCCAGGAGGCGGCCGGCTGCACCGGCTCGTCGACGATCCCGACCCGGTCGCCGTAGACCAGCTCGGCGCGGTCGAGGAAGTCCATCACGGACAGTGGAGTCTGCATGCGCCCACTCTGCCGGGACGCGCGCCCGCTGCACACCCCCGTGCCGGGGTGTCGTGGGGGAACACCCGTCCGGTTGCGCCACACGCGAACAACGCCGCGCCTGCGGCCGGCCAACGCGCATGCTGGGCAAGGACATTGCCCGATCGGACTCCGAGGAGAGACATGACCGACCACAGCGAGAGCCTGTTCGAGGCCGTCGGCGGCCTCGACGCACTGCGCCGACTCAGTGACACCTTCTACGACGCCGTGCTCGCGGACCCACTGCTCGCACCGGTCTTCGCGAACTTCACCAGAGGGCACGTCGAGCACGTCGCGGTCTGGCTCGCCGAGGTCTTCGGTGGCCCGGCCGGCTTCACCGCCGAACTGGGCGGCCACCAGTCGCTGCTCCGCGCCCACCTCGGCCTGTCGATCACCGAGGAGCAGCGCACCCGTTGGATGGAGCTGATGGCGGCCGCCGTGCAGAAGGAGCTCCCGGACGACGAACTCCTGCGCCGCCGGGTGCTGGAGTACTTCGACTGGGGCACCAGGATCGCCCGCGACGTCTCGGCCGCCCCGGTCGGTGAGAACCTGGGCGACCCGGGCCCAACGCCCCGCTGGGGCTGGGACGGCCTGATCTGAGCGGCCCGCCGGGATCCGAGCGACCCGCCGGCCCGGCGCCCCGTCGGGACGGCGGCCGACGCGTGGGTACGCCGAGGTGCCGCAGCGCTGCGGCACCTCGGTGCCGGCGGCGGTGGCACGACTACCCTGGCGATCAGCCGATCACGCCCGGGGGAGTCATGTCGAACACCGCCCTTTGGGTGGACGCCACCGCGTCCGCCCCCGCCCTGCTACTGCGCCCGTGGCGGGACGGCGACGCCGGGCCGCTGATCGAGGCCTACCGGGATCCGGTCCTCCGGCGCTGGACGCGGATGCCGGTGGAGGGTCCCGAGGACGCGGTCCGGTGGCTGGAGACGCAGCGGGTCGGCTGGGAGACCGGGAGCCGGCTCAGCTTCGCCGTCGTCGAACCGCACCCCGGGGCCGGAGCCGGAGCCGGAGCCGGGGCCGGAGCGGGCCGTCTGGTGGCCAACGTGGCCCTCAAGTGCGGGCCCCCGGGCGCGCCGTCCGCCGAGGTCGGGTACTGGACGGCCGCGTCCGCCCGGGGCCGCGGGGTGGCGCCGCGGGCGGTGGCGGCGCTGACGGGCTGGGCCTTCGAGAGTTTCGCCGCCGGCGGTCTGGAGCGCCTCGAACTGCTGCATCAGGTGGACAACCCGGCGTCCTGCCGGGTCGCGGAGAAGAGCGGGTACCGCTTCGACCGGGTGCTGCCCGCCGAACCGCCCTTCCCGCGTGACGGGCACCTGCACATCCGCCGCGCCCCGGCTCTCGACCGCGAGTAGCCGGAAACCGCTGGACCGCGGTGCTGGGCGGCGGCATAGTGACGATCATGGCTTCTCTTGCACGACACATGACATTCGACTGTGCCGACGCCTACCGGCTCGGCAGCTTCTGGGCCGGGGTGCTCGGCGCCTCGTTGAGCGACGAGGACAAGCCCGGTGACCCGGAGGCGCTGGTGCAGTCCGAGGGCGTCGCCCTGCTCTTCGTCACCGTCCCGGAGGCGAAGACGGTCAAGAACCGCGTCCACCTCGACCTCCAGCCGCAGGACCGTACCCGCGACGAGGAGGCCGAGCGGCTGCTCGCACTCGGCGCGACCCTGGTCGGCGACCACCGGCGGCCCGACGGCACCGGTTGGGTGACGCTGGCCGACCTCGAAGGCAACGAGTTCTGCGTCGAGCGCAGCGCCGCCGAGCGCACCGGCTGACGCACCTCGCCGTCGCGCCACCTCGCCACCTCGGCGGCAACGGCCGCCCGCCCCCTCCGCGCGTACGGAGGGGACGGGCGGCCGTCCTGCCTGCGGCGCCCGCCCGCCGATGGGTCACTCCCCGGGTGGCCGGCCACCCGGGGCCCGAAGCGCCGACCCCGCGTCCCCCCGGCGGAGGTGACTGCCCGGCAGGCAGCGTACGGGTGGCGTGTCCGGCCCGGGGGCGGGTGCGGCGGGTGCTACTGCTGGGACTTCCGGCAGAAGGAGGTACCCATGGCCACGATCGCCGTCATCGGCGCCGGCGGCACCATCGGCAGCGCCATCGTCGTCGAGGCGCTGGCCCGTGAGCACGAGGTGACCGCGGTGGTGCGCGACCCCGCGCGCTACCGGGGCGAGGGCGTGGCGGTGGCGGCGGCCGACGTGCTCGACCCGGCGGACGTCGCGCGGGTCGCCCGGGGCCAGGACGTACTGGTCAGCGCGGTCGGCGGCGGGGACGGCCCGGGCCGCGGACGCCTGATCGAGCCCGCCGCCCGCGCACTGGTCGAGGGCCTGCGCTCGCTGGGCGGCGACGCGCCGCGACTGATCGCCGTCGGGGGTGCGGGCAGCCTGGAGACGGCGCCGGGGGTCAGGGTCTGGGACGCTCCGGGCCTGCCCGACTGGCTGCTGCGGATCATGCACGCGCACGGTGCGGCGCAGGACTACTTCAACACCGTGACGGACGTGCGCTGGACGGTCGTCAGCCCGGCCGCGACCATCGAGCCCGGGCCTCGTACCGGCCACTACCGCACCAGCCTGGACCACCTGGTGAGAGACGAGGAGGGCCGGAGCTGGATCTCCGTCCAGGACTTCGCGGTGGCGCTGGTCGACGAGATCGAGCAGCCCGAGCACATCGGCGAACGCTTCACCTGCGCACGCTGATCTCCCGCACGCTGATCTCCCGCACGCCCCGCGCCCCTCACCCGCCCCACCGCCGAGGAGACGATCTCCGTGACCGAGCCCCGCATCCTCCTGACCGGACTCGTCCTCGGCGAGTCACCCCGGTGGCACCAGGACCGCCTCTGGTACTGCGACTGGGGCTCCCACGAGCTGGTCACCGTCGATCCGGCCGGTCAGACGGCCGGTCACCGCGAAGTCGTCGCGCACGTAGCGGCGTTCCCGTTCTGCATCGACTGGCTGCCCGACGGCCGGCTGCTCGTCCTGGCGGGCAGCGACCGGATGCTGCTGCGCCGCGAGCCGGACGGCTCGCTGGTGCCCCACGCGGACCTGCGCGCGCTCTGCGACCGGCCCTGGAACGAGGTCGCCGTGGACGGCCGGGGGTACGCCTACGTCAACTGCATCGGCTTCGACCTGATGACCGGTAAGGAACCCGCAGCCGGCCTCGTCGCCGTGGTCGCCCCCGACGGTTCGGCGCGCCGGGTGGCCGAGGACGTGGCCTTCCCCAACGGCATGGCCGTGACGCCGGACGGCTCGACGCTGATCCTCGCCGAGTCGTACGCGGGCCGGCTCACCGCCTTCGACATCGGGGCCGACGGCGGGCTCTCGGGCCGCCGGGTCTGGGCCGCCGTGGACGGCGCGGCCCCGGACGGCATCGCCCTCGATGCGGAGGGCGCCGTCTGGTACGCCGACGTGCCGAACAGGTGCTGCGTGCGGGTGCGCGAGGGCGGTGAGGTGCTCCAGCGGATCGAGCTCGACCGGGGCTGCTTCTCCTGCGCCCTCGGCGGCCCGGACGGCAGGACGCTCTTCATGACGGCGGCCGAGTGGAACGGCCCGGCGGCCGCCGGCTCCGGCACCCCCACCGGCCAGGTACTGACCGCCACCGCCCCGGCCCCGGCCGCCGCCCGCCCGCCCCGCCATCCGGTGCACTGACCCGCCGCGTGCGTCCGGGCAGCGGCCGCCGCCGGGTTCAGGCGGCTTCGAGCGCGGTGAGGTGGGCGTACACGACCACGTTCCCCTGGTAGCCGGTCTGCCTGCTGTACGTGCCGCCGCAGGTGATCAGCCGTAGCTGGGCGTCCGGGGTCGGGCTGTACACCCGGGCGTCGGGGAAGCCGGCCTTGGTGTACGCCTCGACGGCGTCGATGCCGAACACCGCGGTGCTCCGGTCGGCGCGCTCGATCCGGATCAGGTCGCCCCTGCGGAGCGTGGCGAGGTTCCAGAAGACCGCAGGGCCCGCCGTGGTGTCCACATGCCCGCTGAGGATGGCGTTGCCCGCCTCGCCGGGTGAGGGCCAGTCCTGGTACCAGCCGGCGAGGTTGCGGTCGGACGCGTCCGGCACCAGCAGGTGCCGGTCCCGGTCCAGGCCCAGCCCCTGGACGGGCGCGTCGACGTCGATGACCGGGATCCTGATCCGCACCGGTGGGGAGTGCCCGGCCGCCGGCCGCACCTGCCCGCCCGGGCCGGCGGTGACCGTCCGGTCACGGTTGGGAGCCTCGGCGGCGGTCGGCGCGGGCGGGTGCGGTGGCGCCAGCCCGTCCTGGACGAGCAGGCAGGCCAGCAGCAGCGCCGTCAGCAGCACGGCCCTGGGGAACAGCGTCCGCTGCGGCATCCGGGGTCCTTCCCTTCCCGCGTGTCCCCACGCGAGGGTGCGCCCCCGGCTCGGGGACGCACCCTTCTACGGCTCTACAGCGACCTGTGCGGGCTCAGGCCCGGCCGTCGGCCCGGCGACGGCGCAGGTACGCGGCGCCGCCGACGGCCGCAGCAGCCAGCGCGGCGCCCGCGGCGACCTCGCCGGCGTCCGCGCCGATGCCCGCACCGGTCGCGGCCGGGCCCGTGGGCTGGGCGGCGACGGCGGCGACGGTCACCGTGACCGTCCACGCCGAGGCGCTGTCACTCGACAGGCAGTGGCCGCTGATAGTCACCGACTTCGCGCCGGCCAAGGCGGCGGCGAGCTTGCCCGTGCCCTCGAACTTGCCGCCACCGACGGCCTTGAACTTCACGGCCTCCTGGAGGCCCTGCCCCTCGCCGGGGGTGGGGGAGGGGTTCGCGAAGGCGGAGCAGTCCAGCGAGATGGTGAAGGAACCGCCCGGTGCCACCGTCGACGGCGAGACCTTGGCGCTCGCCCCGCCCACGGTGGCGGTACCGGCCAGGGCGACGGGGGCGGCGGTCAGGACGGCCGCGACGGCTGCGCCTACGGCGCACAGGGCTATACGGGAGTGACTCATCGCTTCGGTGATCCTCTTCTGATCCCGCCGGGCAGGCCTCTGCGGTCAGAGGGCCGTTGACGAGCCCGCGGGGGTCGCAGACATCGATCACCCGCCGGGCCGGTCGCCATGGCCGACACGCCGGCCGTTCACCGGGCCGGGGGACACCGGGCAGGGCCGAACGGCGGCCGGGTACCGCCGGGCGGGCGACCGGGATCCCGAGAGGGGCGGACATGCCGAAGGGCCGGTGCGCGGCACCGGCCCTCGGGGAACCGTTCGGGGAGCGGATCGCTCGACATTGAGCTACAGCCCCGGGCGTGGAGCTGGGAGGACTTGAACACTCCATCTACCCGCTCACCCACAACCCTACGCCGGTGCGGACACGAATCAACCTCTGGCGGCCCGAGGCCTCCCACGCGCGCACACTGGAGGGAAGATATGTGCCGAAATGTCCTCACGGGCTGTCCCGCAGGAAGGGAAGTCGCACATGAACAGCGTGGATGTACTGGTCGACGCGTTCGGCCGGATCCGGGAGGCCGTCCATGACGTCGTCGAAGGCCTGAGTGCCGACGAGCTGTCAGCGCGGGTCGACCCCCAGGCCAACACGATCGCCTGGCTGGTCTGGCATCTGACGCGCATTCAGGACGACCACATCGCCGATGTGGCGGGTACCGAGCAGATCTGGACCGCACAGGGCTGGAACGACCGCTTCAAGCTCCCGTTCTCCGACCGGGCCACCGGCTACGGGCACGGCGCCGAGGACGTGGCCGCCGTGCGGGTCGGCTCCCCGAAGCCGCTCACCGGCTACTACGACGCGGTGCACGAGCGCACGCTGGAGTACCTGGGCGGGATCACCGGCGCCTCGCTCGCCCGGGTGGTGGACGAGGCGTGGACCCCGCCCGTGACGCTGGGCGTGCGACTGGTGAGCGTGATCTCCGACGATCTGCAGCACATCGGCCAGGCCGCGTTCGTCCGCGGCGTGCTGCGGCGGCGGTAGCGCCGTGCGCTCGGTGGAGGTGGCCGGGAAGGCCTCGGGGCTGTCCGCCCAGGCGCGCAGGCGGCGGACGGTGGCCGGGCTCAGGTCCAGGTAGAGCCGCCAGGTGGAGCGGCCGGGGCAGTCCGGGTCCTCGGGCTGCCGGCACCGGTGGCAATGGGTGAAGAAGGCATCCGCGAGGCGATGGGCGACTGCCTCGTCGGTCATGTCGGGACTCCTGTCAGGTCGAAGGGCTGGTGGCCGCCCCGGATACGAGGTGCTTCGGCTCCCCCCGGCCTCAGGAGTGGGTGACGGCCGTGTCGGTACGGCCGGAGCCTTCTGCCCTCCTCGCCGGGACCAAAGGCCCGGCGGGACAGGGCCCTTCCGCCCTCCCACGCAGGTCAGGGGCGGTCTGTCAGTGTCCCTTGCTAGCGTCGCGCTCCCGTGGAACCGAAGGGAAGCGAAACGTGAGGACGGTCATGATGGGCGCAGACGACACCCGCGAGCTCGGCATCCGGCTGTACGACCGGTGGACGGCACTGTGGAACCACGACCTGGACCTCGCAGTTCCGATCATGGCCCCGGAGTTCACCCTGCGCTACGCCCAGGCCGGCGCCGAGGTGTTCGACGACGCCCGGACCCCGCCGCAGCTCGCCGACATCATCGCGGCCTGGCACAAGGGCCGACCCGGGCTCACCTTCACCGCCGAGGGCGTCGCGGTCGTCGACCTCACGCTCGTCGACGGTGTGCCGAGCGGCCTGGTCGCCCGCCCTTACCGGGCGAGCTTCACCGGCGAGGACGGCGACGTCGTCGAGCGGAGCGGGACGGACATCCTCCGGGTCGCCGACGGCCTGATAGCCGAGGTCTGGTCGGTCTCCTCCGGCGTCGGCGGGCGGACGTTCTACCGGTAGTGGTGGGTCGTGGCCTGCCGGTCACCGCTGGTGTCGGCTTCGGCGCGGCGGGGCGAGTCCGGGGGCGGTCCGGTCAGCCGCCGGAGCCGAGGGTCTCCAGGTGCCGTCGCAGTACCTGCCGCAACAGCTGCGGCGGGGAGCGGTCCGGCAGCAGCACGGCCTGGAGGGTGAGCCCGTCGAGGAGGGCGGTCAGCCGGGCGGTTTCCAGGGGGAGGTCCAGGTCCTGCGACAGCCCGCCGGACCGCTGCGCCTCGGACAGGACGTGGGAGACCAGGGCGTGCATCTCCTGCTGGTGCTCGGCGGCGCAGGGCCGCAGCTGGGGGCGGGTGTGCAGGGCGGCGGTGAAGGCCAGCCAGACTGCGGCCTCCTCCCGGCGGGCGTCGTCCAGGGGGAGGAACTCGGCCAGCAGCTCCTCCAGGGTGGCCCGCGGGGCGGCGGCGGGGGTGCTGGCGTCGCCGGTGCCGTCCGCGGAGGCCAACGGCCGTTCGGTGTGCGCGCGCAGGCGCTCGCCGATGCGGGCGCCCAGTTCCTCCATGGCGAAGATCATCAGCTCGTTGTGATCGGCGAAGTAGTGGCGGATGGAGCCGATGGCGAGCCCGGACTCGTCGGCGACGTTGCGCAGTGACGCGTGCTCCAGCCCGAGCCGGCCGACGACGGCCAGGACGGCCTGGGCGACGGCCCTGCGGCGGGCGGCGGGATCGACGAGTTTGGGCACGCTGCCGTTATAGCGCGGGCGGGCTGGCGCGGCGGGTGCGAAACGCCTGGTGATCGCGGTCGGGGTGTGGGTGATGGAGCGGCTGGTGCCGGTCGAAGGGCGCCCCGGCGAACCGGGGTGCCCTTCGGCGGTGGAACGTCAGGAGGGCTTGACGTGGACGGCGTGGTCTACCTCGGCCCAGAGGAAGCGCCCCCGGCTGCCGAACCTGTCGGCGGTGGCGGCGACTTCGAGAGCGGCGACGGTGACGTCGGCGCTCGCGCCGGCGAGCGGCACCTCGATGCGATGGCCGGCCGGGGTGGTGATCAGCTGGGCGAGGACGGCTGCGGCGCCTCGTCGGTTCTGCTGTCCAACTCGCCCATCACTGTTCTCCGTTGCGCTGATCGATTGCCGGATCGGGATGTCCGGAACCGAGGAGGAGCTGGGCGCGATGGTTGCCTACTCCGCGGACTACGTGGGGCTGGCAGAGCTGGCCAAGCGGACTCCGAAGATCGAGTTCGTCCAGAAGGTCGATGAGGCACTTCACCGAGGACTACGCCCGGGAGGTGATGTTCAAGGCCAGAGTTGAGAATCTGGAGGACAAGCTGGCGGTTCGGATGGCGCGGCAGTCCATCCTTGAGCAGCCGTCACCGCCGATGACGTGGTTCATCGTCGAGCAGGCCGCGTTGCGCAAGCCGGTGGGTGGCGCCGTGGTGATGGCGGCCCAGCTCGAAGCGCTGCTGGAGCTGATTCGAAGATTGCGCATCGAGTTCCAGGTGATCCCGGAGAGCGTCGGAGCTCACGCCGCAATGGGTACGGGCCTCACGATCTTCTCGTTTGCCGAGGGGCCCGACGAGGTCTATGTGGAGAACCAACTCGAAGGTTCATTCATCACGAGTCCGGAGGACGTGAGGCGTTGCGTGCGGATCTATGATCTGGCCCGGGCGGTGGCTCTCTCCACTGATGACTCGATCGATCTGATCGTCTCAGCGCTGAAGGAAGTGAAGTCATGACGACTATGGCCGGCGTCCTGCCGAACGCGTGGCGTAAGAGCACGTACAGCCTTGGTGAGGGTGAGTGCATCGAGGTGAACGATGCCGTCCCCGGAGCAGTTCGGGACAGCAAGGATCCCGAAGGCCCGGCGCTTCGGTTCTCCCCGGATGCGTGGCGTTCCTTCACTCGCTGGGCCGCGATGTTCGAGGTGTGACTTCTGCCGTGCGTGCGGCGCCACCGGCCTGGCCGGTGGCGCCGTCTGGCGTCCGCCTCGCGCGTCAGGTGGCGGAGCCGGCGGCGGCGCCCGTCCTCAGCTCGGTGCCCCAGCGGTCGATGGACTGGCGCAGGTCCAGGGGGCGCAGGCGGTTCTCCTCGTCCTTGCTGGGCCAGTCCTCGCGGGGGACGCGCCACATGATCTCGAACTCGATGCCGTCGGGGTCCTTGGCGTAGAGCGACTTCGACACCAGGTGGTCGGTGGCGCCGACCATCGAGCCGCGCTCCTGGAGCTTGCCCGCGATCTCGGCGAGTTCGCCGAGTGTGCCGACCTCCCAGGCCAGGTGGTACAGCCCGACCTGTCCGTGCGACGCGCCGACGGCCCGCTCGCCGACCGAGAACAGGCCGAGGTCGTGATCGTTGAGGGTGTCCGCCGCGCTGAGGAAGGCCGCGCGGCCGGGGATCTCGACGTCGACCTTGAACCCGAACACGTCGGTGTAGAACTCGACGGCCCGGGCGACGTCACGGACGTAGAGGACCGCGTGGTTCAGGCGGCGTACTGGCATGGCGCTCTCCTTCGGGGTCCGCCGGTGGGGGTGGCCCGAGAACAGGGTGGTTCAAATTTGAACCTTGACACTTCTGACGGTACACCGTGGTTCGAATTTGAACAACAGGAGTACGATTCCCCCATGAACGAACCCCGCTGGCTCGACCAGGACGAGATGGCCGCATGGCGGGGCTTCGTCGCCGCGAGCAACCTCCTCAACCGGCGACTGGAGCGCCAGCTCAAGGAGGACTCGGGCCTCTCCCACGCCCAGTACGAGATCCTCGTCCACCTCTCCGCCTCCCCGGGCGGCGAGCTGCGGATGACCGAGCTGGCCGACAAGCTGGTCACCTCCAAGAGTGGCCTCACCTACCAGGTCACGCAGCTGGAGAAGGCCGGGCTGGTCGGCCGCCGCTCCTGTCCCAGTGACGTACGCGGCATCTTCGCCGTACTCACCGAGCGGGGGCGCGAGGCGCTGCGCCGGGCGGCGCCCGGACACGTCGCGCTGGTGCGCGAGCTGCTGATCGACGTGCTCAGCCGCGAGCAGCTGGCCGTCCTGGCCGAAGGTCTCGGCGAGGTCAGCGCCCGCCTGCGGGTGGACGACGGGGCGTAGGCGCGCCGCCGGGTCGACGCCGATGGACTTGGCGGTGCAGGCGAGCGGGAAGGTGTGGGACTACGCGCCGCTGTCGCTGATCGTGGAGGAAGCCGGGGGCTCCGTTCAGCGGACACGCGGACAATCCCACCCGGTCACGGGAATCGCCATCTTTGCGGGCGGTGACGACATGCGGATGGCCACTCGCGCCGCACTCGGCGAGCGGTGAGGACTCGGGGGTGGCCGGCGCTGCCGGTATCGCCCGGATTCGCAGGCGGCTGAACCGGATGCCGAACTGACGACCCGTGAGGCTTGTCGAGCGACATGTGTCGAGCGTACTCTCTCGAAACATGTCTTCCGACGAATCTCGCCCGCCGCGCCGGCTCAAGGACCCGAAGGCGATGCGCGCCGTTGCCCATCCCACCCGGCTCGCGCTGCTGGACGCGCTGGCGCGGCACGAGCCGCTCACCGCGACCGAGGCCGGTGAGCTGATCGGCGAGTCGCCCACCAACTGCGCGTTCCACCTGCGGACGCTGGCCAAGTACGGGTTCGTCGAGGAGGCCGGCGAGGCCCCCGGCCGGCGGCGGCCGTGGCGACTCACACACGCCGGATTCACGGTGGACCCGGCTGAGGGCGATGCCGAGCTGTCCCATGCGGCCGAGGCCCTGGCCCGACTGCTCTGGGACACCTGGCTCGGCCGGGCCGGTGTGGTCAATGCCCGCCGGGTGGGCTTCAGCGGGGCCTGGCAGCAGGTCACCAGTGGCACCGAGAGCCTGGCGTACGTGACCCCGGAGGAGGCCGAGCAGCTCACGGTCGAGCTGCGGGAGGTGATCGACCGGTACCGGGACCGGTTGGAGGACCCGGCCCGCCGCCCGGCCGGGAGCCTGCCCGTCGAGCTGCTGCTGTTCAGCTACCCGCGCGACGCCGCCGAGCCGGGCCACCTGCCGCAGGGCGGCGAGGCCGCGCCCGCCGGGCACTTCGAGCCGGAGGTCTGAGGGGATGCGACGCCTGCTGGCCGACCGCGACACCCGGCTCTACCTCGTCGGGCAGATCCTCTCCGGAGTGGGCGACTCGGCGCTGTGGCTGGCCCTGGGCATCTGGATCAAGACGCTCACCGGGAGCGCCTCGGCTGCCGGGCTGTCGTTCTTCGTCTTCGCGCTGGGCACCCTGGGCGGCCCGCTCGGCGGCGTGCTCGCCGACCGGATGCGTCGGCGCCCGCTGCTGATCACGGCCAACCTGGCCACCGCCGCGCTGGTCCTGCTCCTGCTGCTGGTCCGGGGCCCGGGCCAGCTCTGGCTGATCTATGTCGTCATGTTCGGCTACGGACTCTCGGCGGCCGTCCTCGGACCGGCGCAGGCCGCGCTGCTCCAGACCCTGGTGCCTCAGGAGACCCTGGGTGACGCCAACAGCCTGCTGCAGACCATGCAGTGGGGGACGAGGCTGTTCACCCCGCTGCTCGGTGCCGGGCTGCTGGCGGCGTTCGGCGCGACCCCGATGATCATCGGCGACGTGGCGACCTTCCTGGTGGCCGCGGCCTCGCTGCTCGCGCTGCGGATACGCGAGGCCCGCCCGTGCCCACCCGGGCAGGGGCAGGGCCGGTGTCAGGGGCAGGGGAATCGGCGCCGGCACCGGCTCGCCGAGGCCGCGGCCGGTGCCCGCCACATCCGCGACACCCGCGCCCTGCGGCAGTTGACCCTGGCCGGCGCGTTGACGGTGACCGCCTTCGGCCTGTCCGAGACCGCCGTCTTCGCGGTCGTCAGTGACGGGCTGCACCGGCCCGACACGTTCCTCGGGGTGCTGATCTCGACCCAGGGGGTGGGTGCCGTGCTCGCCGGAGTCTCGGCGGCCGCGCTGATGCGGCGGCTCGGCGAAGGCCGCCTGGTGGCCCTCGGCCAGGCGGGTGCGGCGATCGGGTTCCTGCTCCAGGCCGTGCCGTCGACGCCGTCCGCCCTCGCCGGGGCGGCGCTGGTCGGGGCCGGTCTGCCCTGGATCAGCGTCGGCGTCATGACGCTCTATCAGCGGCGCGTACCGCCGGAGCTGATGGGCAGGGCGCAGGCGGCGCTCGGCCTGGCGCTCTCCACCCCGCAGACGATCGCGATCGCGTTCGGCGCCGCGCTGATCACCGTCCTCGACCACCGGGTCCTGCTGCTGGCCATCGCCGGGCTGGCCGCCCTGGCGTCGGCGTACCTGTTCACCCGCCCCGAGCAGCGCCGCGCCGGTTCGGCGCTGCCGGAGCCGGCGGAGGCGTCAGGGCCGGCGGCCGCACGGGACGCCGAGGCCGTCAGCCCTTGTGGACGCTGAACTTGATGCCCGCCGCGATCAGCCGCTCGGTGAGGGCATCGCCCATCGCGGTGGCCGTGGTGACCTGGCCGGCGGTGGCGGGGAGGTCGTCGAAGGCCAGGCAGAGGGCCGACTCGGCGAGCATCTTGGACGTCTCGCCGTAGCCGGGGTCGCCGCCCGACACCGAGGTGACCACGCGCCGGCCGCCGCCCTCACCGAGGAACACGACCTTGAACCAGGACTTCGCCCGCTTCTCGGCCGACGGCCCCTCGCCCGGCTGCTTGCGCCCCAGCAGCCAGTTGCGCGCGGGCGGTACCTGGGCCAGCGCCAGCAGCGCGCCCGCACCGCCCGCCAGCCCGACGGCGACCGGCAGCGTCCGTACGGCCAGGTAGTGGCCGTAGGCGAAGTCCGGGCCGTAGCCGTCCAGGGCGCGCGCCGACCGCAGCACGATCTGCGGGTCGATGGTCGGGGCGGGCAGCGCCCAGGCGCCGACCCTCCGCTCGTGCCGGGGCAGGCCCGGCAGCCCGCGTACCCGGCGGGCGGTCGGGCGGTCCTCGGCCCGGCCCGCCGCCCGGTCCTCCGCGCGGCGGCGTTGCGCCGCGAGCTTCACACCGGTCCGCACCCGGGCGAACGCCGTCACCGCCGAGTGCAGGGTGCCCCCGGAGAAGGTGGCGTTCGCCCGGACGAACCCCTCCACCTTCAGCGGCACGCCCTCGGGGAGCTGCTTGACCGTGAAGTACACCCCCAGGTCGTACGGGATGGAGTCGAACCCGCAGCAGTGCACCAGTCGCGCGCCGCTGGCCACCGCCGTGGCGTGGTGCCGCAGGTAGGTCCGGTCGACGAACTCGGGCTCGCCGCTCAGGTCGACGTAGTCCGTCCCCGCCTCGGCGCAGGCGCCGACCAGCGCGTCCCCGTAGTGGACGTACGGGCCCACCGTTGTGATCACCACCCGGGCGGACTCGGCGACCGCCCGCAGCGAGGCCGGGTCGGCGGCGTCCGCCGTGAGCAGGTCCAGCTCGGCCAGCGCGGGGTCGATCACGGCCAGCCGCGCCCGTACCGCGCTCAGCTTGGCGTGGCTGCGACCGGCCAGCGCCCAGCGGGTGGCGGCGGGTGCGTGCCGCGCGAGGTACTCGGCGGTCAGCTCGCCGGTGAAGCCGGTGGCCCCGAACAGGACGACGTCGTAGGTGCGGCCGGTAGGCATGCCCGGAACAGTACCCACGGGTAACCCCAGCGTCCAGAGCCCGCCACCCGTTTCCCGCACCCGCCCTGGGCCTGTGCCGCGCTGAGCGGTCCGGGGAACGAGCGGGGCCCAGCGCGGACGGTTCAGTGCGGGGGCTCAGTGCGCGGTGGGGGCGCAGAGGAGGGCGGCGCGCAGGTCCAGGCGGTCCTGGAGGCGGGCGAGGTTGCGGCCGGTGAGCTCCTCGACGCGGCGGACCCGGTAGTGCACGGTGTTGACGTGGACGTGCAGCGACTCGGCCGTCCGGGCCCAGGAGCAGTCGTGGTCCAGGAAGACGGCCAGGGTGCCGAGCAGGGAGACGCTGTTCTCCCGGTCGTGGGCGGCCAGCGGCGCCAGCAGCCGGGTGTGGAAGGCGGTGGTGACCTCGGGCGGGATGCCCCGCAGCAGCCCGGCGAGGGAGTCGAGTTCGGCCGCGCTGCCGATCGGGGCCGGGTCGGGCGCGGCGCCCGCGAGCACGTAGCGGGCCTGGACCAGCGCCGCCCGCAGCGGCCCGGCGCCGGGCGCCGCGGCGGGGCCGACCCCGGCGCGCAGCGTCCGGCCGCCGGTCAGCCGGGCCTGGAGGGCCGGCCGGGCCCGCCGCAGCTGGGCGGCGACCCGCTCGGCGGGTGCGGCCACCAGCGCGGCCGTCCGACCGTGGCTGTCCGTCCCGGCGGCGAACGGTGCATCCAGCGGGTACAGGGCCCCGGCGAGCGCGTACGCGGCCCAGGCGGCGGGTGTGGGCGCGCCGTCGATCTCGGCGGCGACCGTGACCAGCGGCGTGTGCGGGGGGAGGCCGCAGGCGGTGAGCGCTTCGGTGAGGTCGGCGGGGCCGTCGGGGGCGAGCCGGCCGAGCAGCTCGCCGAGCGCGCGGCGGCGGGCGGCGGCCTCGGTGTGGGCGCGGGTGGCGAGGGGCGCGAGCAGCTCGGCGAAGGCGTGCAGCATCGGCGTGGGAGCCGGGGCGGGGGCGGCTGCCGGGGTGCTACCGGGGTCGGCGCGCGGATGCAGCAGCCAGCCGTCGAACGGGGACGCGTCCTGCGGGCCGATCGCCAGGCCGCCCGCGGGCTGCGCCGCCCGATCCGGGTCCGTACGATCCGGGTCCGCGTGGCCGTCGGGCCGGGCAGGGCGGGCACCTTCGGTGGTGCTGTCGGTGCTGCCGGTGCCGGTGAGGCCGACGGCGCCGGTGGGGCCGGCGATGGTCCGTCCGGCCGCGGTGGAGATGGAGCACGCCGGTACGCCGAGGGGGTGCTGCGGGGTGCCGTCCGGATCCGGCCGTCCGCCCTATTGCGTCCTTGCGTGTCCTGGCGCCGGGTGCCCGTGCCGTCGGCGTTTGAACCGCAGACGCCAGGGACGTAGGCGGGTATCCATCGCCGATGCGGCTGAAAGATTGCTTTCACCATCGCAGATGCGAATGCTATGGGCGGCTCACGGGTGCCACCCTCCCGGACCGTGCCAGGCGGTCCGGGAGGAGCGTGCCGCATGAAATCCCCCGCCACCGTCCGGCTGCACGGCCACCTCGACGAGCCCGTCGAGCTGACGGTGGGACAACTGCGCGAGCTGCCCACCGAGCAGGTCGAGGTGAGCTTCGACTGCCTGACCGAGGGCGCGCAGCGGCACGGGTACGAGGGCCCCCGGCTCTGGGATGTGCTGCGCGCCGCCCGCCCGAGGATCGACTTCACCGGCCGCAAGCAGCGGCTGAGCTTCCTGCTGGCCGTCAGCGGCGCGGACGGCCACCGCGCGGTGCTCTCCTGGGCCGAGATCGACCCCGACTTCGGCGGGCAGCAGATCCTGCTCGCCACCAGCATGGACGGCGCTCCGCTGGACGAGTCGGGACCGCAGCTGGTGGTGCCGGCGGACCACTGCGGCGCGCGCTACGTGAGCGGCGTCAGCTCGGTCTGGCTGGGGCCGGTCGCCCAGGGCTGAGCGCGGCGCCGGCCGGGCCACGGGCACCGGGAGGGGCGGCGGGCCTGAGGTGCGGCCCGCCGCCCGGTGCGTGGCCGGCGGCTGAGGGCTGAGGGCTGAGGGCTGGGGGCGGCTGGGGGCGGCGCTGGGGGCGGTGCTCAGCGCAGCGTGAAGCGGGTGCGGGCGGTCGCCGAGTCGTCCGTGGGGTCGGGGTCGGGCGTCGTGGAGGTCACCTTGGCCGTCGCGCTCACCGTGTGCGGGAAGGTCGCCATGGCGGTCACCTGGATGACGCGTCGTGCCCCGACCTTCAGCGGCCCTAGGTTCCAGGTCAGCTGAGTGGGTGTCTGCCGCTTCGGGCGCGCGGTGGCCGCCGTCACCGGCAGGTCCAGCGGCTTGGTCAGGGTGACGGTGACGGCGGCCGCGGTGGCCGGCCCGGGGTTGGTCACGGTGAGGGTGTAGGTGTACGCCGAGCCGGTCCGTACGGTGGCGGGCGCGCCGAGCCCGACCCTCACGTCGGCGGTCGGCCCGCTCACGCCGGTCTGCACCCGCCCGATGACGCCGCTGAGGAGCTCGGTGAACCAGACGTTGCCGTCCGGGCCGGCGGTGAGGTGGAACGGAGTGCTGCCCGGGTGGGTGGCGGGGACGAGGTACTCGGTCACCACACCGCCCGGGGTGACCCGCGCGACCTGGTCGGCGTTGGACTCGGCCACCCAGAGGTTGCCGTCGGGGCCGGTGGTGATACCGATCGGACCGCTGTTGGGCGTGGTGAGCGGGAACTCGTGCACGGCGCCCGTGTCGGGGCTGATCCGTCCGATGCCGTTGAAGCCGCTCCCGGAGAACCAGAGGTTGCCGTCGGGGCCGCTGGTGATCGAGTCGGGGAAGGAGTCCGGGGTGGGCAGTGGGTACTCGGTGACGGACCCGGTGGGCGTGATCCGTCCGATCTTGTTGGCGAACAGCTCGGTGAACCAGAGGTTGCCGTCCGGGCCGGCGGTGATCCGGTAGGCGGAGTCGCCCGAGGGGATGGGGTACTCGGTGAAGACTCCGGCGGTGGTGACCCGGCCGATGCTGCTGGTCCCGGCCTCGGTGAACCACAGGTTGCCGTCGGAGCCGGCGGTGATGCCGAGCGGGAAGGAGTTCGCGGTGGGCACCGTGAACTCGTCGATGGCGGACCCCGAGGTGGTGATCCGGCCGATCGCGTTGATACCGGACTCGGTGAACCACAGCCGCCCGTCGGGGCCGCTGGTGAGGGTGTCCGGGGAGCTGTCCGGGTGGGAGAGCGGGAACTCGGTGACGGCGCCGGAGGTGCTGATCCGCCCGATCCGGTTGCCGCGGTTCTCGGCGAACCACAGGTTGCCGTCGGGCCCCGCGGTGATGCCGATCGGAGCGTTGTCAGCGGTGGGGATGCCGAACTCGGTGATGTCACCGGTTGCCGCCCGCGCGGGCGTGGCGGCGAGCGGCAGGCTGATCAGGGTGCCGAGCAGCGCGGCGGTGACCCGGCGGTGCCATCGGGGGGTGGCCGGGACTCGGGGCTCGGACGGGTGTTGGGGAGGGGGGCCGCTCACGGCGGCAGACGTGTTCATGGCCCAGGCCTACCGCCGCGGCCGTGAGCGCCACGGGCAGTGGGCCGGACGAGGGCGCGGCGTGACCACGGACGCCCGGCCCGGCGTGCGGCCGGGCCGGGCCCGTGCTTCGTGTCGGCCGGTGCGTGCGCCGGCGCGGCGACCGCCGCCGACCGCCGGTCAGGCGGTGGCGAGCGAGAGCTCGGTCGACTTGATCAGCGCGACGACGGACGAGCCGGCCTTCAGACCCAGTTCGCCGGCCGCGTCGGCGGTGATGGCGGCGGTCAGCTCGCCGCCGTCCACGGTGACCTTCACACCGGCCATCGCACCGCCGGTGGAGATCTCGGAGACCGTGCCCGGGATCTGGTTGCGGATGCTCAGCCCGGCGACCGGCCCGGTGGCCAGCGACACCTCGGTGGACTTCACCAGCGCGCGGACCTGGCTGCCCGCCGCGAGGCCGAGCTCCTTGACCGCGTCCAGGGTGACGGCGGCGGTGAGCTCCTGCCCGGAGGCGAGGCGGACCTTGACGGTCGACATGACCTCGCCGTTGGTGACCTTGGTGACTTCGCCGGGGAGCTGGTTGCGGATGCTCAGGGTCATGGGTGGGCCTCGTCTTTCGATCGTGGGACAAAGGGGGTTCCCGATCGCGCCGCTTCCACCCTAACGGGTATGAAAGCGCAGGTCAGAACGCATGCGGCGGCACATGGCAGATGCTGGGCGGACAAGCGGCGAGGTGTCTCACCTGCCATGCACCCGGGACCGGCGTTCACTCGGGAGGCGGCACCGCGGCCGACCCTGCGGCAGCCCGCGGCGGCCGCGGCACGGACCGCCGTGGCGGCAGCAGTGCCCGACCGCAGCGGCATCCCATCGCGGAGCGTCCGACCGCAGCCGTGGCCGCAGTGGCCGGCGCCGCCGCCGGAGATGGCGGATCGTCACCTCCGGCCGGCGGCCCGGAATGCCAGCCCGTACAGAGGCCCGGAATGCCAGCCCGGACAGAGGCCCCGGACAGAGGCCCCGGACGGTCAGCCGCGGCAGTCCTCCAGCAGGCGCAGCCAGACCTCGCTGATCGTCGGGTACGAGGGCACCGCGTGCCAGAGCCGGTGGATCGGCACCTCGCCGACGACGGCGACCGTCGCCGAGTGCAGCAGCTCCGCCACGCCGGGGCCGACGAAGCAGGCCCCGACCAGCAGTTGGCGGTCCAGGTCGAAGACCACCCGGGCCTTGCCCGTGTAGCCGTCGACGTACAGCGAGGACCCGGCGACGGCGCCGAGGTCGTGGTCGACGGCCTTCACCCGCAGGCCCGCCCGCTCGGCCTCGGCCATGGTCAGGCCGACGGCGGCCACCTCGGGGTGGGTGAAGACCACCTGCGGGGCGCCCGCGGTGTCCGCCGAGGCCGCGTGCGCGCCCCAGCGGCCGGTGTCCACGGGCTTGCCGTGGGCCCGCGCGCCGATCGCGTTGCCGGCGATCCGGGCCTGGTACTTGCCCTGGTGGGTGAGCAGCGCGCGGTGGTTGACGTCCCCGGCCGCGTACAGCCAGCCGCCCTCGACCGCGCGGACGGCGCAGCTGTCGTCCACCTCCAGCCAGTCGCCCGGCGTCAGGCCGATCCGCTCCAGGCCGAGGTCCTCCGTGCGGGGCGCCCGTCCGGTGGCGTACAGCACCTCGTCGGCGGTCAGCCGCTCGCCGTCCGCGAGCACCACCGTGACCGGGCCGTCCTGGTCGGGGCGCTCCAGTTCGCCGACGCTGCTGTCCGTGCGGACGTCCACGCCCGCCGCGCGCAGCCCGTCCGCGACCAGCTCGCCCGCGAAGGGCTCCATCCGGGGCAGCAGCCGCGCGCCGCGCACCAGCAGGGTGACCTCGGAGCCCAGCGCCCGCCAGGCGGTGGCCATCTCCGCGCCGACCACGCCACCGCCGACCACGATCAGCCGCGGTGGCATCTTCGGCGCGCTGGTCGCCTCGCGGCTGGTCCACGGGCCGGCCTCGGCCAGGCCGGGTACGCCGAAGGGCAGCACGGCCCGGCTGCCGGTACAGACGGCCACCGCGTGCCGTGCCGTCAGCCGGCGTTCACCGCCGTCCTCCGTCGTCACGGTGACGGTGCGTTCGCCGGTCAGCCGACCGTGGCCGCGGACCAGGTCGATACCGGTGTCGCGCAGCCACTGCACCTGGCCGTCGTCCTGCCAGTCGGAGGCGAAGGAGTCCCGCCGGGCCAGCACCGCCGCCGCGTCCAGCTCGCCGCGCACCGCCTCCCTGACACCGGCCACCGCCCGCGCCTCGGCGAGCAGGGCCGCCGGGCGCAGCAGCGCCTTGCTCGGCATGCAGGCCCAGTACGAGCACTCGCCGCCGACCAGTTCGCTCTCCACGATGACGGTGCGCAGGCCGGCGGCGACCGTCCGGTCGGCCAGGTTCTCGCCGGTCGGGCCGGCGCCCAGAACGATGACGTCGTAGTCCTGCTCCAGTCCGAGCCCCGACTCGGAGCCCTGTCCCTGCTCCTGGTCGTGCTCGTGCTCGTGCTCGTGCGACCGTTCGGGCTGCTCGCTCATGCCCGCTCCTCGGTGGTCTCGATCGCGACGCCCGCGAGCAGCGCCAGGGTGACGGGGGTGCGCTCGCAGATCTCCAGCAGCCGGGCGCGCTGGTCCTCGTCCAGCTCGCCGTCGAGCGCCACCCGGCGGGAGATCCGCCCGGTGCGCCCGTCGGTCTCGTAGCCGAGCCGGACCCGGACGTCGGTCAGCGGCCACTGCTTGCGCTCGGCGTACATCCGCAGAGTGATCGCGGTGCAGGAGCCGAGCGAGGCGAGCAGCAGCGCGAACGGCTCGGGTCCGCTGTCGGAGCCGCCGCGCCGGACGGGCTCGTCGGCGCCGAGCCGATGGGTGCCCGCACGGACGTCCACGTGGTACGGCGCGGCTGCCGCGTTGCCCGTCACCACGGCGGTGGTCACCTTGCGGAAGGCCGGCGGGGCCTCCCCCGGGGTCTCGGTCGGGGTCGGAAGCTGGCTCATGGCGGACACGCCCTCGCTCTCGGTCGGCTGCCACGCCGGAGGGGATCACCGGCGACGGGCCCATCCTCTGCCGGGTGCGGCGGTTCGCGCAGGTGAACACGCTGATCGGGTGCGCGCACAGGCGGCTCCGGGCAGCGGCTCGCGCCTGCGTCCCGGGCGATCAGGCGGTTCCGAGCGGACGGCCGGTCCTGCGCGCGGACGGACAGCCCGTCCCGTGTGGTCAGCCCTCGGCGGTGAAGCGCCAGCGGGTCTGGCTGTACTCGCCGTCGCCCTTGCGGAAGCCGAAGGCCGTCGCCGGATCCACCCGGAAGGCCAGGGCCTCGCCGCCCTGGCCGATGAAGGCGCCGTCGCGGACGTCGAAGTGCCAGTCGCTGCCGTACTTGCGCTCGAAGGCGTCGGCGACCGGGCGCAGCGCATCGTCGCCGCGGACCCGGACGGCGTCGCCCTCCACCACCACGTCCAGGCCCTCGAAGAGGGTCGGGGTGCCGGTGGTCAGCACACAGTGCGGGTTGTGCGCCAGGTTCCTGGCCTTGCGTTCGCCGGGGCCGGTGCAGAAGTGCAGCGCGCCGTCCACCCACACCGCGATCAGCGGTGTGACGTGCGGGCGGCCGCCGGGGCGGACGGTGGAGAGCCAGTAGAGCTCCGCGCCCACCAGCCTGTCACGGGCCTCCGGCCAGCCGGTCGGAGAGGTGTTGCCGTCGCTGTACCGGGGGTCGAGCTCGGCCACCGGCTGCTGCTCCGCCATGGGTGTCCCTGTCGATCGCTGTGCTGCCGGTGCGCCGCGGTACCGCGGGCCTCGCCCGGTACGGCTCCGGATCCGGCATCGGTGCCATTGTCACGGTCGTGCGGCGGCCGTGCGCGGGCTCTCGAAGCCGTGTCGGGCGATGTCACCCGGGCCGGGGGCCGAGGCGGTACGGCTCAGAGGACGGCCGGGGCCAGTTCGCCGGTGTCGGGGCGCTCGGCGGCGGGGTGGTCGCGCATGTGTCGCTGCGGGCGGCGGACGAGCAGGTATCCCAGGCCCAGAAGGGTGACGATGCCGACGCCGAGCAGCGCGGCCCACACCTGGTACCAGGGGGCGCCGGGCGGGGCGAGGATGGCGCGCGGCCAGCAGATGTTGATCACCTCCAGGCCGGTCCAGAGCACCGCGAGGGCGTTCAGCGCGGTGCCGGCCCGGCCGTACGAGACCTGGCCGGACGGGCGCCAGGTGCCCCGCAGCCGGGCGGTCAGGGCGGCCAGGCTGAGCAGGAAGAACGGCAGGAAGAACGGCAGGAAGGTGGCGGCGGTGCCGAAGGTGATCAGGCTGCCGATCGCGGTGGACTCCAGGCCCAGGGGCAGCGCGGCGCCGCTGACCAGGGTCGCGGCCACCGGGCCGCCGATCGGCGCCCGGTGCTCGTTGACCTTGCGGACCTGGTCGGAGAACGGGGAGACGCCGTCCCGGGCGAGCGAGTACAGCCCGAGGGCGGCGCCGCCCTGGGAGGCCATCAGACACGCGGTGACCGCTCGACCACCTGGTACTCGGCTCGGCCCTGGAGACCTTCACCGCCGGCTTCACCCGCAGGCCGGCCGAGTACCGCCCGAGCCACCCGGCGCTGGCCGGCGCCCTGGAGGCCTCCGCGGCGCGTGGCGGCGGTCCTGGCGGGCTCGACGAGCGGGGCTTCGAACTCGCGCTGCGCCTGCTGGTGGACGGGCTCGCGGCCCGGCTCTGACCCCGCCGGTCGTCGGCCGCCCCGGCGCGTCGCCTGCTCGGGCCCGTAGGCCGCTGCGGGAGGCGAAATTGCCTTGCGGCGCGGCCCGGGCCTGGTGCGAAGATCGGGCGATGACCTACACCATCAGGGCCGTGCGCCACGAGGAGTGGCCCAGGGCCAAGGAGATCCGGCTGGCCGCCCTTCAGGATCCGGCCGCCGCCATCGCCTTCCTGGACACGTACGAGCAGGCCGTCGCGAGACCGGACGAGTTCTGGCAGCAGCGGGTGGCGGCCGCCGCGGAGGGGAAGAGCGTCCGGCAGTTCATCGCGCAGGACGCGGACGACGCCGGCGGGCGCTGGGTCGGCACCCTCAGCGTGCTGGTGGAGCCGGCCGGTGTCGCAGCCTCGTTCGGGGGTGTCCCGAATGCTGCGCAGACCCACGTCGTGGGCGTCTTCGTCCGCCCGGAGGCGCGTGGCTCCGGCATCGCCGAGGCGCTCTTCGGGGCCGCCCGGCAGTGGTCCTGGGAGCTGCCCGAGCCACGCATCGAGCGGGTGCGGCTCTATGTGCACGAGGACAACGCGCGCGCCCAGGCCTTCTACCGCAAGGCCGGCTTCCGGCGTACCGGGCACTCGGAGCCCGTCCCGGGGGATGCCGACCGCCGGGAGATCGAGATGGCGATCGACCGGGCCTGACCCGGCGCCCGTCTCGTGCGGGAGGCGTCCGTGCGCCACCCGGCGCATCGCGGGCGGGCCCGGCTGGTCCTGCGGTCGGCCCGGCCCGCGCCGGGCTCAGGCCGCCCGGCTCACGCCGGGTCGGCTGCGGCCGCGGACTCCGCGGCCTTGCGCTTCACCTCGGCCATGTCCAGCTCGCGGGCCTTGCCGATCAAGTCCTCCAGCACGGCCTCCGGCAGGGCACCGGGCTGCGAGAACACCAGCACGCCCTCCCGGATGATCGCCAGCGTCGGGATCGACTGGATGCCGAAGGCGGCCGCCAGCTCCTGCTCCGCCTCCGTGTCCACCTTGGCGAAGACCAGGTCGGGGTGGCGCTCGGCGGCCTTCTCGTACACCGGGGCGAACTGGCGGCATGGCCCGCACCAGGCCGCCCAGAAGTCGATGAAGACGAAGTCCTTGCCCGCCGGGCCGGGGACCACCTCGTCGAAGTTGTCCTTGGTCAGCACGACCGTGCTCATATCAGGGTTCCTGCCCTTCGAGGTTGGATCCGAGGCCGTCCGCACGCGTCAACCCCCGCGTCACCCCCGCTATTCCACCCCCTTCCCGGGCCGGGCGGGCGGCCCGAGAAGGTGTCCCGGAAAGAATTCCGAAGAATCTTGGACGACGGTTGAGTACCTCCGCGCCGGCGTCCGTACTGGAGGGTGCGGGCGCGGGGAAGGCGCCCCGGCCGGCGGGACCCACCCGGCGGTTCCGATCAGCATGCCTCTGGGGACACGATCATGCGCAAGTACAACCGGATCGCTCTGCTGGCCGCCTCCGGCCTGACCTCGATCGCCCTGGTGACCGCCTGTGGCTCCTCCGGCTCCGGCTCCTCCTCCGCGGGCTCGGGCCAGTCGCCCACCGCTGCGGCGACCGCGCCGGCCAGCCCCGCGCCAACGAGCCCGTCGACCGGCTCCGCCGGCGCCCAGGCGGGCGCGGCCGCCCTCCAGGCGGCCACCGACCCCAAGCTCGGCGCCATCGTCACCGACAGCGCGGGCCTGACCCTGTACCGCTTCGACAAGGACACCGCCAGCCCGTCCATGTCCAACTGCAACGGCGCCTGCGCCACCACCTGGCCGCCCGTGCCGGCCGGCGGCGACACCTCCGTCAAGGGCATCGACAGCAAGCTGGTCGGCACCGTGACGAGGGCCGACGGCAGCCAGCAGCTCACCCTCAACGGCTGGCCGCTCTACCGCTACGCCCCCGACACCAAGCCCGGCGAGACCAAGGGCCAGGGCGTCGGCGGCACCTGGTTCGTCGTCACGCCGGACGGCAAGAAGGCCGGCGCCGGCGCCACCACGCCCTCGCAGCCGCCGGCCGGCAAGCCGGCCACCCCCTCGCAGTCCCCGAGCTCCGGCGGCTACGGCTACTGACCGAGTACGGCAGGTGGCCACCACCGGTGGCACGTACGGCCCGGCCGGGCGTGACGGATGACGAAGACCGTCGAGTGGCCGAGCGAGTCTCTCGACCCGGAGGTACGGGTGCGCAAGGATAGCGCCGTGACCGAACAGCACTCCCGCGGCGGCGGTGGCGGCGCCGCGGGCGGGCCGTCGTACGGCACCACACCCGACGAGGAGCTGATGCGCACGCTCTACCAGGAGCACGCCGGCCCGCTGTTCGGCTTCGTGCTGCGCCTGGTGGCGGGAGACCGCCAGCGGGCCGAGGACATCGTCCAGGAGACGCTGGTCCGGGCCTGGCGCAACATCCACCGGCTGGACGTGACGGCGGGCTCGCTGCGCCCCTGGCTGGTGACGGTCGCCCGGCGGATCGTGATCGATAACCACCGCAGCATCCAGGCCCGCCCACGCGAGGTGGACGCCTCGCCACTGGAGCTGCTGCCGGCCGAGGACGAGCTCGACAAGGCGCTGAGGCTGATGACGATCTCCGAAGCGCTCGACGACCTGACCGAGGCCCACCGTGCGGTTATCGTCGAGACGTATCTCAAGGGCCGTACGGTCAACGAGGCGGCGGTCGAACTCGGCGTCCCCGCGGGCACGGTGCGGTCCCGGGTCTTCTACGCGCTGCGCTCGTTGAAGCTGGCGCTCGAGGAACGAGGAGTGACATCGTGACGTCGCCAAGGGAAGATCACGTCGACGTCGGTGCCTACGTCCTCGGCGTGCTCGACGAGCCCGAGCGCAGTGCCTTCGAACGCCACCTGGCCGGCTGCGCGCAGTGCGCGCAGCAGGTCGAGGAGCTCGGCGGACTGGAGCCGATCCTGGCCGAGTACCTGTCCGCCGGAGGGCCGGACGCCGTGGACCCGGCCGATCCGGCGCCCAGGGTGAGCGAGGACCTGCTCGGCCGGCTGGTCGGCGAGGTCGCCGCCACCCGGCGGCGCGGCCGTACCCGTCGGCTGGTGCTGGTCGCGGCGGCAGCCGTGCTGGTGGTCGGCGGGCCGGCCGTCACCGTCGCCGTGGTCAGCGCCGACCACGGAGCCGCGACGACGTCGGTCGCGCAGCAGTTCACCGCCACCGACCCGCTGAGCGGTGCGCGGGCGACCGTGGGGGTCGCGGGCAAGCAGTGGGGGAGTCAGGTCAGCCTCGAACTCTCCAACGTCCGGGGCCCGCTGAGCTGCGACCTGGTCGCCGTCTCGCGCAGCGGGGAGCGGCAGACCGTCACCACCTGGACCGTCCCCGACACCGGGTACGGCACCGCCCAGGCGCCCGACGCCCTGCGCACCGGTGGCGGGGCCGGCCTCCAGCTCAAGGACATCGACCACTTCGAGGTCCGCACCCTGGACGGTCGCCAGGTGCTGGTCAGCGTCCCCGTCCAGGCCCAGGCCCAGGCCTGAACGGCGGGGCCCTGACCAGGCGTCTCCCTGACCAGGCGTGACCAGGTGTCGCCCGGCCCGGGTGTCCGCCCGCCGGGGCGCAGCGCGAGATCCGCTGCGCCCCGGCGGGCAGCCCTAGTTGTGACCCTCCGGGGGCGGGCCGGCGCCGGCCCGCAGAGCCCTGCGGCGGGTGAGGCCGGCGTACAGTACCGCGAGCGCGATCGCGCCGGAGAGTCCCGCTGCGGTCCAGAGGCTGCCGTCGGGGTTCACCCTGTCCGGAGCGTTCGGCGTCGCCCGGCCGGCGGGGTCCTCGCGTACGGTCACCTGATCGCCGGTGGCGAGGCCGTCCTCGGACAGCTTGAGCCTTCCGCCGGGCACGGTCGTGCCGTCGGGCCCGCGCAGGGTGTAGTACCAGTCGGCGTGTCCCTTGGAGACCGGGCCCATGCTCTTACCGACCACCGTGGCGGTCACCGTACGCCCGGAGAGCAGGATCAGGTCCTCCCTGGCCGAGCTGCCCGCCGCGGCGGCGATCAGTGCGGCGATCAGCACGAGGAAGGCCGTCCAGCACCCGGTCTCGGCTCCGGCCGCCACGACGAGGCCGGCCGACAGCACGACCGCGTACAGGGCGCCCAGGCCGAAGCCGGCGAGCCCGCCGAGGTACGCGTTGGCGAAGACGAGCCCGAAGAGCCCGCCCACCGCGAACACGGCGAGGGCCGAGGTCAGGCCGGCCGAGCCCTCGCCGCGCCTCCGCGGTGCCCCGCCGGCCGCCCCGCCACCGGCGGCAGCCCGGGGCGGTGTCAGCACGGTGGCCGCCTCCCTTCACGGCAGCGGCAGCGGGTCGTGACGGGCGCACTCATCCGAACGCCCGCCGGACGCTGGTCCACTGCTCGGACGGTCCCTCGTCAGCCGGATCGGTCGCAGGGGGGAGGAAGGAGATGCCGTCCATCGCCGTCGCCACGATCGGCAGCCACTCGGACCAGTGCTCCAGGTGTTCGGTGCTGAACACGGCTGCCACCACGTGACGGCCCGAGGGGTGCGGGATCAGCAGTTCGATCTGCCGCACGACGGTGGCCGTGTCCTCGGCCACGCCGTAGATCGCTCCGGGGACGGGGACCGCCTTGTCGCGGGTGGCGACGGCGGCCCGGCCGTACGGCAGGCCCAGAACGCCGGCCTCGGCCTCCGGCCAGGCGGCGGCGAGTTGCTCCGCAGCGCGCTGAGGGTAGGTGGCGAGGTCGCCGATCTCCTCGGGCCGGACGAAGAGGGCGAAGGTGCCCTGGATCGGCTCGCCGTCCCCGGCCACGTAGAGGCAGCTCGACACATGGACCGCGCCCTCGCGCAGGTGGGACTGCAGAGCCGTCTCACCCGCCAGGACGAGGCTCAGCTTCTGCTCCGGGAGGGCGTCGGGGAACAGGGCGTGCAGCCCCGCGGCCATCCGCTCCATCCGGTCGCCCGGGTCCTCGTCCAGGTCGATGCGGATGAAGCCGGCCGGCAGGGCGAGCCAGAGCGAGGGGCCGGGTGCCTGTGAGGTCTCAGTGGCCATGGGCCACCCCCCAGTTGCCGAGTCCGAAGGCGCTGCCGAGGGCGAGCAGGCTGCCCGCGACTCCGGCCTTGCCGCCGCCCCTGGCCATGCCCGCTCCGCCGAGGACGTTGCCGGCCCCGGTGGTGTAGTTCACGGAGCTGGTCAGCCCGTCGCTCGGGTTGTTCTGGGTCAGCGAGTAGGCGGTGGGGGCGGCCAGGCCCAGGGTCGTGGCCGCCTGCACCCCGTCGGAGACGTTCATGGCCGCCGCCTTGGAGAGACCGAGCTTCATGGCCGGCTTCTCGATCGCGGTGGTGAAGATCGGGTTCGCCGGGTCGATGGCGCGGGCACCTGCCCGTACCTCGGTGGCGCCCGCCTTGGCGCCGGCCCGGATCCCCGCGCCGACGCCCTCGGTCGCCCGGGCGGTGCGGCCGGCCACACCGATGCCCTTGGCGGCGACGCCGACCCCGGGAATCGCGCCGAGCAGGTCTCCGCCCAGGGTCAGGTAGTTGCCGACGTTCTTGGAGCTCGGCGGCCAGAGCCCGGACGCGCCGTACGTGGCCACGTGCGCGGCGAACGCTCCCGCGCTCAGCGCGATGGCGGCGAGGGCGAGCGGCGGGAAGAAGATGGCCGCGACGCCGGCCACCGATGCGGCCACCGTGAGCATGTCGGCGCCGTGCGCCTTGATCCAGGAGCCGATCTTGCTGAACATGCCGGGCTCCGGCGGTGCCTTGCTGTCGGCGGCCTGGCGGATCCGGGTGGACGCCTGGCGGGCGTCGGACTTGTGGGTGTCGCCCAACTCGTGCGCCCGGCGCAGGACGTCGTCCAGCTCCGTGGCGGCGCTGTCGACCGTACGGGCGGCGGCGTCGAGTTGGGTCCTGGCCGCGTCGTAGCGGCGCTTGGCGTCGGCCAGGCTCGCGTCGTCCGGGTAGTGCTTGCCGGCGAGCTGGAGGTCGGCGGCGCCGGCCGCGCTCCGGTGGGCGGCCTCGGCCTGCTCCTTGTGCTCGCGGGCGGATCGGGCCTGGCGCTCCAGGTCTCGGGCCTTCGGCTGGTGCTCGCCGAGCGAGCGGTACCAGACGTCGAGGGCCTGGTAGGCCTCGGTGATCGAGTCCGAGGCGTCCCGCAGGTAGCCGGGAAGCTTACCGAGCTTGCCCGTGAAGGCGTTGGCCGCCTCGCCCGTCCACTGCCCCTGGCCGTTCGAGAGCTGGGTGAGTACGGTGTGCACCTCGACCAGGTGCTGCGAGACCCGGCGAAGGCTGGTGCTGAGGCCGGAGACCGCGCCCGGCTCGCCCGGTGCGGGGTTGTGGCCGATGCCCGGCCAGTCCTGGGTGTTCGTGGCCATCAGTTGCCTCCGCTCATGGCTTTGGTGAGGCCCTGCTCTGTCCCGGCGTAGTTCTGCTGCACCTGGTCCAGCCCCTCGTGCAGGACCTTGACGCACTCGTGGACCTTCTTCAGGCCGTACTCCCACTTGTCCTGGAAGTGGGCGCAGGAGTCGTCCAGGAAGTCGAAGCCGAGGCCGGTCGGGCCCACGTCCTTCAGTGCCTTCAGGCCCTCTTCCAGCTCGCTGGCGCAGCCCTGCAGGTCTTTGGAGAGTTTCGCGAGAAAGTCCACGTCAACCGTGAAGTCGGACACCAATTCCCCCTAGTGGCGTTTCCGTCGGTAGGCGGACGATGCTAACAGTGCTCACGGGAGGGGCGGTTGGGGCCCTGGTGGTCGGGGTCGGCCGGCCCCGTGTCCGCGCGTTCCCCCCGGGACTCGGGCGGTGGGCGGCCCGGCGGGCCGGACGGGATCCGGCGGCCGCTCACCCGGCGGCGTGGTCCGGCGCCACCGCCGGAGTGATCTTCAACGCGGTGTCGATCGTCCTGAGCAGGGCCGGCGCCCGGCCCGGGGCGACGGCCCCGGCCCAGCCGTCGACCAGCCGCAGCAGGCCGGCGAGGTCGCGTTGGACGCCGCGCAGCAGCCGGCCCAGCTCGGCGGCCGGAAGCTCGATCACCGGGCCGGGGTTCCCCTGGTCGGGCACCAGCCGGACGGTGTCGCCGAGCCGTTCGGCGACGGGCCACGGGTCGTGGCCGAGCCAGATCCCGTCGGCGCCGAGCTCCAGCCACTCCCGCCAGTCGTTCAGGTCGCAGCAGCATCCGGGTCGCAGGACCGTACCGGTGACGGTGTCCTCGATCCGCAGGCCGCCGCTGCCCGTGACGTCCTCCGGGTCCAGCAGGGCGCCGAGGAACAGGTCCAGCGGATCGCCCACGGGTTCGGCGTCGTCCGAGGTGTCCCGGTTGATGTGGCCCAGACTGGCCATCACCGAGCCGACCTCCTCGGGGCTCAGCCCGCCACCGAGCGCGAGCAGGCTGAACGGGGCCAGCGCGGCGACCGGCCAGAGCGCGAAGTCGTCCGGTACGTAGATTTCGAGCACGGGCTGAATGAGGATCACCCCCCGAGTCTGGCGGACACCGCCCGGGGCGCGCACCGCCATTTCCGCCGGGGCCGCGGCCCGCCGTCGGGGGCACGTCGCACGCAGCTCCACCGGGCCGGGCATCGGCGGCCGCGCGCGTACGTACGGCGCGGCGGAGTGGGAAGTCGGACCGGCCGACTCCCCACTCCGGTGCCGACCGGTGGGCGTGCCGGCGGCCCGTGCTCACCTGCGGCGAGAGGAGCACGACCCGGCACGGCCGGGAGGCCACGGCCGGCGTCAGCGAGCGCGGCCGGGCCGGCCGGCGGTGGGGGTGGTGGGCAACGGGTCGGTGGGCAAGAACCGGGGTCAGCGGGTGGTGGCGGTGGTGGCGATGCTGGCCAGGACGCGGCCGCAGCGGCGGGCGAAGGCGCGCTGGGCCAGCGGCAGCAGCGGGCCGGCGGCGCGGGTGAACCAGCGGTCGGCGCGGCTGAAGGCGGTGACGGTGAACCAGACTGCCCGGTCGGCGCCGAGCTCCACCACGAAGGACTCCTCGCCGCAGGCCAGGTGCCCGCGCCGGGTTCCGTACGCGAAGCCTATCCGGTCGCCCTCGTACGCCACCCAGACCACCTCGCACGGGGCGCCGATGCGCAGGGGCCCGGCGCCGATCGCGCACTCGACGGCAGCTCCCGGCGCCGCCCGGTCCGCCCGCGTGCGGATCCGGACGCCTGCCGCACGGTGCATCCGCCACTCGGTGAGGGCCGCGCCGGCGGCCTCCAGGGTGTCGCGGCCGTGGCCGATCAGCGCGCGGTGGCGGAGGTGGTGGTACCCGCCGGACAGCGGGACAGGGGCGATGCTGGCGCCCACCTCGGGGTAGTTGAGGATTCTCATGCGGGGATCTCCGTGGTGTCCTTGAGCCGGCGCCAGGCGAGCAGCGAGCAGAGCGCGAAGCCGAGCGCGTTGCCCAGCCCGTGGGTGGCGGCCATCCAGGTGAGGGTGGGGTGCGGCAGGCCGGAGGCCTCGCCGAGGGCCCACCAGAGGGCGAGCAGCATGGTGGCGGCCAGGACGGCGGCCGACACCGCGAGCAGGCCGGCGGTGGTCCGGTCGCCGCTGCGGGTGCGCAGGTCGCGCCAGGTCAGCAGGCCGACCAGCCACATGCCGGCGGTGAGGACGACGGCGCCGAGCAGTTCGGCCCAGTCGTCGACGAAGTAGCCGGCGAGTACCAGCAGGGTGCCCAGCGGCACGCTGAGCGCGGCGTACCGGGCGGCGGGCCGGCCGGGTGCGGCCCGGCAGACGAGGCCGGCGACCAGGGCGGCGGTGAAGCCCGCGTAGTGGAAGTGCGGGACGGTCAGCGCCAGGATGTCCAGGTCGAAGCCGAACAGCCGGTGGCCCGAGCGTTCGGCGACCAGGGCGAGCCCGGCGACCGACGGCGCGGCGAGGGCGGTGAGCACCGCGATCTCGCGCGGCGCGAGTGAGCGGGTCCGCAGCAGCCGGCGCGGCGCCTGGGCGGCGAGGACGAGGGTGGTGAGCGCGTAGGCCGCGGCGAGGGCGGTGGCGCCCGGGCCGCGTGGCAGCCACAGGGCGACGGCGCCCGGCACGGCGGCGGCCGGCCAGCAGCGGCGCAGCGGGGCGAGGCCGGGGCCGTCGATCAGGGTCAGGCCGACGGGTATCACGGTGGACATGCCGAGCATGACGATGAGGTTCACCAGGATCGTCACGGCAGTCTCCCGGCGGTCACGGCCCGGTGGGCGCTGAGGTTGGGGCGGATGAGCGGCACCGGGGGCACGGGTGTCACGACCTTCATCTGAACGTGTTCAAAATCCTGGCGGAGCAGACTCTACGACAGGGTTTGAACGCGTTCAAGTCGATTCTGGGGATACTGCCGACTGCGCCCGCGGCGTCGCCGGCGGTGCGCGCGGGAGCCTGCCGTGCCGGCCTGCCTGGTGTTCGCCGCCCGCCCGGCGCACTCTGGAGGTGGTACAGCTGGAGGTGATCCGTCATGCAGACTCTGGTGGGTTGGCACATCGAGATGGAATTCCGCGAGGAGGGCGCCAGGACCGCGGCAGCCGCCCTGCTCCGGCTCGGCGACGGAAGCGAGATCCGGGCGCACGGCTACACCAGCCGCCACCCCTCGGATCCGGAGCAGTTGCGGGTGGGCGAGGAGATCGCGGCCGCGCGGGCCCTGAACGACCTCGCGTCGCAGTTGCTGACCAAGGCGCACAGTGAGATCCAGGAGGTCACTCCGCTCCCGACACACCCGCTGATGTGACCGCACGACTGAGGTGGCCGTACGGCCGTGAGGCGACCGTACGGCCACGCGCGGGGTTCGCCGGGCTCGGCGCACGGCGCGAGCGGGACGCGACCCCCGGATCGGAGGAGCGATGTCACCCATCCCCCTGACCTGCCCCCGCTGCGGCCGGCCCCAGCGGGCGGTGCCCGGCGGCCCCGAGCGGGCGGTCCGGGTCGTGCACACCGACACCGGCCGTGAGGAGTGCGAGCCGGGAGTCGCCGGGTCGGGGGCCGCCGAGCCGGGGACCGGGGAGGGGCGCGGCGGCGCGGACCGGGCCGGCTGACCCGACGCGGACGCGGACTGGGACGGAGCGCGGTAACGCGGCCCGCGCCCGGCAACGCGGGCGCGGGCCGAGCCCGCCGACCGGTGGGCGGCGGGCGTCGGCCCGGGACGTGCCGTGGGTCAGTTGAGGCTGTACGTGCCGGGCGGTTGCCAGGGCGCGCCGATCAGCAGCGGTGCGCGCTCGTCGAGCGTGATCCGGATGCCGACCGTGCCGGCCAGCCCGCACCGCAGGCGGCTGCGGGCGAGGGTGAGCAGGGCGGGCATGCCGTACTTGTTGATCAGCGAGGTCCGGTACTGGGCGGTGGCGTCCGGGTCGCAGAGTGCCGCCCGGGCCGGGAGCTGCCCACCGGTCGGGTTGCCGCGTGCGTCACAGGGGCCGACCAGTACGCGGGGGCTGCGCCGGATCCGCCGGGCCGGCCAGGAGTCGGCGGGCGTCCAGACGCCGAGCGCGCCGCCGTCCTGGACCACCCAGATCGGTGTGCGTACCGGGGTGCCGTCCTCGCCGAAGGTGGTGAGCAGCAGGTACCTGCCGGCGGCGAGCTGCTCGGTGTGGTCCTCGTGCACGGAGTCCTCCTGATACCTGGGGCTGATACCTGGGGCTGTTTGCCGGCCGGCGGCGGGCGGGTCAGTGCCCGCCGTGGCCGCTGGTGATCTCGCGGTGCTCCTCGGCGGTGGGCTTGGGGATCCGGGCGCCTTCGCCGTAGAAGCCCCGGGAGAGCCTGGTGCGGGTGCGGTCCAGGAGTCCGGCCCGCCGGGCGACGCCGTTCTCGTCCACCTCGGCCGGCAGCTCGATCGGCTGAGGCTGCTCGTGTGCGGTGAGCTCGAACAGCTTCTCCTGCGGGAGTCGGGCGTGCACCTCGACGAACTCACCGTGCGGCAGGCGCCTGATGACGCCGGTCTCGCGACCGTGCAACACCTTGTCCCTGTCGCGCCGCTGGAGGCCCAGGCACCAGCGCTTGGTGATCACGAAGACCAGCACCGGCACCACGAACAGGCCGACCCGGACGAAGTAGGTGATCGCGTTCAGCGACAGGTGCAGATGGGTGGCGAACAGGTCGTTGCCGCCGCCGACCAGTGCCACCAGGTAGAGGCTGATCCAGGCCGCGCCGAGCGCGGTGCGTACCGGGGCGTTGCGCGGGCGGTCCAGCAGGTGCTGCTCGCGCTTGTCGTCGGTGACCCACGACTCGGTGAACGGGTAGACCGCGATCGCACCCAGGATCACCGGGAAGAGCGTGATCGGGATCAGCACGCCCAGGTTGAGGGTGTGACCCCAGGCCCGGACCTCCCAGCCCGGCATGACGCGCACCAGGCCCTCGGCGAAGCCCATGTACCAGTCCGGCTGGGCGTCCGTGGACACCTGGTCGGGGCGGTACGGGCCGTACGCCCAGATCGGGTTGATGGTGGCGATCGCCGACATCAGTGCGATGACCCCGAAGACCAGGAAGAAGAAGCCGCCGGCCTTGGCCATGTAGACCGGCATCAGCGGCATGCCGACGACGTTCTTCTCGGTGCGGCCGGGCCCGGCCCACTGGGTGTGCTTGTGGTAGAAGACCAGGATCAGGTGCGCCGCGAGCAGGCCGACCATGATTCCGGGGATCAGCAGCACGTGGATGGTGAAGAACCGCGGCACGATGTCGGTGCCGGGGAACTCGCCGCCGAACAGGAACATCTGGAGGTAGGTGCCGACCAGCGGCACGGCCAGCAGTACGCCCTCCAGGAAGCGGATCCCGGTGCCGGAGAGCAGGTCGTCGGGCAGCGAGTAGCCGAAGAAGCCGTCCGTCAGGCCCAGGAAGAACAGCAGGAAGCCGAAGACCCAGTTGACCTCGCGCGGCTTGCGGAACGCGCCGGTGAAGAACACGCGCATCATGTGCACGAGCATCGCGGCGATGAAGACCAGCGCGGCCCAGTGGTGGATCTGACGGATCAGCAGGCCGCCGCGGATCTCGAAGCTGATGTCCATCGTGGAGGCGTAGGCCTCCGACATCCGGATCCCGCGCAGTGGCGTGTAGGCGCCGTCGTAGACGACCTCGCCCATGCTGGGCTTGAAGAAGAGCGTCAGGTAGACGCCCGTCAGGATGATGATGACGAACGTGTAGAGGCAGATCTCGCCGAGCATGAAGGACCAGTGGTCCGGGAAGATCTTGCGCAGGTTGGCCCGGGCGAGGGAGTGGATCCCCAGCCGGCCGTCCGCCCAGTCCGCCGCCCGCCGGCCGCGGCCGGGCGTCTGATTCCGGGTCATGTGCCACACACCTCTGTCGAGCAGGGACGATGGGGCGGCGGAAGCGGGGAGCAGCCCCCGTTTCCTGCCGCGCCCCATACAGTAGCGGGGTGCACTCCCCGTTTTCGCCCCGGGGTGGCCCCTTCGGCCGGATCGGTCCCCGTTGCCCCGGGGCCCCCGGGTGCTGAGGGGGTCAGGGCCGCAGCGGCGGCCACCCGTCGGGGCTGGCGCGGGCCGGTCGCTCGGCGAAGCCGGTGATGGCCGCCGGCGGCAGCCCGGCGAGGGCCTCGGCCAGTGGCTCGGCGTACGCGCAGTCGGCCGGATCACCGAGCAGGTCGATCAGGGTCCAGAAGTCTTCCCAGGTCGGCGTGGTGGCGATGATCCCCGCCGGCACCGACAGCCGGCCCGGGCAGCTCGGGCAGCTCGGGCAGCTCGGACCGCCCGGGGGGGCTCGCGGGCCTCGCGGGCCTCGCGGGCCTCGCGGGCTCCGGGGCGTGGCTCAGAACACCGACCAGCCGGTGGCCGTGGTGAAGGCGTCCAGTGCGGCGACGGCACCGACGGAGTTGCCGGCCGGATCCAGTGCCGGGCTCCAGGCGCAGAGGGTGCCCCGGCCGGGCACGACGGCCAGGATCCCGCCGCCGACACCGCTCTTCCCGGGCAGCCCGACCCGGTACGCGAACTGGCCGGCCGCGTCGTAGGTGCCGCAGGTGAGCAGGACGGCGTTGATGCGCTTGGCCTCGCTGCGGGTCAGCAGCCGGGAGCCGTCGGCGCGCAGCCCGTGCCGGGCCAGGAAGAGGCCGGCCAGCGCCAGGTCCCGGCAGCTGGCGGTGAGCGCGCAGTGGTCGTAGTAGTGCTGGAGCACGGTCTGGACCGGGTTCTCCAGGTTGCCGTAGCTGGCGATGAAGTGCGCCAGCGCAGCGTTGCGGTCGCCGTGCTCGGCCTCGGAGGCCGCGACCACCGAGTCGCTGTCCAGCAGCGGGTTGCCCGACTCCGCGCGCAGGAAGTCCCGGACGGCGGCCCGGGCGTCGCCGGTGAGGCTGTGCAGCCTGTCGGTGACCACGATGGCGCCCGCGTTGATGAACGGGTTGCGTGGGATCCCGTGCTCGCTCTCCAGCTGGACCAGCGAGTTGAACGGGCTGCCCGAGGGCTCGCGGCCCACCCGCAGCCAGAGGTCGTCCCCGCCGACGGCCAGCGAGAGGGCGAGCGTGAAGAGCTTGGAGATGCTCTGGACGGAGAACGGGCGCTCCCAGTCCCCGACGCCGTGCACCTCGCCGTCGACGGTGGCCAGCGCCAGCCCGAAGGCGTCCGGGTCGGCGGCGGCGAGCGCCGGGATGTAGTCGGCGACCCGCCCGGTGCCGAGCACCGGACGGGCCGCTTCCATGGCCTGGGTCAGCTGGTCCTGGAGATCCACCCGGCCATTGTGCACACCGCGGGATCGGCCGGTGTCAGTGCACCAGCACCGGGACGGCGTTGCTGTCCGCGTCCTGCGCACCCTCGCCGGCCGGGGCGCCGCCCTGGTGACCGGTGTTGATCAGGGTGAAGGCGATGGCGGCGGCCGCCACCAGGATGCCGAACGACCACCAGATGGCCGTCGAGAATCCGTGCACCATCGACTCCAGCTGGAGCAGCTGGACGCCCTGCGGGGACTTCGCCCCGGCCAGGTGGGCGGCGGCGTACGCCGTGGTGGCGCTGGCCGCGATGGTGTTGAGCAGGGCGGTGCCGATCGCGCCGCCGACCTGCTGCGAGGTGTTCACCATGGCGGAGGCGACACCGGCGTCGCGCGGCTGGACGCCGTGCGTGGCCAGGCTCATCGCCGGCATGAAGGCGGTGCCCATGCCCAGGCCCATCAGGACCAGGCCGGGCAGGATCAGTGCCGGGTACGAGGTGTCCGTCTTGATCTGGGTGAGGATCAGCATGCCCGCCGAGGCGAGCAGGAAGCCGGGCGCCATCAGGTAGCGCGGGGCGACCCGGGTCATCAGCCGGGCACCGATCTGGGTGGAGCCGGTGATCATACCGGCCACCATCGGCAGGAAGGCGACGCCGGTCAGCACCGGGCTGTACCGCAGCACGACCTGGAGGTAGTACGTCAGGAACAGGAACAGGCCGAACATGCCGATCACGGCCAGGCCGAGCGACAGGTACACCCCGCCGCGGTTGCGGTCCAGGATGACCCGCAGCGGCAGCAGCGGGGCCTTGACCACCCGCTCGACCACGACGAACGCGGCGAGCAGCACACCGGCGGCGATGAACAGGCCGATGGTCAGCGGGGCCGACCAGCCGTCCGCCTCCGCGCGGGTGAAGGCGTAGACCAGCGAGACCAGGCCGGTGGTGACCAGCAGGACGCCGGGGATGTCCAGCCGGTCGCGGTTGCGGCCCTGGGCGGGCTCGCGGATCACCAGGACGGCGCCGACGGCCGCCACCACGGCGAACGGGATGTTGACGAAGAAGGTCCAGCGCCAGTTCATGTACTCGGTGAGCAGACCGCCCAGGATCAGGCCGATCGCACCGCCACCGCCGGCGATCGCGCCGTAGATGCCGAACGCCTTGGCGCGCTCCTTGGCCTCGGTGAACATCACCGCGAGCAGCGACAGCGCGGCCGGGGCAAGGAGGGCGCCGAAGACACCCTGGAGAGCGCGGGCGCCGAGCAGCATCGCGGTGTTGGCGGCGGCGCCGCCGAGCGCGGAGGCGAGGGCGAAGCCGGTCAGGCCGACCACGAAGGTCCGCTTGCGGCCCCAGAGGTCGGCGATCCGGCCGCCGAACAGCAGCAGCCCGCCGAAGGCGAGGGCGTACGCGGTGATGACCCACTGGCGGTTGCCGTCGGTGATCCCCAGGTCGCGCTGGGCCGACGGCAGGGCGATGTTCACGATCGTCGCGTCCAGCACGACCATCAGCTGGGCGAGGCCGATGAAGATGAGGGCTTTCCAGCGCCGGGGATCGGGCTGCGGGGCTGTTTCAGGCATGGAGGTACTCACTTTGCGGGTGTGGGGCATCCGGACGCGGGGGACTCCGCGGAGTCGGTGCGCGAAGCGATGGCTGCGGGGCCGGCCGAGCTGGCGGCCGGGAGTGTCTGGGCGAGGCGTGCGGGCGAGTGTCGGACGGGTCGGGCGAGGCGAGGCGTACGGGCGCGCTGGCTTCGGCCGGCCGCTCGGGCCGGCGCGGGGGCGGTGGTGCGCCAGGTGTCGGTGCTGCCGGTGTCAGTGCTGCTGCTGGAAGTCCTCGAAGGTCAGGGCCCGGCCGGGCAGGGTCGATCGGGCCGGCGCCCGCAGACCGTCCAGGAACAGTTGCAGGTGACGGTGGACGAACCCGGAGAGGTCCAGGCACGCGGTGCCCGGCAGCGGGCGGGTCAGCTGGCTGATGGCGACGAAGATGTCGCCGGGGGCGACGTCCGGGCGCAGGCCGCCCGAGCGCTGGGCCCGTTCCATCAGCTCGGTGACGATGACGACCAGGCGCTCGCGGATCTCGGCCAGGTCGGGGTCGTTGTGGTCGAAGCGCCCGGAGATGACCGGGCAGAGTGCGCCGAGCTGTTCGTCGGCCGCGCCGTGGACGAAGCTCTGGAGAGCGTCGAACGCGTCCGGGTGCTCGGCCATCGCCGTCTCGGCCCGCGCCAGGATGCGGGCCTTCACGAACAGCGCCACCTCGCGGATCAGCGCGTCGCGGTTCGGGAAGTTGCGGTAGAGCGTCGCGTTCCCGATGCCCGCGCGCCGGGCGATCTCGTCCAGCGGGGCGTCGGCCCCGACCTCGACGAAGACCTCCCGCGCCGCCGCGATGATCCGCTCCCGGTTGCGGGTGGCGTCCGCGCGCAGCTTGGGCGCGCGGGGCTCGGCGGCGGTGGTGCTGCTCACGGTCCTGCTCCCTTCCGGTTCCGGGGAAAGCCTCCCCGGTTTGTCGTACACAGGACCAAACGGGGACCCGCTCCCCGGAATTTCAAACTTCGATGTGATCTGGGTCACATTGTTGTGAGGGTGGACTCCGGGTGCGGTTCCGGGTGCTCGGGGGCGGAGCCGGGGCCGGCAGGGCCGCCGCCGTGCGGGGGCGGGCCGAGCCCGCGGCGGCCCGGGGGTTTGCGAGCGGCGGGGGAAGGCATATGAAGCTTCGATGGGTTTCTGTCACTCGTGGTGGCCCTCCGGGGGCTGTCGGGTGACGGTGCGGGCGCGGCGATGGCCGGGCCGGCGGGGCGGTGCATTGGACGGGGTGTGGACTTACGCAGCGGGTGCAGGGCAGGGCACGGCACAGGCCTGGAGATCCGGGCGGAGGGGCGGACCGAGGTCCGGCGAGTGGAGCGGGCCGAGCGCGCGGAGCAGGGCGGGCTCGTCGAGGGCCGGCCCCCCGGCGGACAGCCGCCGAGAGGGCGGCACCCCCGGCCCCGCCACCTGTCCGCAGATCCGTTCGCAGACCTGACCGTCGACCCGTCCCCGGACGGGTGCGGGCACCGGTGCGCCTTCCGCTCGGGCCCGTCGGCCCGGGCACCGCGCCCGAGGGAGGCCGCCCCGCTCGCGGGCCGTCGCGCCACCCGCTCCGAGTCGGCGGCGCTGCTGCTGATGGCCGTCACCGCCGCCGCGTACCTGCCGGCGGGCCTGCTCACGCGGCTGCGCCGCAGCCCGGGCGGACCGCCGCCGAGCGGGGCCACCCGCTGGCTGGCCGGCAGCGGCCTCACGGTGGTGCTCGGCTTCCTGGGCTACTTCGGCTACGTCACGCTGGCGCTGACCGCCGGGCCGGTGCTGGCCGGCCGTCCGGTGGCCTGGCTCGCCCTCCAGGTGCTCACCCTGGGGGCCGTGCTGGCGGCGGCGGCCACCGCGGTGTGGTGGTGGCGGGCGCGGGGCCCGGGGGCCGCCCGTGAGCGGGCCCGACTGGGAGCGGTCCTGCTGGCGGGCGCGGTGGTCGTGCCCTTCGCCCTGTTCTGGGTGCTGGTGCTGACCTGACGGTGCCGGGGCGACCCGGGCCCAGCCGCGGGGTGTGGCCGGCGGGGGCAGGTGAGGGAGTGTCAGTGCACCCGTCTAGGGTCTGCGGCATGAACACCGAGACCGATGCCCTGATCGCCGAACTCGAACGGCTCGACCCGCGGCAACTCGCAGCCGGGCAGCCGGCCGCGCTCGGCGCCGATGCCGTCCCGCAGCTGCGGGTGCTGCGGCGGGAGGCGGGGACGGCGCGGCTGCGGCGGCGGGCGCTGGAGGCGCTGCTGGCGGCCGGCGGCCTCGACGCCCTGGAGGCCCGCGATCGCGCCGCGGTGCAGCGGCTGGTGCGGATCCGCAGCGCCCAGGAGGTGCCCGACCTGGGCGACCACTGGTGGCTGGCCGTCCCCGGGGAGACCTACGAGAAGGCCTTCGACGTGCTCGGCCTGCACGATCGTGTGCCGGTGACGGTGGCCCTGGGCGACGAGTGCCAGCGCGATGACGAGAAGTTCGTCCCCGGGCCCGGCGACCGCTCCGTGCGCGTCCACCGTGTCTTCGTCACCCCCGAGTACGCGGGGTGGCGGCTGATCTACGCGGACACCCCGCTGCGCGAGACCCTGTGGGACTTGCACGGCACGATCGAGCGGCTCAGCGCGGCCTGCGGTCAGGCCCAGGTCTTCTACCAGGACCCGCACGCCGACGCGATGATGTGGGCCGTCGCCGAGCAGGGCGCCGTCCGGCGCGGCTACTGGCGCTACAGCGAGCCGCCGTGGACGGGCGAGCCGCTGCCCTGGGAGGTGGAGCTGATGGACGACGAGGACGAGGATCACGACGACGAGGACTACGACGACGAGGACGGCGGCTCCGGCGCACGCGGCGTGCAGAGCGTCAACCAGGCGGCCGCGTCCCTGTCGATCGACCCCTCCGGGATCGACGCCGCCACCCCCGTCCGGGGCCACGGCTGGCTCGCACTCACCGCCCCCGGTGCGGGCCACGGCGGGTTCGGGACGCTCCCCGGGCTCTGACGGCCGCCCGGCCGGTCCGGCCGGACGAAGCCGGCCCCCGGCCCGCCCGGCACCGGCGGGAGCGCCGACCCGGGCCGCGCCGGTGCCGTGCCGTACCGCGCCTGGACGCGCCGCTGACCCTAGGCTGAGCTGGGCGGCCGACCGGTCGGCCGCCCCTGCCGGGGGGCCTCCCGGCCTCGGTGTCGAGGAGGTACCGCGATGGTCAGCCAGACCGCCAGGGTGCGCTGCGTGCCGGCCACGCCGTGCTGGGTCAGCCTGATGGCCCGGGACCTGGACGAGGCGCAGGCCTTCTACGGTGAGCTGCTCGGCTGGGACTTCGAGCCCGCCCCCGACCGCTGGGGCCGCTATGTGCACGCGGTGGCCGGGGACGAGGCGGTCGCCGGGCTCGGCGAGGCGAGCGGCGACCTGGCCCTGCCGATCTCCTGGACCTGCTACTTCGGCACCGAGAGTGCCGACCAGGCCGCCGACGCCGTACGCGAGCGCGGCGGCACGCTGGCCGTCGGCCCGCTGCTCTTCGACGAGGGCCGGGTCGCCTTCGCCTCCGACCCGATGGGCGCGGTGTTCGGCATCTGGGAGGGCCCGCCCGGCACCGCCCGGGTGCTGGACGTGCCCGGCGCCCCCGTCTGGATCGAACTGCGCACCCCGGATCCGTTCGCCGCCGCGCTGTTCTACGGCGAGGTGTTCCGTTGGGACGGCCGCGATCCCGCGCACTTCGAGGTGCGGTGGGAGCACGAGCGGGTGGTGCTGCTCGCGGAGGGCCGCAGCGTCGCGGCGCTGCGCGCCGGAGTCCCGGAGGGCGGCCCGCCGCACTGGGAGGTCTCCTTCTCGGTGCCCGACACGGACGCGGCGGTCAAGACCGCCGAGCGGCTGGGCGGCGGCGTGCTGGGCGCCGCCTTCGACTCCCCGTACGGCCGGGTGGCGCGCCTGCGCGACCCGGAGGGCGGCCGGTTCGCGGTGATCTGCCCCAACCGGTAGAGCCGGCCCGGTGCCCGGTGCCGGCGGCTTCTGCGGTCAACCCTCGGCGCCACCCGCCGTCTCGGCCCGGCGGTCCCGGCGGACGGCCTCTCCGAGGGTGACGAGCTCGGCGGGCGGCAGGGACTTGCGGGCGGCGGGGAACAGGCGCCGCTCCTCGATGTCCAGGTGGTTGCGGACGGCCCGGGCCAGGTCCTCGACGAGCGGCCGGTAGGCCGGGTCCTCGGGGGCCAGCCCGGCCAGGTCGGACAGGTACTGCCCGATCGCCAGGTGGTCGGTGATGCTGGTGAAGACCATCGAGCCGCCGTCGGGCACCCGCTCCTGGACGGCCGGGAACAGGTGCTCCTCCTCGGCGGTGCAGTGGCTCAGCAGCAGGTCGGAGAGCTGCTCGACCAGGGCTCCGCGCGCCAGGACCGCCGCGTGGCCGCCGCTCCCGCCGCTGTCGGCGCCGCTGTCGGCGCCACCGCCCGCGCCGCTGTCGGCGCCGACCGGCCGGTCGCCGCCGTCGGCCGGCTCCTGCCGGCCCGTCCAGGCCGCTTCGACACGCGCCAGCAACTCCTCCACCGCGCGGTGCTCGGTGGACAGCTCCTCGACGATGTCCGCCTCTGCCTTCCGGCCCATGGCTCGCCTCGCTCAGCCCTCGGCTACGACCGGCCCCGGTCGGACCGGTACGCCGGAGGCGCGCCTGCACCGCGCACCCCGGTCCTTCCAGTATCCGGCGTCACGGACCGGTCCGGCCGGTGCGCGGCCCGGTCAGGGCAAGGGGGTGTGGCAAGGGCGCGGGGTCACGGCCCGTCCCGCCGGCCGGTGAGGGCGAGCAGCCGGGTCTGCGGGGCGGCGTCTGCGGGGACGGCCAGCGGTGGTGCGAAGAGTCCGGCGGCGGTGGCCGCCTCGCCGTACGCGCTCACCTCCCGCAGGGTGAAGTCCACGAGCTCCGCCGGCAGCCGCCCGTCGGCGCCGGCGCCCCGGGCCAGGTCCCAGCTGTGCACGGTGACGTCGGCGACCATCTGGTTGCAGTAGACCAGGCCGGAGGTGTCGCCGTAGGAGAGGTGGACGACGAGGTCGAGCGCGCGGGGGAGCTCGAAGGCCTCGCGGGCCGCGCCGGCGGCCGCGTCCCAGGCCGCGACCGGGTTCTCGCCCAGCACGTCGCCGTCGAAGCGGCCGTCGACCTCGGCGATGGTCGAGCCCATCAGCAGCTCGGGCACCCAGAGCTGTTCGGCGGTGACGTGGTTGACGAGATCACGTACCGACCACTCGGAGCAGGGGGTCGGCGCGGCCCACTGGTGCGCGGCGACCAGATGGACCCGGCGGCCGAACTCCTCAAGCGCCTTCCGGTACAGGTCCAGGACTTCTGGTTCACGTCGGTGAGACATGCCTCCACCCTGCCCCGGTTCGCGGCCGGGCGCGCGCGACACGCCGAGAGTTGTTCACATTCGAATTGGCAGGTACGGTCAGATGGTGGTTCGAATTTGAACCACTTCGCGCTGTAACCGTACTCACGTACCCATGACCGCTGGAGACGCGTATGCCGAACCCGACCGCCCCCGCCCTCGCCCCGACCGTCCCCGCCCCGGCCACCCCGGCCGGCGCCCGGAGGGCCGCCGCGCCCTCGGCCTCGCCGCACGCCTACGACGCGGGTCTGCTGCTGCTGCGCCTCGCGCTCGGACTGACGATGGCCGCGCACGGCAGTCAGAAGCTGCTCGGCTGGTTCGGCGGTGGCGGGATCGACGGCACCGGCCAGTTCTTCACCATGAGTGGCTACCCGGCCGGCCGGACCATGGCGGTGGTGGCCGGCCTGACCGAGACCTTCGGCGGCCTCGCGCTGGCCGTCGGCCTGCTCACCCCGCTGGCGGGGCCGCCGTCGTCGGCACCATGGTCAACGCCCTCGCCGTCACCTGGGGCGGTGGGTTCTTCGCGCCCAAGGGCGTCGAGTACGAGCTGCTGCTCACCGCCGCCGCCGGCGCGCTCACGCTGACCGGCCCCGGCCGCCTCGCCGTCGATCGCTTCCTGCCCGGCCTGCGGGCCCACCGACTGGCGTACGGCGCGGCCGCGGTGACGCTCGGCCTGGTCACGGCCGGGGTCATCCTGCTGCTGCGCAAGTAGGTGCCGCGCGGGCGACCCGGGCGCGACGCGCGCCCCGCGCCGCCCGGGTGCACGGTGAACAACCGAGCCGCCGCGCCGGAGAGTCGAGCTCTCCGGCGCGGCGGCCTGTGACCTGACGCCTGGTCACCGTCCGGTCACCGCAGGGGCGTCGGCCCCGGGACCGGATCGGCGGCCGGGGAATTGGGCAGTGCAGGAGTCTTCCCAGTGACGTGTGACGCGTGCAATGGTACATGTCACATCCCCCACCGTGTGCACGTCAAAGCCAGGCGGATACGGCTCTGCTGCATCGGTCCTCACCCCTCAGGGCCGCCCCCACGCGGCCGAAGACCGGCTGGAGACCCCCACGTGCGAACCGCTCGAACTCCGAAGGACCTCCTCAGGCTCCTGATACTCGCGTTGACACTCTGTCTGGCCATCGGCTTCCCCGCGCCGAGGAGCCAGGCCGCCGCCGCCCGACCGGCCGACCGCGGCCCCGGCGCCTCGGTGCCGACCGGCGCGGCCCCCCAGCCCGCCACCGGCACCGCCGCGCGGGAGGACAGTCACGCCGGCCAGGTGCTCGACCTGCGTGACCGCCCCCCGCTGCCGGCCGACCAGGACGCCCTGAGGCGCGACTACGACAAGCCGGCTTCCCCCGCTGCCGGTAGCCTCGCCGCAGCCGCCACCTGCAACGTCGCCGACTTCACCACCCGTACCGGCGCCGCCCTCGTCCAGCAGATCAAGTCCGTGGACGTGGCCTGCGTCAACACGCTGTTCAAGCTCGTCGGCCCGGACGCCGCCGGCGCCTTCCGCGAGGCCCAGATGGTCAGCGTCGCGGACGCGCTGCGCGACACCGCGGCCGGCTACCCCGGCGACAACAGCACCTCCGCCACCCAACTGGTGCTCTACCTGCGGGCCGGCTACTTCGTGCAGTGGTACCACGCCGCGGACGTCGGCCCGTACGGAAGCACCCTGAAGGGCTCGATCCGGGCCGCCCTGGACGGCTTCTTCGCCGCCCCGCACTCCCGGGACGTCACCGACGCCAACGGCCAGACCCTCTCCGAGGCCGTCACCCTGATCGACAGCTCCGGCGAGAACGCCCGCTACCTGGACGTCGTCAAGCGGCTGCTCGCCGGCTACACCAGCGCGTACAACAGCTCCTGGTACATGCTGGCCGCCGTCAACGCCACCTACACCGTGCTCTGGCGCGGCCACCAGTCACCCGACTTCGTCGCCGCCGTCCAGGCCGACCCGAGCGTCACCGACACGCTGTCCGCCTTCGCGGGCACCAACCTCGGCGCGCTCGGCACCGACCAGGGGTACCTGGTCTCCAACGCCGGCCGCGAACTGGGCCGCTTCCTCCAGTACCCCGCGCTCCAGGCCAAGGTCCGCCCGCTGGTCAAGGGCCTGCTCGGGCAGAGCTCGATCACCGGCCGCACCGCCCCGCTCTGGGTCGGCCTCGCGGAGATGACCGACTCCTACGACAAGGCCAACTGCGCCTACTACGAGACCTGCGACCTGGCCGCCCGGCTCAAGGCCGCCGTGCTGACCACCGGTCACACCTGTAGCGCGAGCATCCGCATCCTGGCCCAGCAGATGACGCCCGCCGAGTTCGACGCCACCTGCGCCAGCCTCCAGGGCCAGGACGCCTACTTCCACGGCGTGGCCAGGGACAAGGGCGCCGTCGCCGGGGACAACAACACCACCATCGAGGTCGTGGTCTTCGACTCCAGCCGGGACTACCAGACCTACGCCGGCACCATCTTCGGCATCTCCACCGACAACGGCGGCATGTACCTGGAGGGCGACCCGGCCAAGGCCGGCAACCAGCCGCGCTTCATCGCCTACGAGGCGGAGTGGCTGCGCCCGGACTTCCAGATCTGGAACCTCAACCACGAGTACACCCACTACCTCGACGGCCGGTTCGACATGTACGGCGACTTCGACGCCGGTGTCACCACCCCGACCATCTGGTGGGTCGAGGGCTTCGCGGAGTACATCTCCTACTCCTACCGCAACGTCCGCTACGACGACGCGATCGCCCAGGCGGCCCGGCACACGTACGCGCTGAGCACCCTGTTCGACACCACCTACGACAACGCCGACCAGACCCGCGTCTACAACTGGGGCTACCTCGCCGTGCGGTACATGCTCCAGTCGCACCGCGCCGACCTGGACGCCGTACTCGCCAAGTACCGCACCGGTGACTGGGCCGGCGCCCGCAGCTACCTGACCGGCACCATCGGCACCCGCTACGACGCCGACTTCGCCGCCTGGCTCACGGCCTGCGCCGCCGGCTCCTGCGGCGTCGTGCCGCCGGCCAACCAGCCGCCCAGCGCCGGGTTCACCGCCCTCGCCACCGGCCTGAGCGTCGCCTTCACCGACAACTCCACCGACGCCGACGGCACCATCGCCGCCCGCGCCTGGAACTTCGGGGACGGCAGCACCTCCACCGCCGCCAACCCCACCAAGGCGTACGCCGCCGCCGGCACGTACACCGTCACCCTGACCGTCACCGACGACCGGGGCGCCACCGCCACCGCCACCCGGAGCATCACCGTCGCCGCCACCGGCGTGCCGGAGTGCGCGGACCCGGACACCCGCCAACTCGGCAAGAACTGCCGGCGCAGCAACCTGTCCGCGGTCACCGGTGACTACAGCTACCTGTACCTGTACGTGCCCGCCGGGACGAAGCAGTTGACGATCAGCACCGGCGGCGGCACGGGCAACGCCGACCTTTACTACAGCGCCAAGGGCTGGGCGACCACCGGCTCCTACACCGCCAGGTCCACGAGCGCCGGCAACACCGAGACGCTCACCGTCCGGAACCCGCCCGCCGGCGCGGTCTTCATCAGCCTGTACGCGAAGAAGGGCTTCGCCGGGGTGAGCGTCAAGACCCAGTACTGACCTGCCCGGGCCGGCCCCGGCCCACTCGCACGCCGATGCCCCGGCGGGGAGGCCCGACTCTCCCCGCCGGGGCACAACCACGCCCGTACAGTGGGCGCGTGGAACTGACCATGCTCGACATCGCCCCGGGCCAGAGCGCCATGGCCGCCGACATCGCCCCGCTGATCCGCACCCTGCGCCCGGGCCTGACCCGCGACGGATTCGCCGAGTTCGCGGCCGAGGCGCACCAGCAGGGCCTGGTCTTCACCGCCGCGTACGACGAGCGCCGCCGCTGCCTCGCCGTCGCCACCCACCGCGTGCTCGCCACCAGCCGGGGGCGGCTGCTGCTCGTGGACGACCTGGTCACCGCCCCCGAGGCCCGCTCCGCCGGAATCGGCGGGCGGCTGCTGACCGAGCTGGAGGAGCGCGCCCGGCAGGCCGGCTGCGTACGGATCGAACTCGACTCCGGCCTCTCCAACCACGGCGCCCACCGCTTCTACCACGCCCGCCGGATGGCCGTGGTCGCCTTCCACTTCGCGCGCGACCTGCACGGCTGACGCGGGGGCGGCGGGCCCGTGGACGCATCGCGCCCCCTGCGTCCCCGGCGCGCCCTGGGCGCGGTCACTCGCCGATGCGCACCAGCGCCAGGGTGATGTTGTCCGGTCCGCCGGCCTCGATCGCGCTCCGCCACAGCTCGAATGCGGCCCGCCCGTCCGCCCGTTCGGACATTCCCTCGGCCTGCTCGGACGCCGCCCTGATCACCCCGTGCAACTCCTCGTCCGGCACCGGGTCGGTGAGCCCGTCGCTGCAGATCAGGTAGCGGTCGCCGGCCGCGAGCGGGGCCGTGCACAGGTGGGGATCGACCGGGCTGAGCCGGCTGGAGCCGCCGAGGGTCTGGGTGACCATGGAGGTGGTGCGGTGCCCCGGTTCGAGCGGCGGGCTGTCGTCGACGCTGACCCGGCGCAGCCGCTCGTCGGTCACCTCGTACACCCGGCTGTCACCCACGTTGAAGACGATGACGGACTCCGGCAGCAGCACCACGCCGGCCACCGTGCTGCCCATCGAGGTGAGGCCCGGATCGGTCTCCGCGGCCGCGAAGACCGCGCTGTTGCACTCCCGGAGAATCTGCCGCACGGCGGCCTCGCTCGCCAGCTCCGGCCCGCCCGCCGCGAGCCGCCGGGCCACCAGCGCACTGGCCACCTCGCCGCCCGGGTGCCCGCCCAGCCCGTCCGAGACCGCGACCAGGCAGGGATCGCCGAGCGGGAAGAGCAGCGTCTGCGGGTTCCCGGTCACCGTGGCGCAGAGCGTCCACGGCCCGACCGTCAGGCTGTCCTCGTTGTGCTCCCGCACCAGACCCTCGTGGCTCAGTGCGCTCACCGCGATATAGGGCATGGTGTCCTGGACCTCCAGCCCGGGGCTCGCCCCTTCGTCCATTGTGGCCCCGACCGCCGCACCGGGCTTCCCGGAGCGCGCGTGCAAGGCGCTGTGCACAGCGGTCGAGCGGCAGCCGTCTGTCCGTGAAGTGCACGGACACACCTGGCACCTGTGTGGCCTTCCTCGGGGACTGAAGGCAGCCGAGCCGCTATGCGGTCGACCACTGTCGCGCGGGCGGGGCGGGCGGGGCGATCAGGGCGCGGACGGTCTTGCCGGCGCGGGACTTGCGTGGATGGCAGTCCCAGTGTGCGCACAGTGAGGTGACGATGGCGAGGCCGCGCCCGTGGTCGCCGAGCGTGTCCTCGGGCTGCGTCGTGGGCAGCCGCTCCGCGTCGCCGTCGGAGACGGAGAGTTGCAGGCCCGGTTCGCCGTAGAGGAAGAGGACGTGGATTCCGCTCTCGGAGACGGCGGGCTCGGCGTGCCGGACGGCGTTGGTGACCAGTTCGGAGAGGACCAACTGCCCGATCTCGGTGAAGTGGCGGGCCGCTGCGTCGTCGAATGCGCCCCAGATCGCCATGAGGTCGCGCAGGTGACGGCGGGCGTGGCGCACGGAGGAGTTCCGTGAGGGCAGCCAGAGCTCCGAGTAGCCTTCGAACTCGCCTACGTCGAAGGGGAGTGTGACGTTGGCGGGCAGGCCGAGGATGAAGCCGGCGGACACGTTCGGCATGTGAGGTTCCTCCGTTGAAGGCGACAGGACGTTCGTGACCGCCTTGGCGAGCCGGGGATGAGTTGGGGCTCGGCGGCCTGTGCCGGTGCGCCGCTGCGGCGCCCGGCGGCATGCAATCAGTGAAACCGCCGGATCATCACGCGGAGTACGGTGTTGGACACGCTGAGCGGTTAAGCGGTTCAACGGCTCCGTCAGGGGGTGTGCAGGGTGACATCGGTGCGAGAGCCGAACGACCGGCTGCGGGCGGTCATCGCCGAGGCCGACATGACGCTCGACGCGTTGGCGCGGTTGGTGCAGAGGGTGGCGGCGGAGAACAACGAAGCGCCGCAGACCGGCAAGTCGACGATCTCTCAGTGGATCAGCGGCCGGCAGCCCTCCGGGAACGTCGGCGTGTTCCTGGCGGAGGCGCTGAGCCGCGCTCTCGGCGGGGTTGTGACACCCCAGGAGATCGGCCTGATCGTCCCATCTCGCCGAGTGGCGGACTGGGGCACGGATACGCTGATCGCTCTGGCCGACCTCGGGAGAACCGAAGTGGATGTGGAACGCAGACGCGCTCTGGGTGTGGCGGCCTACTCGGTCGCCGCGCTCGCCGTCCCGGGCGAACAGTGGTGGAAGGACGCGGCCGAACGCGGCAGCGTCCGCGACAAGGTGGCGACCCGGCGGGTCGGGCGCGGAGACCTCGAAGCCGTGCGGGAGATGGCCGGTCTCTTCTCGAAGGTCGACCAGCGCCGGGGTGGCGGGCATGCCTGGGGCGCGGTGGTGCGGTATCTGACCGCTGACGTCACCGGCTATCTGCGCGGGAAGTTCGAGAGCGAGCGGGTACGGCGCGGCATGTTCTCCGCCGCGAGTGAACTGTCGTACCTGGCGGGGTGGATGGCGTTCGACAACGGCGACCATCCCACGGCTCAGCGGTTCTTCACCGAGGCGGTGAAGCTCGCGGCAGAGGCGGGCGACCCGCCGATGGCGGCCCACGTCCTGAGAGCGATGGCACACCAGGCGATCGACCTCGGTCACCATCGGCAGGCACTCGCTCTCGCCGAGGCCTCGATCGAGGGTGAGCGGTACGCGCTCGCCGGCCCACGTGAGCGGGCGCTGCTCGGCGTCGTGCACGCCCGGGGCCTTGCCGCCGTGGGCCGCAGGCGTGCCGCGACGGCCGCACTGCTGCGTGCGGAGGCCGACCTGACCGGAGCCCGCGCGGAGGTGGCGGAGCCCGAGCGCGTCTTCTTCTTCGGCGAGGCGAGCCTGGCGCACGAGACGGCGTGCGCACTGCGCGACATGGGCGATCTGGACGGTGCCGTACGGGAGTTCCGGCGTAGTGTCCGAACCCGGAAGGCCGAGAGGTTCACCCGCACCCACGCCGTGACCCTCGGCTACCTCGGCGGCGTGCAGGTCCGGCTGAAGAACGTCGAGGAGGCATGCGCGACCTGGTCGCAAGCCCTGGACGCGATGGACGGTGTCCGGTCCGGCCGCACCAGGCAGGCCGCCGGCGACATGCGCGGCCTGCTCTCGCCCTACCGGCGGCGGCGCGTTGCGGCCGCCGCCGAGGTGGACGCCCGTGCCGCCGCGTATCTTTCCGAATCAGTCTGAAGAGGGAGCACGGAGTGATGACAGATCGTCAGACGTTCGAGGTGGAGGCGCTGGGCCGGGTGGTCGGCGGCCGGGTGGAGCCCACGGACGACCACTGGGGTGGGACGCGCTCGATCATCCGGCTCGACGGTGACCGGTTCACCCCGGAAGCGACCAAGGGGCTGGAGGACTTCTCCCACCTGGAGATCGTGTTCCGCTTCCACCTCACCGACCCGACCGATCTGAACCTCGGGGCCCGGCGGCCCAGGGACAACCCGGACTGGCCCGAGGTCGGGATCTTCGGTCATCGCAACATGCGGCGGCTGAACTGGCTCGGCGTCTCGCGCTGCCGTCTGCTCAAGGTCGACGGGCTCGACCTCCATGTCGAGGACCTCGATGCGGTGGACGGCAGTCCGGTGCTCGATGTGAAGCCCTGGTTCGCGGAGTTCGGCCCGCGCGGTGACCTCCGTCAGGCCGCGTGGACGACCACCATGCTCGGCGACTACTTCGCGCCCGCCCGCGAGCAGTAGTCGTACGGGACTTCAGGGCGCCCGCCCGGTTCGGTGTCGCGTTCGGGTGAGGTTGGGGGATTGCGGGTACGCGGTCGGCTACGGGGTGTTAGCGTCCGGTCGCATAGAGACAGTTGACCCCGGCGGTGCTGGAACACCCCGGGGTCCGGCGCAAGGATTGATAGAGGATCCTCATGCACGTGCACCTTATCGCGCCCGAGCGGTATGTCCGGGCATCCCACGACATCGTGCGGCACCCACGGTTGAAGGCGACGGCGAAGACGCTGTTGCTCTGGGCGCTGTCGCTGCCGCCCGGTAGCCGGGACACCATCCAGACGATCGGCGGCCGGATGCCCGAGGGGCGAACGGCCGTCTCCGGGGCCCGCAGTCAGCTGATCGAGGAGGGGTACCTCCACGTCCGGCGCGCGCAGCACCCCACCAAAGGCACCTGGACCACGCGGACGCTGATCAGCAGCGTGCCGCTGACCGCCGCCGAGGAGGTCGCGGCGGCGTGGCGTGCGGCAGGGCGGGAGGACGCCGCACCGTCCGGAGGGATCAGTGCGCCGAGTGCCCGGAAGCCGGCAGTCGGTGCGCTGCGGGGTCGGAAGGTCAGCACTTCCCCCAAGGGGGAGAAGAAGAGGAGGAACACCTCCCACCCGCCGGCTGCCCCAGGCGGCGTGCCTGACGCGCCTCGGGTCCCGTCGGCGGCGGCGACGGCGGCGACGGCGGCGGCCGCGAAGCTGCTCTGCTCGCTGGCGGCTCCCGATGCCCGGTTGGCATCGCTCGGCCTGACCGAGGCCGTCGGGCTGGCGCCGTTGGTGGCCCAGTGGCTGGAGCGCGACCGGAGTGTGGACCGGCTGCGGGCGGCCCTGCTGAGCGGGCTGCCCGAGCGTGTGCACGCCCCGGCGGCCCTCCTGCGTGCGCGCCTGGAGCGGAAGATGCCGCCGGTGCCGGTGGCCGTGGTGGTGAAGCCCGTCCATGAGTGCGCCCAATGTGCGGCGCCCGTGCCGCAGCCGGGTGTCTGCCGCCGGTGCGCGGGCTCGGCGCCCGCGCCCGGGCCGGACCGGGCGGCCGTGGCGCGTACCCGCAGCGGGGTCGCGCTGGCGCGCCGTGCCATGTGGGGCTCAGGGCGAGACGAAGCACCGCGGGCGGGTGCGGATGCGGCGTCAGCAGCGGTGCCGGTGTGCTGAGTCGGCTGCCGGGGCCGCAGCGTGTGAAGGACGGGAGGCCGGGGCCCGTGCGGAGTGAGAGCCGGGTGGTGAGGCATCCTCAAGGGAGACCGTCCGTACGCCGACCGAGGGGGAGCCCGCCGTGTTCCGCACGCCCACCTGCGTCCTGAGCGACTCGGCTCCGCCCCGCACCAGCGGTGGCCATGCCGTGGACCGCTTCGTCGAGATAGGTTCGCTCACCAAGGTCCTCACCGGCACCGCGCTCGCCCGGATGGACGCCGCAGGGCTGCTCGGCCTGGACGATCCATTGGAACGCTGGCTCGCCGTCCCCGCCGGGACGGGGATCACGCTGCGGAACCTGGCGGACCACACCTCGGGGCTGCCCCGCCTGCCACCGGGGCTGAGCGGCGGCGCCGACCCGTACCTGCCCTTCGACGAGGAGAGTCTGCGTGCCCTGCTCGCCCGGCTCGACACCGTCACGGTGCGACCGCCCGGGGCGCAGGAGGAGTACTCCAACCTGGGCTACGCGCTGCTGGGAGCGGCCCTGACCGAGGCCGCCGGCCTGCCGTACCAGGAGCTGCTGCGCCGGTATGTGCTCGGCCCGCTGGAGATCGACGAGATCACCGCCGACCCGCCGGCGGAGCGCCGCCTGCTCGCACCCGGCCTGTTCGGCGGCCGGCGCCGGCCCTGGACGATGAGCGGGCCGATCCTGCCCGCCGGAGGCCTGTGGGCCACCCCGCGGGCCGCGGCCGACCTGGTCACCGGGCTGCTGCTGGAGCGCAGGCTGGGTGAGCCGGCGCTGTCGTGGCAGTGTGCCGGGCGGCTGCGGTGGCACAACGGGGCCACCCGGCACGCGTCGATCTTCGCCGGGGTCATGCCGGACGGCCGCTGGGTGGTGATCCACCGGCTCAACGGATCACCCGACCGCACGGACCGGGCGGGCGTCGATCTGCTGATCCGGGGCCGGGGCGAGGAGGTCTGACCCCGGGTCAGCCGCGGTGTCAGTCGGCGGCGATACTGTTCGACCACAGGTCGTGATCAAGGAGTCTGCCGTGCGCGTCATCGCATTCGACCATCTGGTACTGAACGTCGCGGACGTCGAGCGCTCGCTCGCGTTCTACTGCGGGCCGCTGGGGCTCGAACCCGTCCGGGTCGAGCAGTGGCGGGCGGGTGAGGTCTCGTTCCCGTCGGTGCGGGTGAGCCCCGGCACCATCATCGACCTGGTCCGCCGGGAGCGCGGCGAGTCCAATGTGGACCACATCTGCCTGGTCGTCGAACCGCTGGACTGGCAGGAGGTCGTGGACTCGGGCGTCTTCACCGTGGTGGACGGCCCCGGGCCCCGGTACGGTGCGCGCGGCAGCGCCCAGTCGCTCTACGTCCTCGACCCGGACGGCAACACCGTCGAGCTGCGCTGGTACCCGCAGGACGTCTGACCAGCCGCTCTGCGGGGCCCGGCCCGCCGGCCTCTGCGGCCGGGCGGGCCGGGCCCGGTGCGTTCACGGCCGCGGGGCGAACCTGCGGCGGAGCAGCCGGACCCAGGGCGACCAGCGGGCCGGCCGGGGCACCCGCCCGGTGGTCAGCCGCTGGACGTTGTCGAAGAGGTCCTGGAGCAGGGCCTCGTGCAGCCAGCGGATCACCAGCGGCCACAGCAGCCGCATCGGCCCCTTGAGCCGGCCCTCGGCGGTGTGGACGACGCGGCAGCGCTGCGGCCCGTCGGGGATGACGGTGAACTCGTGGTAGCCGTCGAGGCCGAGCCCGGGGGTGAAGGTGAAGCGCACCCGCCGCCCGGGCTCGTAGGCGCTCACCGTGTACCGGATCCTGCCGTGCCCGCCGCTCGAACCGACGCTCAGGCCCGCGTCGAGGTGCAGCGCAGACCAGTTCGCGGGCCAGGCCTGGTCCTGCGGGGTGCTCAGCCGGTCCATCAGGGCGCCGACGTTCGCGGCGGGTGCGTCGATCGTGCGGTGCTGGACGTTCTGCACGGTGCCTCCCTCGCGCGACCCTCCATACGGGGGCGTATGGAGGGACCGTACGCTAGCGTATGGATATGGAGCAAGAGCGACGGCGGCTGACCGCAGACGACTGGGCGGCGGCTGCGCTCACCGCACTCGGCGAGGGCGGGCTGGCCGCCGTGGCCGTCGAACCGCTGGCCGCCCGGCTCGGGACCACCAAGGGCAGCTTCTACTGGCACTTCACCAACCGGGAGGCGCTGATCGAGGCCGCGCTCGCGCTCTGGGAGCAGCGGTTCACCGAGGCCACCATCGCGACGCTGGCCGCCGAGCCGGACCCGGTGGCCCGGCTGCGGCTGCTGTTCACCCGGGTCACCGGGGACGTGGGGCAGAACGCCGTGACGGTCAACGTGCTCGCGTCGGCGGACCACCGGCTGGTCGCGCCCGTGGTACGCCGGGTGGTGCAGCGCCGGATCGACTACGTCGTCGGCCTCTTCGAGGAGGTCGGCTTCCCGCAGGCCGTGGCCAGGCAGCGGGCGACGCTCGGGTACACCTCGTACGTCGGCCACGACGAGCTGGTGGCCAGGCTGCCGGGCGTGCTGCCGCTGGAGGGCGCCGGTGAACTGGCCGGCTACATCGAGTCCGTGCTCGACCTCCTGCTGTACGACGCCCCCGCCGGCCGCCCGTCCGCCCCGGGCGCGTAGGGGCGGCCGCGCAGGCGGGCGCCGGGAACGGCGGCAGCGGCCGCGCGTCGGGTGTGGTGGCCGCCGTACGCCGCCAAGCCGCCGGAAGGGCGTCAGCTGCGTGTTGCCGTGGGTGATTTGTCCCGCATCCGGTGTAATCGTGCGGGTGATCTGTTGCCCGCCCGGAGGGAGCCCGCTGCCATGACGCTGCCGCCGCCCACGGCTGAACGAGCCACCCGCGCGCCCGGCGAGCCCCAGGCCGTCCTCGCCGCGCTCACCAGCGCGGCGCTGTTCCTGGTGGTGACCATCGCCCCGGGCGGTGAGCCCGTCGTCCGGGAGCTGCTGCCGGACCTCGCCGGGCTGCGCAGATCGGTCGGATTCCGGGCGCCGTCCGGGGAGCTGTCCTGCGTCACCAGCATCGGGTCGGGCGCCTGGGACCGGCTCTTCGGCGGGCCCCGCCCGGCCGGGCTGCACCCGTTCCAGGAGCTGGTCGGCGGGCGGCACCGCGCGGTGTCCACCCCCGGTGACCTGCTGTTCCACCTCAGGGCCCGGCGGATGGACCTCTGCTTCGAGCTCGCCGCAAAGATCGTCGGACGGCTGGCGGGCGCCGCCACCGTGGTCGACGAGGTGCACGGCTTCAAGTACTTCGACGAGCGCGATCTGCTGGGCTTCGTCGACGGCACCGAGAACCCGGACGGCCGCGCCGCCGAGGCCGCCGCCCTGGTCGGCGCCGAGGACCCGGACTTCGTCGGCGGGAGCCATGTCGTCGTCCAGAAGTACCTGCACGACCTGGCGGCCTGGAACGCGCTGACCGTCGAGGAGCAGGAGCGCGTGGTCGGCCGGACGAAGGCGGACAACATCGAGCTGGCGGACGACGTCAAGCCGCCGGACTCGCACGTCGCGCTGAACACCGTCACCGGGCCGGACGGCGAGCAGCGGCAGATCCTGCGCGACAACATGCCCTTCGGGACGGTCGGGCGCGGCGAGTTCGGCACCTACTTCATCGCCTACTCCCGGACTCCCGAGGTCACCGAGCAGATGCTGCGCAACATGTTCATCGGCGATCCGCCCGGCAGCCACGACCGGATCCTGGACTTCTCCACGGCGGTGACCGGCACGCAGTTCTTCACCCCCACCGCGGACTTCCTCGACGCACCGCCCCCGCCCGAGCCCGCCGGCCACCCGGCGCGGGCCGTCAACAACCGATCCGCCGCCGACGGCTCGCTGGGCATCGGCAGTCTGAAGAGGAGCAGCCTCCGATGAGCAACCTGCACCGCGAACTCGCCCCCGTCTCCGAGGCCGCCTGGGCCGAGATCGAGGAGGAGGCCCGGCGGACCTTCACGCTCCACGTCGCCGGGCGGCGGGTGGTGGACCTGCACGGCCCGGACGGGCCCGACCTCTCCGCGGTCGGGACGGGCCACACCCGGATCGTCGACCCGCCGGTGGTGGGGGTGACGGCGTACGCGCGCGGCGCGAAGCCGCTGGTGGAGCTGCGGGTGCCGTTCACCGTGGACCGCCGGGCGGTGGACGACGTCGAACGCGGCGCCAGGGACTCGGACTGGCAGCCCGTCAAGGACGCCGCCCGCCTCATGGCGCTGGCCGAGGACCGCGCGCTGTTCGAGGGCTACGCCGCCGCGGGGATCGCCGGCATCCGGGAGAGCACCACCAACACGTCCATCGCCCTGCCGCAGGACGTGCGGGAGTACCCGAACGCTGTCAGCCAGGCGCTGACCGCGCTGCGGCTGGTGGGCGTCAACGGCCCGTACTCGCTGCTGCTCGGGGCGGACGCCTTCACCGCGGTGAACGAGACCTCCGACCACGGCTACCCCATCCACAGCCACCTGGCCCGGCTGCTGGACGGCGAGATCGTCTGGGCGCCCGCCCTGGACGGGGCGTTCCTGCTCTCCGGCCGGGGCGGCGACTTCGCGCTCCACCTCGGCCAGGACCTGTCGATCGGCTACCGCTCCCACACGGACGCCGGGGTCGAGCTGTACCTCCAGGAGTCGCTGACCTTCCTGGTGCACACCGGCGAGGCCGCGGTGGCGCTCGACGGTGCGCAGCGCTCGCCCTCCTGACGGCACGAAGGCGCCCGGCCGGGTGCCGGCCCGCCGCTGCCGCCCGTGGGAGGCGGGCAGCAGCCGCGGGGCCGGGGGCCGGGGCTCAGCGCGGGTGGACCTCCAGGAAGGCGCGGACGGCGGACTCCAGGGCGCCCTCGATCCAGGCGGGCTTCAGGCTGGTGTGCTCGCCGGCGAAGTGCACCCGGCCCTCGACCGTGCGGCTCGCCGGGTGCAGCTCGTGCAGCTGGCCCGGGGTGAACATGACGGCCTCACCGAGGGCGTAGCGGGCGCGGGCCCAGGACTGGGTGGCGCCGACGCCGGTGAACTGCTCGCGCACCTGGCGCCCGAACAGCTTCTCCATGTCGTTCAGGGCGAAGGCGTACCGCTCGCCCGGCGTCAGCGAGTCCCAGCGCATCGCGTCGTCCGACCAGGTGTACGCGGCCAGCACCACGCCGCCGGACGAGCCGTCCGGGGAGTGCGAGGGGAAGTAGGTGAAGCGGCTGGGGCTGTCCGACACGCAGCCGCCGCCGGTGAAGCCGTTCGGCCCCTCCTCCCAGAACCGGTGCTTGAACTCCAGCAGCACCTTGGTCGCGGAGTCGTAGTGCAGCTCGGTGACGGCCCGCCGCTTCTCGTACGACATCAGCGGCTCGATCGAGCAGAACCGCAGCGCGCTGAACGGGATGGTGATGATGGCGTAGTCGCCCTCGAAGGTCTCCACCGGCCCGATCGGCGCGCCGTCGCAGGACTCCTCGTCCCCGCTCTCGGCCATGGTCTCGATGGTGACGCCGGTCTCGCTCTGCACCAGCCGGGTCATCCGGCGCCCGAGCCGCAGGTCGTTGGTGAGGTCCTTGGCGAGCGCGTCGGTCAGCACCGCGGTGCCGCCCTCCAGCTCCCAGTAACGGTTGGTGGGGCTGATCACGGCGTGGTCGATCAGGGTCGGCACCAGGGAGTAGTGCAGCCGGGACGTCATGTTCTCCAGCGTGCCCGCCGCCTGGATCCGCGCCAGGTCCCAGCCGGCCTCCTCGGTCAGGAAGCGGTGGGTGGAGTGCCCGTCGTACTTCTCGAAGATCTCGGCCCAGGCGGAGAGCTGGTCGGCGATCTTGGCGTCCCCGGGGACGCTCACCCGCTCGAAGGCCTTGCTGACGGCGGCCGAGACCGTGCCGTCGAGGTCCGTACCGAAGCTGTTGTTGACCGCGCGCGGGGAACCGGCGTACGCGGCGCGGGTGGTCTGGGTGCCGTTCACCGAGATCTTGGTGCGGAAGTTGGCCGTGGGCGCGCTGAAGGCGCTCGCCTCGCCGTTGCTCCAGGTCTCACCGGTGAAGGAGCGGTAGACCACCGGCGGCACCGTGCCGGCGGCCGAGGCGCCGGGCGTCACATCGGCGTTGTAGAACAGGCGCCGCTTGAGGCCGAGCTTGTCGGCCAGGGCGAGCACCATCGGGTGGAAGTCCGGCAGCCGCATCGCGCCGGCCTCGGCGTGCAGCTGCTTGTCCTCGAAGACGCCCTTGAAGGTCTTCACCCGGCCGCCGACCCGGTTGCCGTTGGCCTCGATCACCACGACCTCGTGCCCGGCCTGCTTCAACAGCCGGGCGGCGGTCATCCCCGCGACGCCGGCGCCGACGACCAGCACCTTCTTGCGCGGTGCCCGGGGCGGCAGCTTGTCGTCGATCAGGATGCGCAGGTAGTCCAGCTTGAGGTCCTGCTGCTCGTCCTCGCCGACCATGAGCATCTTCCGCGCCAGATCGCGGGCCTGGGCCTCGTCCGCGCCGCCGCTGCGCGAGGCGGGGGCGGCGCCCACCACCGACCGGCCGGCGAACCCGGCGGCCCCGGCCACCGTCGCCACCGCGGCGGCGGAGCCCAGCAGCGTACGGCGGGCGACCTTCGGACGGTCCTCGGCGGGTGCCGGCTGACTGGTTGAGAGATCCACGGAATCCACGGGTGCTCCAGGGTGAAGGTATTCGGACAACACCTGGACCAACTTCCGATCCCGATCAAGGTAACGCACGATCAGACCCGTTCACCTGTACGTGGGGTGGCTCCGCGGTGGCCGGGGATCACCCCGCCGGGGGAGCCGCCCGGTACCTGGGAGGGAGCCGCGCGCGGGCCCCGGACACAAGACTGGACACCGGGAACGGGCGGTCCGCGATCCTCGGGGGTGACCGCGGCCCAGCCGCTCCCGTCTCCGGTAGTCGCTCCCGTCGGGCAGCCGCCCGCGCGGCGCCGGAACCGCGTGCGCGGGGAGCCGTCTGAGCCGGCTCCCCGCCCACCCGGTGCGCCGGCCGGGAAGATTCCGCACGACGCCGGGAACCCGGGGCCTGCCGCGTACGACTACCTGGTCCGGGGTCCGCCGATGCGGCCCCGTGCACTCGGACCACAGGAGAGTTCCATGCGTTCTCGCGTGTTGTGCGGCATGGCCGCCGCAGCCGCCCTGCTCGTCACCGGTTGCGGCAGCGACGCCGGCACCGGTGGCGACGGCGGCGCCAAGCCCGGGAGCGCGAGCCCGGCCACGGCGGGCGCCTTCCCCGTCGCCGTCACGGACTGCGCCGGCGCCGAGACGACCTTCGCCGCCGCACCGAAGAAGATCGTCACCAGCAACGCGGCCAGTCTGGAGATGCTGCTGGCCCTCGGTGCGGGAGACCGCGTCATCGGCACCGGGTTCCCGCCCGGCAAGGGCGGCATGCCCGCCGAACTCGCCGACCGCGCCGCCAAGGTGCCGGTCCTCGGCCAGACGGTGATCGCCAAGGAGAAGCTGCTCGGCTCCGGCGCCGACCTGTACGTCGACACCTTCGCCGACATGGGCTCCATGGGCGGCGCGATGGGCGCGGCGCCCACCGAGCAGGAGTACGCCGCGGCCGGCATCAAGCACGTCTACCTGCACTCGACCGCCTGCGCCGCCCAGCTCAAGGGCCCCCAGCAGGACCTGGCCGAGGTCGAGGCGGACATCAGGCGCCTCGGCCGGATCACCGACACCACCGCCCGGGCCGAGGAGCTGGTGGCCGGCATGGAACAGAAGACCGGCGCCGTCCGTACGGCCGTCGCCGGCGTCGCGCCCGACCAGCGGCCCTCGTACTTCTTCTTCGACTTCGACGCCGGCACCAAGCAGCCGATCGCCGTCTGTGGCCGGCAGGTCGCCAACGCCGTGATCACGCTGGCCGGCGCGCGCAACGTCTTCGCCGACTGCGACGGCGACTTCAAGCCCGTCTCCTGGGAGGACGTGGTCGCCAAGAACCCCGACTGGATCCAGCTGGGCGTGCGCAACAAGGGCAGCGAGGCGGAGACCGCGAAGGCCTTCGAGGCGGCCGCCCAGTTCCTGCGCGACTTCCCCGCGACCAAGGGCCTGACGGCCGTCCAGCAGGGCCGGTTCGTGCGGATCGGCTCCGAGCAGACCACCATCGCCGGGGTCCGCAACGCCGACAGCGTCCGGCAGATCGCCCGCACCGTGCACCCGGACCTGGTCAAGGACGGCCAGTAGATGGGCGGGGTGCGGGCGGCCGCCACCGCCCGGGGCGGCGTCCGCGCGGTACGGCCCGGGCTCGTCGCCGCCGTCCTCGCGCTCGCGCTGCTCGTCGGGCTCACCGTCGCCGTCTCGCTCGGCTCGGTGGACATCCCGATCGGCGAGGTGTGGACGGTCGTGGGCCGCCGGCTGACCGGCGCCGAACCCGAGCCCGGCACCCGCGATCTGATCGTCTGGCAGCTGCGCGCGCCCCGCGCCCTGCTGGCGGCCGTCGTCGGCGCCGGCCTCGGCCTGGTCGGCACTGCCGTCCAGGCGCTGGTACGCAACCCGCTCGCGGACCCCTACCTGCTCGGGATCTCCTCCGGCGCCTCGCTCGGCGCCGTCGCCGTGATCGTCCTGGGTGCGGGTGCCGGGGCGGGCCTGGGCGTGGGCATCTCCACCGCCGCCTTCGCCGGGGCGCTCGCCTCCTTCGCCCTGGTCTGGACCCTGGCCCGGCGCGGGGGCGGCTTCTCACCGCTGCGCCTGGTGCTGGCGGGCGTGGGCATCGGCCAGTTCCTCTCCGGCTTCACCAGCTTCCTGGTGCTGCGGGCCGGCGACGAACAGCAGACCAGGGGCGTCCTGTTCTGGCTGATGGGCAGCCTCAGCGGCGCGCAGTGGAGCCAAGTCGCCGTCCCCGCCGCCGCCGTGGCCCTCGGCCTGCTCGCCCTCCAGGCCCGCGCCCGCTCGCTGAACGCCCTGCTGATGGGCGACGAGACGGCCGCGGGCCTGGGCGTCGACGTCACCCGGCTGCGCCGCGAGCTGTTCGCCGTCACCAGCCTGCTCACCGGTGTGCTGGTCGCGGTGTCCGGGGCGATCGGCTTCGTCGGGCTGCTCGTCCCGCACGTCTGCCGGCTGCTGGTCGGCGGCGACCACCGCCGGCTGCTGCCCGTCTCGGCCCTCGCCGGAGCGGTCCTGCTGGTCGCGGTGGACACCGTCGCCCGGACCGCCCTGGACACCCAGGAGGTGCCGATCGGCGTCGTCACCGCGCTGATCGGCGCACCCGTCCTGCTGTACCTGCTGGACCGACGCCTGGAGCGCAGTTGAGAGTCGCCATCGAGGACCTGACCGTCACCCTCGCCGGGCGGGCGGTGCTCTCCGGTGTGCGGCTGATCGCGGCCGAGGGCGAGATCGCCGGCCTGGTCGGGCCCAACGGCAGCGGGAAGTCCACCCTGCTGCGCACCGTCTACCGCCACCTGCGGCCACACGCGGGCCGCGTCCTGCTGGCCGGCCGGGACGTCCGGTCGATGACCACTGCCGAGACCGCGCGGCACGTCGCGGCGCTGCCCCAGGAGCGCGGCAGCGACTTCGAGTTCACCGTCCGCGAGGTCGTCGCGATGGGCCGCGCCCCGTACAAGCGGGCCTTCGCGGGGGAGGACGCGGCCGACCGGGAGATCGTGGCGGCGGCGCTCGACCAGGTGGGCCTGGGCGAGCACGCCGGCCGCAGCTTCGCCGCGCTCTCCGGCGGGGAGCGGCAGCGGGTGCTGCTGGCCCGCGCCTTCGCCCAGCAACCGGACGTCCTGGTGCTGGACGAACCCACCAACCACCTCGACGTCCAGCACCAGGTGGAGCTGCTCGCGCTGCTGCGGGCGCAGCGCAGCACCACCCTGATCTCGCTGCACGACCTGAACGCGGCCGCCTCGCTCTGCGACCGCCTGCACGTCCTGCACGAGGGTGCGGTGGTGGCCTCCGGCACCCCGCGTGAGGTGCTCACCCCGGAGCTGCTGGCCAAGGTCTTCGGGGTCCGGGCGGCGGTCGTCGAGCACCCGCTGACCGGTGACCCGCTGATCGCCTTCGACCACCACACCCCGGCCTCGGCCGGGGGCGGGCCGGCCTGGGCCCCGTGACGCCGCCAGCCTGCGACAGCTGAACCCGATGTGCCTAGGCTGGTAGGGAAGGTCATGGATGCCACAGGGCGGGCTCGCCCTGGACCGGCGCCTCGCAGCCCGCGGTCGGTACGGGCGGGACCGGATTCGGGCACGTGGGGGCCTTCGAGGAGGGAGCCATCATGGCTGCCACGGTGAACCGCGCCGAGGTCGAGGCGGAGATCAAGGAGACACTCGGGCTCGTCCCGCACTTCTTCGCCAGGATCCCGACCGAGCTGCTGGGCCCCGAGTGGGAGATCTTCAAGCGGATCGAACTCGGGGAGACCCTCATCCCCAACAAGTACAAGGAACTCATCGGCGTGGGGCTGCACGCCGAGACCAAGTGCCACTACTGCAGTCTGTTCCACACGGAGGCGGCGAAGCTGTTCGGCGCCACCGACGAGGAGATCCAGGAGGCCGTCCACTACGCGAAGGCGAGCCTGGGCTGGAGCGCCTACATCAACGGCATGCAGGAGGACTACGACCAGTTCGCCGCCGAGCTGGCGCAGGTCGTCGACTACGTGCGGTCCAAGGGCTAGCGGTGGAGCTGGAGCGCCTGCGCCCGACGGTCCTGCGCGGCACGTTCCACGTGTACGAGCTGGCCGCCCTGGTCGCGGCGGCCCGCTTCGTCGCGCAGTCCGAGCCGGACGGGGTGCCCGCCGAGTCGGTCGAGCTGCTGCGGCAGCTGCTGGAGGACTACGACCGGCAGGTCCGCGACCTGCCGGCCGCACCCCCGGCGCCGCCGGCGGAGCAGCCGGCGACCCGGGCGGAACACTCCTAGGGTCGGAACGCTCCCGTGGGCTGCGGAACGCTCCCGGGGACCGTCGGGCGAGTCGTCAGGAAGGCAGCCGGTACGCCTCGAAGTGGCTCGGCCGGGCCTCGCGCAGGACCGGTCGGCCGAGGCGTTGCGCCTCGCTGCGCCGCATCAACTCCCAGCGGCCGTCGGCCCGGTGGAGCACGGTGGAGTGCCAGGGGGTGGTCCAGGCGTCCTTGGCGTCCAGCAGCCGGATGCCGAACTTGGCGGCGCCGCGCCGCTGGGGGTGGATGGAGAGCCGGACCGAGCGCGGGTGGTGCTCGGCGATCAGCTCGCCCCAGGCGCGGCTGCGCTGGATGACGCCGTACGCGCGCCGCCGGCACTCGCGCTGAAGGGCGGATCTGCTGCCCTCGAAGTCGACGGTGTCATCGGCAAGGAAGCGGGTGATGCCCCGGTAGAGCGCCAAGGTGCTCTCGTCGCTGCGGACTTCGGCGCGCAGCTGTTCGAGGCTCGGGGCGTACGCGGCGTGCACCCGGGCGCGCTTCTCGTCGTGCGGGAGGTCGCCGAGGACGTCCCGCAGGTCGAACACCGACAGGTGCCGCAGGCCCTCGCGGCGGATCATCGCGGCCAGCTCGTCGGAGTAGGCGTCGATGTGGTCGTCCGGTACCCGGATGAGGTCGCCGAAGATGTGGCCGTCGGAGCAGATCTCGATCCGGGCACCCGGCGGGTGGATCTGCCCGACGGCGGTGCAGAGTTCGTTGAGGAAGGTGAGCGAGAGGCGCTCCCCCTCGTCGGGGAGGTGGCCGAGCACCTTGGCGGGGCTCGGTGACTTGCACGGGAAGCCGGGCAGGGTGAACACGATCTCTTCGCCGGTCTCGACGAAGTCGCCGAGCTGGCACAGCTGTTCGGGGAAGTCGGCGACCGCCGCGGGGGTGCCCGGGTCGGTGGCGCGGCGGTACGGCAGGAGCAGTTCCACAATGGCGGCGCAGGTGCGGGCGACGGATGGTGCTGTGATGGTGCCGACGGGCGGCATGCGGTCCTCCACGAGGGCATGGCGGGATGGCGCCCCGGCGGTCGCCGCCGGGGCGCGGGCTGGATGGGGTCTGCTGGGTCGGTGTCGGGGGGTGGGGTTCGGGGCGGCCCGGGTGGGTCAGAGGCGCTTGTCGTAGGCGACCGGCAGTTGGTTGACGCCCCGGGCGAGGACGGCCGGGATCCACTCCAGTTCGTCGAGGCCGACGCCGGGGCGCAGCCCGGGCAGCCGGGCGAGCAGGGTGGCGATGGCGGTCTGCAGTTCGGCGCGCGCGAGGGCGGCGCCCGGGCAGAAGTGGATGCCGTGGCCGAAGGCGAGATGGGCGTTGGGGGTGCGCTCCAGGTCGAGCGTGTCGGCGTTCGGGAACTGCTCGGGGTCGCGGTTGGCGGCGCAGAGCGAGACGATCACCGAGTCGCCGGCCGGGATGCGGGTCCCGTGCAGGTCGCCGTCCTCGGCGAGGAAGCGCCAGGTGGTGAGCTCGAATGCGCTGTCGTAGCGCAGGAGTTCCTCGACCGCGCGGGGGAGCAGGGCGGGGTCCTCGCGCAGCCGGGCGAGCTGGTCGGGGTGGCGCAGCAGGGTGATCAGCATGGTGCTGATCTGGTTGGTGACGGGCTCCTGGCCGGCGACCAGCAGCTGGAAGATCATCGAGTCGAGCTCCTCCTGGCTGAGCTCCCCGCCGTCCCTGGCGGTGACCAGCCGGCCGAGCAGGTCGTCCTCGGGGTGCTCGCGCTTGTGGGCGACGACGTCCGCGATGTACGCCTGAAGGGCCCGGAGCCGGCCCTCGTAGGCCGGGCGGCCCGGGTCCTGCGGGCCGACGGGCTGCACGACCTTGCCCCAGTCGCGGTCGAATCTTCTCGCCAGCTCCCGGGGCAGGCCGATGACTTCGGCCAGCACCCGGAAGGGGTAGTGGGCCGCGAAGCCCTGGACCAGGTCGGCGCCGCCCTCGTCGGGCAGGGCGTCCACCAGGGCGTCGGCCAGCTCCTGGAAGCGCGGGCGCAGGGCCTCCACGCGGCGCGGTGCGAAGGCGTCCAGCACCAGGCGGCGCATGTCGGTGTGCTTGGGCGGGTCCTGGTGCAGCAGGTGCACCTGGAGCTGGGAGTGCTGGGGCTCGGGCATGATCGAGGCGAGCGCGCGCCACTTGTCGTTGCCCAGGCCGTGGTTCTTGCCCAGGCGCGGGTCGTTCAGCGTCTGGTGGGCGGCCTCGTAGCCGGTGACCAGCCAGGCGGCGATCCCGCTGGGGAACCGGACTCCGTGCACGGGGCCGGTGTCGCGCAGCTGGCGGTAGAGGTCGTACGGGTCGCTCTTGTAGGCGCGGCCGTACAGCGGCACCGGCTCGGTGGCGGTGGTGGCGTCGGTCGTGCCGTCGGCGCCGGTGGCGTCGCCGGTCGCGCCGGTGAACGGGCAGACCGGGGCGGGGGCCGGGTGCGGCTCGGGCGGGGTCATCCGGAGGGTTCCTTCGGGAGGGGTCGGGGAGACGGCGGAAGGGGCGGAGCGTCAGACGGGTCGGAGCGTCAGAAGGTGATGGCCGGGCGGTAGTGGTCCAGCCACAGGGCGAGGTCCACGACGCGCTCCAGCCGGAGCCGGTGCCCCCACTGCAACTCCTCGGCGGGGGTGTCGAGGCAGGACTTGATCCGGCTCTCGTCGGCCAGCCCCTGGACGGCGGGCAGCGCGTCCCGGGCCAGCTGTTGCAGGCCCCGGTTGTAGTCGGGGTGGTGGGTGGCCGGGTAGTGGTTCTTGGGTCGCAGCAGGACGGACCCGGGGGCGAGCCCGGCGCCGGCCGAGCGCAGCAGGCTCTTCTCCCGGCCGTCGTGGCCCTTCAGCGTCCAGGGGGCGGAGAAGGCGTACTCGACCAGCCGGTGGTCGCAGTAGGGCACCCGGACCTCCAGGCCCTGGGCCATGCTGAGGCGGTCCTTGCGGTGCAGCAGCTGGCGCAGCCAGCGGGTCAACGAGAGGTGCTGGAGCTCGCGCAGCCGGTGTTCGTGCGCGTCCTCGCCGTCCAGGTGCGGGACGGCGGCGAGCGCGTCGCGGTAGGTGTCGGCGCGGAACTCCCCGATCCGCAGGACGGCGGACAGGCCGGGGTCGAGCGGCATCGCGGCCTCGTCGCCGGTGACCAGCAGCCAGGGGAAGGTCGGCGCGGCGAGCGCCTGCGGAGCGTGGAACCACGGGTAGCCGCCGAACACCTCGTCCGCCGCCTCGCCGGAGAGCGCGACGGTGGAGTGCCGGGCGATCTCGCCGAACAGCAGGTAGAGCGAGGTGTCCATGTCCCCGACACCGATCGGGGAGTCCCGGGCGACGACCACGGCTCTGCGGTGCTCGGGGTCGAGCAGGGTGAGCGGATCGAGGACGACGGTGCTGTGGTCGGTGCCGATGAAGGCGCCGGCCTCGGTGGCGAACGGAGTGTCGTGGCCGGTGCGCAGCACGTCGCCGGTGAAGCGTTCGGCCTGGTCGCGGTAGTCGACGGCGTACGAGCGCAGCCGGGCCCGCGGGCCTTCGGTGCGCCGCAGCTCGTCCGCGGCGAGGGCGGTGACGAGGGTGGAGTCCAGGCCGCCGGAGAGCAGGCTGCACAGCGGGACGTCCGCGGCGAGCTGGGCCCGCGCGGCGCCGGAGAGCAGCGCGCGGACCCGCTCGATCGTGGCTTCCAGGTCGTGCGGGTGGGGGTGGGCCTCCAGGCTCCAGTAGAGCCGCTCCCCGACGCCGTCCCGGCCGATCGTGAGCAGCCCGCCGGGCTGGACCTCGCGCACTCCGGCCCAGAGCGTGGGGCCGGTGTTGAACAGCAGGCTGTAGGCCTCGCGCAGGCCCGCGGCATCCACCCGGGGGCTCAGCTCGGGGTGCGCGAACAGGGCCTTGGGCTCCGAGCCGAAGGCCAGGCCGCCCTCGATCCGGGCCCAGTACAGCGGCTTGACGCCGAGCCGGTCACGGACCAGCAGCAGCCGTTCGGCGCGGGCGTCCCAGATGGCGAAGGCGAACATGCCCTCCAGGTGGTGGACGACGTCCTCGCCCCACTCCAGGTAGCCGCGCAGCAGCACCTCGGTGTCGCTGCGGGTGTGGAACTCGTGGCCCAGCAGCCGCAGTTCGGCCCGGAGCCGGTCGTGGTTGTAGATCTCGCCGCTGTAGCTGAGCACGGCGTGGGCGTGCGCCATCGGCTGGGCGCCGCCGACGGGGTCGATCACCGACAGCCGGCGGTGGCCGAGTGCGGCGTGGGCGCCGAGCCAGGAGCCGCCGGCGTCGGGGCCGCGCCGGGCCATGGTGGCGGTCATCGCCTCGATGACGGGGGTCTGGCTGCGCGCGTCCTTCTCGAAGGACACCCAGCCGGTGATTCCGCACATGTGGGGTGCACTCTCTCCGGGGTGGCGTGAGGTCAGTGGACGGGCGTGGCGGGCCGGTTGCGGGCCAGCAGGGCGGCGGCCAGGCAGGCCGCTGCCGCGGCGAGCCCCAGCCCGGCCCGCAGTCCGGCGCCGCCCGATCCGTCCGGGCCGCCGGAGCCGCCCAGGCCCCAGGCGGCGGTGGCGAGCGCCGGGCCGAGGGTGAAGCCGAGGCTGCGGGCCAGCTGGACGGCGGAGCCCGCGGTGGCCATCCGCCCGGGCGGGGCGGCGCCCATCACCAGCGCCTGGACGGGCCCGCCGTACAGGCCCATCCCCGCCCCGGCCAGGGCCAGCCGCCAGCCGATGTCGGGCAGCGTCCAGCCGGATTCGAGCGGGACGAGCAGCAGCAGGCCGAGGGTGGTGAGCGTGGCGCCGGCGGTGGCGGGCCGCCGGGGTCCGTACCGGTCGGCGAGCCGCCCGCCGAGCTGCCCGGCCAGGCCCATCGCCAGCGGGAAGCAGAGCACGGTCAGGCCGGTGGCGGTCGCGCTGACCGCCTCGTCGCGCCGCAGGTGCAGCGCCACCAGGTAGTGCATGGCGGCGAAGCCCGCCGCCAGGGACAGTACGGCCGCGTGCACCCCGGCCGTACCCGACTCACGCAGGACGGCCGCCACCGGCCGCCCGCCGGGTCTTCTCAGCCAGCGTGCGGTCAGCGGGACGGCGGCCACGGCCAGCAGCAGCGCGGCGGGGGAGCCCGGGGAGAGGCTCAGGGCGAGCAGCAGTGACGCGACCGCCCCGGCGACCAGGGCCGCGTCGGCGAGGGCGGCCCGGTCGGGCAGGCACAGCCCCCGGGTCGAACGGGCGAGCGGGGCAGTCACGGTGAGCGCGCCACCCAGCGGTGCTTCGCGACGGGCGATCAGCAGTGCGGCCAGGCAGACCGGGAGCTTGACCAGGAAGACGGCCCGCCAGCCGAGGTGGTCGAGCAGCAGCCCGCCCAGGGCCGGGCCGGTGACGGCGCCCAGCGGGCCCAGGGTGGCGGGCACGCTCATCGCCCGGCCGCGCAGCTCCGGCCGTACCGACCGGGCGGCGAGCACCGGCATCAGGACGAACAGCACGGCCCCGAAGGCGCCCTGGACCAGCCGGGCGGCGATCAGCCAGGCCGCCCAGGGCGCCGCGGCCGCCGCCGCGCTGCACAGCGCGAAGCCGCTCACCGCGAAGAGCAGCGCGGCGCGGGTGCCGACCTGGTCGAGCCAGCGGCCGGCGGGCAGCAGCAGGGCCACCAGGGGGAGCTGGTAACCGAGCACGGCCCACTGCGCGGTCCGCACCGGGACGCCGAGGGATCCGGCGAGGTCGGACAGCGCGATGTTGACGATGTTCATGTCGAGCATCGCCACGAAGGAGAGCATCCCGGCGACCGCGACCAGGCTCCAGCGGTCGGTTCCGGCCAGCCGGGCGTCGAGCTCTGCGGCGCGGGTCATCGGCCCGCTCCGGCGGTTCGTTCGCGGTGGCGCCGGGGGTCCTGGCCGGGCGGCGGTGGCATGGTCCGTCCCTCCGTCGGTCGTGACGGACGCCGTCGGGGCGACGGCGTCCGTCACAGCAGTCGGCCCGCGACCGCCGCGAGTTCCCGAACACCTCGATGATTTTCGGGAACACTTTCGAGTGGCCGGCGCCGGCCGGCGCCCCCACCGCCCGGCCTATGCCCGGCCTACCGCCCGGGCCGCCGCCCGGGGGAGGGCCGCCAGGCCCGCAGTCGCAGGCTGTTGGCGACCACCAGCAGCGAGCTCGCCGACATCGCCAGCGCCGCGATCATCGGGTTGAGCGCGCCGGCCGCCGCCAGCGGGAGCAGGACGGCGTTGTAGCCGAACGCCCAGAGCAGGTTGGTGCGGATGGTGGCGAGCGTGCGCCTGGCCAGCCGTACGGCGACCACCAGGGACTCGATGTCGCCCGTCACCAGCGTCAGCCCGGCCGCCCCGATGGCCGCGTCGGTGCCCGAGCCCAGCGCGATGCCGAGATCCGCCGCCGCCAGCGCCACCGCATCGTTCACGCCGTCGCCGACCACGGCCACACTGCGGCCCGCCGCGCGCAGTTCGGCGACCAGTTCGGCCTTGCGCTCCGGCGAGGCGCCCGCGTGCACCTCGCTGATGCCGAGTTGCTCGGCGACCGCCCGGGCCGGGGCCGGACGGTCCCCGGTGGCCAGGACGGTCTCCAGGCCCATCCCGCGCAGCCGGTGCACCGCGCGGTAGCTGCCCGGCCGCAGGGTGTCGCCGACGGCGAGCAGGGCGGCGGGGCGGCCGTCCAGCTCCACCGCGACGGCGCTCTGCCCGGCGGCCTCGGCGCGGCCGAGCGCCTCACCCAGCTCCGGGGGCAGCCGCAGGGCGTCCGGGCGCAGCACCCGGACCGGCCGGCCCTCGACCCGGCCCTCGACGCCGAGGCCGGTGGTGGCCCGGAAGCCCGTCACCGGCGGTGGTGCCGCCGCACCGGCCGCCGGCGCGGTGGCAGAGCCGGCCACCGGGTAGGCCGCCGAGGCGACGGCCCGGCCGACCGGGTGCTCGGAGAACCGCTCCACCGCACCTGCCAGCCGCAGCACCTCCTCCCGTTCGAACCCCCGCACCGTGGTGACGGCGTCCAGCCGCAGCCGGCCCGCCGTCAGCGTGCCGGTCTTGTCCAGCAGGACGGTGTCGATCCGGCGCAGGCTCTCCAGCACCTGCGGACCCCGGACCAGGACGCCGAGTTCGGCGCCACGGCCGGTCGCCGCGAGCAGCGCCGTGGGCGTCGCGAGCCCCAGGGCACACGGGCAGGCCACCACCAGGACGGCCACGGCCGAGGTGACGGCCTCCTGCGTGCCGGCGCCCGCGCCGAGCCAGAAGCCCAGGACGCAGGTGGCGACCGCCAGCACGACGGGCACGAAGACCCCGGCCACGGTGTCGGCCAGCCGCTGCGCGCGGGCCTTGCCGGCCTGGGCCTCGATCACCAGCGCGGTGATCCGGGCCAGTTGGGTGTCGGCGCCGACGGCCGTGGCGCGGACCACCAGGGTGCCGCCGACGTTGAGCGTCGCACCGGTCACACGGTCGCCAGGACCTGCCTCCACCGGGACGCTCTCGCCGGTCAGCAGGCTCGCGTCCACGGCGGAGCTGCCCTCGACCACGACCCCGTCGGTGGCCAGCTTCTCGCCCGGCCGGACCACGAAGTCCTGCCCGGGCAGCAGCTGTTCGACCGGGATGAGCCGCTGCGCGCCGCCCTCCTCGCGGACGCAGACCTCCTTGGCACCGAGCTCGGCCAGCGCCCGCAGCGCGGAGCCCGTCCGCCGCCGGACCCCGGCCTCCAGCCGCCGCCCGCACAGCACGAACAGCGGCACCCCGACGGCCGCCTCCAGGTAGATGTGCGCACCGCCGCCGGGCCCGGCCGTCAGCGAGAACGGCATCCGCATGCCCAGGACGCCGGCACCACCGAACAGCAGCGCGTACGCCGACCAGCAGAAGGAGGCGATGACACCCAGGCTGACCAGGGTGTCCATGGTCGCGGTGGCGTGCCGCAGACCCCGCCAGGCCCGCTGGTGGAAGCGGTACGAACCGATCGTCACCACGTACCCGGCCAGCGCGAAGCAGGCCCACTGCCAGCCCCGGACCTGGAGGGCGGGCACCATCGACACCACGATCACCGGCACCGCCAGCAGCGCCACCAGCGTCAGCAGCAGCCGCTCGTCCCCGTCCTGCCCGCCGCCGGCCGGCTCCGGTGGCAGTGGCGCGGGCCCGCCGAGGGGCTCGGCGGTGTACCCGGCGCGCTCCACCGCGGCCACCAGCTCGGCCACCGGGACGGCCGCCGGGTGCAGCACCCGGGCCCGGCCGGTGGCCAGGTTGACTCCGGCGGTGACACCGTCGAGCCGCCGCAGCCTCTTCTCCACCCGGCTGACGCAGGCCGCGCAGGTCATGCCGCCGACGGCCAGGTCGGTGGTGGTCAGGCCCTCGGTCGTGCCGGTCGTGTCGGTCGTACCGGCCTGCTCGGCCGCCGCCGCCGCGCCTCCGGGGCTCACCGCCGCACCCCCGGCGTGCCGGGGTGGACGGGCCCGGCGGCGTGCATGCCGGGCATGTCGTCCCCCGCCGGGCGGGCGCCCCCGGGTGCGGGCGGCCCGACCAGCCGGCCGAGTGCGTACGAGCCGGCGAAGAGCAGGGCGAGCAGCAGGACGAACCCCAGCAGGGCCGGGCCCGGCCCGGGCCCGGCCGGCCGCCGTCGTGCGGACACTGTCGTCGAGGTCATGTGAGCTCCGGATTCCTCGGGTGCTTCGGATGATTCGGGTGCTTCGGATGACTGGCGCGAAGTCAGGCCGCGACCGGCGCACGGGTGGTGTCCCTGCGCCGGTCGCGCCCGCCGGCGTCCGGCGCGGTGTCGGGCCGGCTCTCGCCGCGCTCCGCCGAGCGCACCAGCGCGACCAGCTCGTCGCGGGCCCGGGCCACCCGGGAGCGGACGGTCCCGACCGGGCAGCCGGACACCGCCGCCACCTCCGCATAGCTCAGGCCCACCACCTGGGTCAGCACGAAGGCCTCCCGCCGCTGGGCGGGTACGAAGGTCAGCAGGTCGCTCAGCGCCAGATGGTCCTCGAACGCCTCCGCCGGGCCGGGCCGCAGCTCCACGGCCTGCTCCCAGTCGGCGAGGGCGGCGCAGCGCGGCCGGGCCGCCGCGCTGCGGTAGCGGTCGACCACCGTGCGGCGGGCGATGGACAGCAGCCAGGTGCGCGCCGAGGAGCGGCCCGCGAAGCCGGGCAGGGCGCGCAGCGTCCGCAGGAAGGTCTCCTGGGCGAGGTCGTCGGCGGACTCGACGTCGGTGAGGTGGGCGACGAAGCGCCACACGTCCCGCTGGGTGGCCCGGACGAACGCCTCGACGTCCTCGGCCCGTCCGGCCCGGGCGGCCAGGGCCAGCGCGGTCAGCTTCTCGTCATCCACGGTCTGGCCCCGACATGCGGTCGGAGGCGGGCAGGGCGAAGTCTCTGTGCTTCATGGGGAGTCCTGAGGGCAGGCTCGGGAGCGGTGCCGCTCAGGCGGCACCGCGGAGGGGGTGACGGCCGCTCACCGTCACCGCCGTCCGCGCCGGCTCATGGCTCGGCGCGCCGCGGCGCCCCGGGGTCGGGTGCGGCACGGCGTGGCAGGACGAGGGGCGTCGGCGCGCACGGGGGACGCCGGCCTGATGTCTCGTCCGGGGACGGGGGTGAGGGGAGGGCCCGGCCCCCGCGGCTCACGGACCGGTGAGCACCGGATCCCGTTGCGCAGGGGCGACCTGCCCGCGTACGCGCCGGGCCGGTGAAGGCGCGGGGGCGGCGGGCGTCGTCAGAGGGCGAGGGCGTACGCGGGCGGCCCGCGCCGCACCAGGGCGTGGCAGAGCACCACCAGCCGGGGCAGGCGGGTGTGCCGGGCCCTGGGCCGGGCGGGCGCGGGCAGCCGGTGCCCGCGGGGGACGAGCAGGAGCAGGAGCAGCGGCAGTACGACGTCGGCGAGGGTGCGCAGCAGCGCGGACAGCCCGGCGATCGCGTCCTCGCCGCGGCGCAGCAGCACCGCACAGGCGAGCGCGGCCACCAGGTGGGCGAGCAGCATGCCGGGGGAGAGAGCGTGTCCGGCCATGGCCGGCACGCCGGGCAGCGACTCCATGCCGCCCATGCCACCCATGCCGTTCATGTCACCGGCGCCGCTGGTACTGCCCGGGGCGCCGAGGTTCTGCACGGCGGTCAGGCCGTGGTGGCCGGCCGTCGAGACCATCCGGTGGCCGGGCAGCGGCAGAGCGGCGAGTGACACCGAGTCCGGGTCGATCCCGGCCGTCCTGGCCAGCTCCACCGGGGACATGCCGGTGGTGTTCGCCCCGGTCGGAGTGCACAGCAGCAGGTGCACCCAGTCGGGCGCGGCGCCCGCCGGGGCGGCGACGGCGCCACCGGACGGCGTGGCGCGCTCGAACAGCAGGTGCAGGACGCCCTGTGCGGCCACCATCCAGAGGCTGATCACCGCGAGCGAGCGCCGGCGCCCGGCCAGCACCCAGGTGCAGCCGGCGGTCGCGCCGAGCGCGGCCAGCAGGACCGGAGCCGGCAGGTCGGCCTGCGACATGCTCAGGTGGGCGGCCGCGGCCAGCGTCACACACAGCGCGGCGAAGACCGCGGTGCGGAGCGTGCGAAGCTGCCAGGTCGTCATGATGCCCACCATCGTCGCATCCGGCCCCGGCCGCCGTCCGGGCACCTCCCACTAACCGGCCATGGTCGGCTGACGGGCCGCCCCCGCCGCGTCAGAGCCCCAGAGCCCGCTTGCGGATCCGGGCGATCGCCCGGAGGTTCTCCTCCCGGTTGGCGGCGAGCTTCAGCCAGCGCGGCAGGTCGACGACCATGGACTTGGCGCTGTGCACCGGCTGCTCCCGCAGGCCGGCCCGGACGTAGCGCTCCAGCACGCTCAGCTGCTCGTGGTTGTGCGCCCACAGCACGCCGTGCCGGGTGGGCAGTTGGAGCAGCAGCGGCAGCCCGAGGTAGGGATCCCTGGCGCGGTGGACGGGGGCGCGCGAGAACCCCACCCACCGGCCGTCCGCGGCGACGGTGAACGAGCACGCCGTGCAGGCCAGCCGGCGCGGCTCGAAGTGCGGGCGGGCGGCGGCGGGATCCGCGTCGGGCACCGGTCGTATGTGTGCGGGCCGTCCGCACCGGGGGCAGGTGACGAGGACGTCGTCCAGGAAGTCGTACTTCGTCCGATTGTCGTCCCGGAACCTGCTCACCCGGACGCCGTCCTTCCGGACCTACGGCCCGGCGTTCCGCCCGTCATCGCGCCACCTCGGCCGACGCCGTGGCCGAGGCTGGGGCGGCCGGTCGCCCGGCCGGGCGGGCGGTGCGCCGGCGCATCTGCGCCGAGCGGTGCCAGATCCGCTCGCGCACCGCCTGCGGCAGATCTAGACCGCTGTCCTCGGCCAGCACCTCCTGCCGGGCCACCGCGGCGCTGGAGACCATCGCCCGGTACCGGCGGAAGATCTGCACCTCCCCGTCCCCCCGGCAGCCCTCACCGAGGTAGCTGTAGTCCATGTCCCAGGCGTTGTGGGCGGACAGCTGCGCCGACCGCACCGCCCAGCAGCGCAGCTCCGCCGGCGTCGCCGCCAGCACCAGCAGCCCGCCCCGCCGGGTCACCTGGCTGCTGAAGTCGACGCCGTGCCCGTAGTCGTGCCGGAGGGTCTCCTGCCACCCCTCCGGGTCGGCCAGCGCGAGGTCCAGCCCCGGGGTGCGCAGCCGGACCGTGCCCTGGGACGGCGAGTTCAGCGGCAGGGCCCGGCGCAGGGCCCGGGCGGCCGCCTCGCTCAGCGGCGTCAGGTGCCGCGGCATCAGCACGAACGGGTCACTGCGCTCACCGTCGAACGGGGTCGGGTCGATGAACGGGCGGTCGACGACGATCAGCGTGTCGGGCCGCCGCTCGTACGACATCGCCCACAGCAGCCGGCCCAGCAGCTGCGCGCCCGGCCGGTCGGAGAGGATGTGCCAGGTGTCGTGGTACCGGTTGGTCGCGAAGCGCGCGTCGGTGCCGGGCCGCAGCCCCAGCACCGTGTACGCGCGCCCGTCGAGCCGCAGCACCCGGCGGTGCAGCTTCAAACCGTCCTGCGCCGCCGTCGCGTTCCCCGGCCGCTGCCGTGCGGCCCCGCTGGTACCGATGATCTCCGCCTCCCGTGCACCGACCCCGATGGTCCGTCCACGGGAATGGTGACGGCCCGCCCGCCGTCCGTCACCTGGATTTCCGGGCCCACCCGGGCGGGTGGGCCCGAGCGCGGTGGAGTCAGCCGGTGTGCCCCGCTCCTGACGCCTCGTCGGCAGGTGAGGGTGAGCGGCGGGCCAGCAGGCGGTAGGCGTTGGCGAGCCCCGTACGGCCGGCCACCCGGGCGATCAGGTGGTCCAGCACCGCGGCGAGCACCAGCAGTGGGGCGGCCGCCAGGAACAGCGCGGCGCGCAGCGCGCGGCGGGGCCGGCCGGGCGGTGTACCGGGCAGCCAGGGCGCGTCCTCGCGCGGCGCGAGCGCGTCCAGCAGCAGCCAGCCGGCGGCCAGCAGGTCCACCGGGTCGTGCGCCTCGCCGTGCTGCTCCAGGACGACCTCGAAGCCCAGCTCGCCCAGCCGTCGCCGCAGGTTGGCGGCCGGCACCAGGTTCAGGTGCTGCGGTTGCAGCCAGGGCAGCCACCAGCGGCCCAGCAGACGGGCGTACCGGCACTGCGGGTCGGGTACCTCGATCAGCAGCAGCCCGCCGGGGCGCAGCGCCTGCCGGGCGGCCGTGAGCTCCCGCCCGGGGTCCGTGCTGTGCTCCAGGTAGTGGAACATGCTCACCACGTCGTACCGGCCGGCCAGGGAGGGCGCGAGCTCGGGCAGTGAGCCGCGGAAGCCCTGGGCCAGCCGGCCGTGCTGCTGGGCCAGTTCGACGCCCGCGCTGAGGTCGAGGCCGTCGAAGCGGGTGTCCGGGAAGACCTCGCGGGCGCTCTCGCAGAAGTGGCCGTGCCCGGTGCCGACGTCCAGCCAGCGGGCCGGTGGCGCGGCGGCCGGCGCGGGCGAGGCAGGCGAGGGCCGGGACGGTGACGAGGTGAACGGCGCCACCGAGCGGGCGCGGGCGCGGTAGACGGTCGTACGGGTGCCGAAGACCCCGCCGAGCCGCTGCTCGCCCAGGCCGTCGTAGAAGTCGCGGTAGTAGAATTCCAGGCCCGCTCCGGTCAGCCGGGGGTTCTGGAAGACGTGCGCGCAGTCCCGGCACTCGTCCAGGACGAACCGCCCGGGCTTGTGCTGGAGCAGGTCGCAGGTGCGCAGCCGCTCCCGCAGCCTGGCGGAGCCGCACCACGGGCAGTCGGTGCGGCGCGGTTCGAAGAACCGGTCGGTGCCCCGGGCGAGGTCCGCCAGGTAGCCGGGGCGCACGGCGGCGATCCGTCCGGCCCGTCCGGCCCGGCCTGCGCGCCCGCGCTCGGCCGGGCGTGCCTCGGTGGTGCTCATCGGCGCTCCCTCTCACTCTCCGTAGGCTCGTCGCCCCCGGGGCGGCCCGCCGGCTGCGGGGCCCGGCCGGTCAGCCGTTCCAGGTGGTCGGCGGCGGCCGCCGCCCCGCCCGCGGCCCGGAACGAGGCGCCGATCCGGCGGGCCGCGCTCCGGTGCGCGGGATCGTCCAGCACCGCGTCCACCGCCCGGCCGAGCCGGGCCGCGTCGGCGCGGCCGAACCGCACCCGCCGGCCGGCGCCGGCCGCCGCCACCTGGCCGGCCACCACCGGCTGGTCGTCGCGGATCGGGGCGACCACCAGCGGCACGCCGTGCCACAGCGCCTCGCACACGGTGTTGTGCCCGGCGTGGCAGACCACGGCGGCGGTGCGGGCCAGCAGGCGCAGCTGCGGTACGGACGGCAGCACCAGGACATCGGGGTCGCCCGCCGGCACCCCGGGCGCGCCCGCCGGGTCGACGATCACCGCCTGGAGCCGCTCGGACCGGGCCCGCAAGGCCTCCTGGCACTGCGCCAGGAACGCCGCGCCCGCGTCGGCGTTGGCCGTCCCGAGGGTGACCAGCACCGTCGCACGCCCGGGGGCCAGCCACTCCCAGGGGAACGGCGCAGGCGTCGGGCGGGGCGCGATCGACGGGCCGACGAAGCGGATCGGGCCGGCCGTCGGCGCGATCGGGCCGGTGAGCTCCGGGGTGGTGAAGGCGAGGATCAGGTGCGGCGAGAAGCGGGGGTCCGCCGTCCCGCCGGGGGTGCCGATGCGCCCGCGCAGGTCGGCGATCAGGCCGCGCACCCAGGCGTCCACCAGCGGCATGCCGTCCAGCGGGCCGGTGAACTCGGCGGACGTGGTGGCGGAGGTCGCCCACGGCAGGCCGAGCCGCTCGGCCAGCAGCGCGCCCGCGACCGCCTGTTGGTCCACCACCAGGACGTCGGGGCCGAACCGCTCGACGGCCGCCGCCACGCCGGGGGCCATCGCCTCGGCGAGCGGGACGATGAAGTCCTCCCAGAGGAACTTCAGCGCCGCGGGTCCGCGCGTCTGCGGCGGCCGCTCCCGCAGCGTGCCGCCTGGCGCCGTACCGGGTGCGACCGCGCAGGGGAACACCTCGGCGCCGAGGCCGGCCAGCGGGTGGATCACCTCCGGCAGCCCCGCCCAGGCGGTGGCGTGCCCGCGCGCGGCCAGCTCGGCGGCGACACCGACGGCCGGGTTCACATGGCCGACCAGCGGCGGGACGACGAACAGGAACCGGCTCACCGGACGTACCCCTCGGCGGGCGCCGCAGTCCCGTCGGCCGGCGCGGGCCACCGGTCGTCGGCCGCCGGCGGCAGCCGCAGCTCGGCGCCGTGCTCCCGCAGCCAGGACAGCGTGAGGGCGCGCACCACGTCCGGCGCCTCCACCAGGACGGAGTGCTGCTGCGCCGGTACGAAGGTGCTCCGGCAGTCCGGCAGCAGGTCCTCCAGCCAGGCCGCCTGCTCGGCGAGGTCCGACTCTGCGCCGTACACCGCGAGCACCGGACAGTGGATCGCGCGCAGCTGCGCCTCGGTGGGCAGCCGGCTGGCCGGGATCTCCCCGGCCAGCGAGGTGTCGGCCAGCAGTCGGCCGGCGGAGCGGGCCAGCCGCGCGGTGTGCGGGCCGCGCTCGCTCGCGACCCAGGCCAGCGCGGACTCGTCGACCAGCTCGGTCCGGGCCCGCCGCAGGATGGCGTCCAGCTTGGCGGACCACGCCGGGGAGGCCGGCTCGGACTCGATGGCGAGGATGCCGGTGATCTGCTCGGGGCGCCGGGCGGCGAGGCCGAACGCCACCGTGCCGCCGAAGGAGTTGCCCAGCAGGTGGACCGGGCCGGCCATCCGGAGCCGGTCGAGCAGCGCCTCCAGGTCGTCGACGAAGTGCTCCAGCCGGTACCCGCTCGGCGGGCGACCGGAGCGGCCGTGGCCGCGGTGGTCGTACATCAGCACCTCCACCCCGGCGGCGGCCAGCGCCGGGGCCAGGGTGAAGTAGTAGCTGGCGAGGCTGTCGGTGAGCAGCCCGTGCAGCAGGACGGCGGTGGCGGCGGGCGGGCCCGAGTCCCGGGGTCCGAGCCGCTGCACGTGGACGCGCAGGCCGTCGAGGTCGACGAAGGTCACGGTCAGCTCCGCCCGGGTGCGCGGAGCCGGTCCAGGACGTAGTGCACCAGCCGGCCGACCGTCAGCTGGATGATCTCGTCGAGTTCCATGCCCGCGATGAACTCGGCGAAGTTGACCCGCTCGCCCCAGCGCTCCTGGAGCTGCCCGGCCAGGGTCACCAGGTCGATGCTCTCCAGTTCGAGGTCCTCGGTGAACCGGGACTCCATGGTGACCTCGGCGTCGTCCAGGCCGTACTCCTCCAGGACGCCGGCCAGCATGCCGGAGATGGCCGCCAGGACCTCCTGCTCGGTGGGCTGGTTCAGGTCCACGGGCTGCTCGCTGGTGGTCACTTCGCTGCCGTCCCTTCGTCGTTCTCGCCGGGGTTCGCGGTGTCGTGCCCGCGGTCGGACCCGCGGTCGGGCCTGCTCGGGCCCGCGGCGCGGTGCTCGCCGGGGTCCGCGGTGCCGCGCTCGTCCCGGGCGGTCGTCCAGGCCGCGACGTAGCTGCGCTCCGGCAGACCGGGCGGGGAGGTGAGCCGGGTGCAGCGGACGCGGTGGGTGCGGGCCGGGCCCGGCCCCGGGGCGGTGACCAGCAGCTCGGACGCGGTCGCCGCGATCACCTCGAAGTCGCGCGGGCGGCCCCGCAGCCCGGTGCCCTCGGCCTTGGCGGCCGCCTCCTTCGCGGCCCGGAACCGGGTGAACCAGAGCGCCTCGGAGTCCTCCCCCGGGCCCGCTCCCGCCTGCGCCCCCGCCCCGGCCCGCGTCGCCACGGCGGCGGCGCGGCAGGCGGCCAGCAGCTCGCGCTCCGCCGGGCCGAGCGCGACCAGCAGGGTCTGCGCCGGACGGTCCGTCACCTCCTCCAGGTCGATGCCCACCGCGCCGGGCCCGCCGCCGCCCTCGCGCGGCCGGACCAGCGCGACCGCCGCCTCGGCCCGGTGCGCGAGCGAGACGTCGAGCTCCGGCAGTGTGCGGCCGTGCAGCCCGGTGACCCTGGGCCGGCCATGGGGGTACCCCTCGCCGGAGGCCGGGGGAGGCTCGTTGGACACCTCGATCTCGGCGGGGAACACCGGCCCCTCGCCGTGCTCCCGGAGCCAGTGCCGTACCGCGTCCTTCACCGCGATCCGGCCCAGCAGCCACCCCCGCCGTGCACGCGGCTGCTGCTGCTCGTACCGGGCCCGCTCGGCGGAGCCCAGGTGGTTGCGCATGATCAGGTCTCGGGAGGCGAGGTCCGGCCAGCGTTCGTGCAGCAGCACCCAGCCGCCGGGCTGGGGCGTGGAGAGGGTGTGGCGGTCGACGAAGCGTTCGACGGGACGGGTGTCGGGGTGGCTGTCGAAGCGGCGGTCCTGCCAGCCGTCCACCTGGGCCCAGACGCGGCAGCCGGTCAGCAGCTGGACGTCGCCCTCCAGCGTGGTGTCGGTGAGGCCGGTGATGCGGATGTGGCACTCCAGCGCGGTGCCCGGCCGTGGCGGCGGGCCGAAGAACCGGATCCGCCGCATCCCGACCGGGAAGACCACGGTCCGTTCGGTGCGGGTCGCCATGATCCAGTAGCCGAGCAGCTGGCCGACGTTGTCCAGCAGCGCGCCCGGCGCCGCCGGTGCGGTGATCACGCCCCGTACGTGGGCCTCGCCCAGCGCGGTGAGTTCGGTCAGGCCCTGGAACGCCGGGCCGTGGAACATCCAGCGCTGCTCGTAGAGCCCGGCGGCCGTCAGATCGGGCACGCGCTCGCTCGCGAGGTCGGGCCGCCAGGCTGCCGGGGGCGCGGGCCGGCGGTCCGTCAGCTCGACGGTGCCGCGCGCGTAGCCGCCGAAGTCGGCGGCGAGCCGGCCGGGGCCCGCGTCCCGGAGGGTGATCTCCACGTCCAGCGGGGTGGCGGCTGGCACCCACCGGCCGAACCGCAGCCCGTGCACCTCGGCGGTCACCCGGCCGGGCACCGCCCGCTCGGCGGCGTCCATCAGGTGCTGCACGATCGTCGTCGCCGGGACGACGGGCCAGCGGTCGGTGAGGTCGGGCCAGCCGGGGCGCTGGCGGAAGAAGCAGTGGTCGAGCAGGTACGGCATGGCCGCGGGCGAGACGTGCAGCCGGCTGGTCCGCGCGGCGGCCGGCGGCGAGGTCGCAGCCGGCAGGGCCGGGGCCGGGGTCGGTGCCCCGGCGCCCGGCCGGGTGCCGATCAGTTGCACCGCGGCCTGCTCGGTCTCCCGCAGCAGCGCGTCGAGCTCGGCCGCCATCGGGAAGCGGGCCGCCAGCGCCGCCAGGCCAGGGCCACCGGGCGTACGGACAGGGGTACGGGCGGGCGGACCGCCTCGCGTGTCACCGGCCGTCAGTTCCGCGCGGAGCCCGCCGAGGGCGGCCGGGTCCAGCGAGACGAGCGCCCCGCCGAGTTCCAGCGGCACCGCCGGATGCGCCCGCCCGGGCGCCTGCTCGCGAGCCTCAGCCTCAGCCTCCACCTCCGCCGCCGCCCGCGTCGCGGAACGGCCCGGCAGCAGCGCCGCCGCGTCGGGCTCCGCGCCGTCCGCCCAGAGCGCGGCGGCGACCCGCCGGAGCTGGGCGAGCCCGTCCCGGTGCGGTGAGTTCGCCGCGATCGCCAGGTGGTCCCGCTCGCCCAGCGTGTCGCCGACCAGCGAGCCGAGCTGCCCGGTACCCACCTGGACGAACGCCCGGAACCCCGCCGCGTACAGGGCCTCGACCAGCGGCCGGAACCGTACCGGCTCCAGCAGGTGGCGGATGAACAACTCCCGCACGCCCGCCTCGGTGCCGGGGTACGGCGAGGCGGTGGTGCCGGACCAGACGGGTACGGCGGGGCGGTGCAGCTCGAAGCCCTCGGCGGCCCGCCGGATCGGCTCCAGGTACGGGCCGAGCATCGGCGTGTGGAAGCCGGAGCGGAAGGGCAGCACCTGGCCCAGCACGCCGTGCGAGCGGAACCACCGCACCAGCTCCCCGACGGGCCGCTCGGGCCCGCAGACGATCGACTGCTGCGGCGCGTTGTCGTGCGACAGCACCACCTCGTCCATGCCCTCGACCGTCGAGAGCGCCTCCAGGACCCGGGCGGCCGGAGCGCCCAGCGCGGCGAAGGCGAGCCCGGGGACGTGCAGCGCGTCGGGGTCGAACGACTCCAGGAAGGCGTCCACGGCGGTGCCCGCGTACAGGCCGCCGGTGATCATCGCCGTCCACTCGCCGACACTGTGCCCGGCGACGCCGTCCGGCCGTACGCCGGTGTGCCGCAGGGCCGTGTCGAGCAGCCGCCCGACGGCGACCACGCCGGCGCCGTGCCGCCCGATGTCGCCCACCCGGGCGGCGGAGCCCGGAGCGCCGCCGGCCAGCGCGGGGCGCGGCAGGCCGAAGTGGTCGGCGACATCGTCCACCCGGGGGGTGAACTCGCCCTCCAGGCCCGGGAAGAGGAACGCCAGCCGCCCGCCTCCCGCCCGGCCCGGGGTCAGCAGCGGCTCGGGGGCGAACCAGACGTCATTGCGCCCGCGCCAGGCCCGGCCCCTGGCCACCGCGCGGCGCGCCAGCGCCAGCCGCTTGCCGGTGGGGTCCACCACGGCCACCCGGCAGCGCGCCGCGGGCCCGCCCCGCTCGGGCGCGGCGGCGGCCAGGACGGTGCGGTCGTCGGCGGCCAGCAGCCGCGCAAGCTGCTCCGGCCCGTCGGCCGCCAGCCGCAGCACCCGCTCGGGTTCGGTGACGACCACGGCGGCCCGCCGGCCGTCCGGCCCGGCGGCGCCGGGGGTGCCGTCCGGGCCCGGGGCCTGCTCCAGCACCACGTGCGCGTTGATGCCACCGAAGCCGAAGGCGTTCACCCCGGCGCGGCGGGGCAGACCGCCGGCGCTCTCCCAGGGCTGCGCCCGGGCGACGGTACGGAAGCGGGTGCCGGCCAGCGCCGGGTGCGGATCCTCGCAGTGCAGGGTCGGCAGCAGGACGCCGTGGTGCACGGCCAGGGCCGCCTTGATCAGCCCGGCCACGCCGGCGGCCGGCATGGTGTGGCCGATCATCGACTTCACCGAGCCGAGCACCGCCCGCTCCTCGCCGGCGCCGACCGGGCCGAACACCTCGGCCAGCGTGGCCAGTTCGGCCGCGTCCCCGGCCGGGGTCGCGGTGCCGTGCGCCTCCAGCAGGCCGAGCGCCCCGCGCGCCGCCGGGTCGAGCCCGGCCGCCCGCCAGGCCGCCCGCACCGCGCGGCTCTGGCCGGCCGGGTCGGGCGTGGCGGGCCCGGCTGTGCGGCCGTCGCTGGCCACGCCGGTGCCGCGGATCACCGCGTACACCCGGTCGCCGTCGCGCTCGGCGTCGTCGAGCCGCTTGAGCACCACCACGCCGGTGCCCTCGCCGATCAGGATGCCGTCGGCTCCCCGGTGGAACGGGCGGATCCGCTGGCTGGGGGAGAGCGCCCGCAGCTGGGCGAACACGCTCCACAGCGTGACGTCGTGGCAGTGGTGCACACCGCCCGCCAGCACCACGTCGCAGCGCCCGGTCGCCAGCTCGCCGACCGCCTGGTCCACGGCGACCAGTGAGGACGCGCAGGCGGCGTCCACCGTGTACGCGGGGCCGCGCAGGTCGAGCCGGTTGGCCAGCCGGGAGGCGGTGAGGTTGGGCACCAGCCCGATCGCGGACTCCGGCCGGTCCGGGCCCAGCCGGTCGGTGAACGCCGCCCGCACTCGGTCGAGTTGACTGCTCGTCAGGTCGGGGAGGAGTTCGCCGAGGGTGCGGACCAGCTGGTGCGCGCTGCGGACCCGCTGGTCGAGCCGGACCAGCCCCGGCGTCAGGTACCCGCCCCGGCCCAGCACCACGCCGATCCGGTCACGGTCGGGCAGCCGGTGCTCGCCGCCCGCGTCCGCGATGGCGGCGGCGGCCACCTGGAGTGCGATCAGCTGGTCGGGCTCGGTGCCGGGCACCGAGCTCGGCATGATGCCGAAACGGGTCGGCTGCACCTCGGCCAGCCCGTCCACGAAGCCGCCGCGCCGGCAGTAGAGCCGGTCCGGTGCGGCCGGTCCGGTGGCCGCCGCCGGGTCGTAGTACGCAGCGTCCCAGCGCCCCTCGGGGACGTCCGTGATCGCGTCCACGCCGCCGAGCAGGTTCCGCCAGTACGCCGCCAGGTCCGGGGCGCCGGGCAGCAGTACCGCCATCCCCACCACCGCCACCGGCGGCAACCGGTGCGTCGGGCCGTTGTCCGCCACCGGCGCGGTCACCAGCCCGAGGCCGTGTAGACGACGGACCGGGCGGACTCCTCGCCCCAGGCCAGCTCGCGCAGCAGCGCCAGCGTGCCCGCGCCCGGGTCGATCAGCCGGACACCCCGCCGGGCGTAGTCGCGCGCCAGCTCCACGGAGACCATGCCGCCGTGCGCACCGGACGGCGCCCACGGCCCCCAGTGCACCGTCAGCGCCCGCCGCCCGGTCCGCGCCGCCCACCGGGCCCCGAGCTCCTCCAGCGCGTCGTTGGCCGCCGCGTAGTCGGCCTGGCCCCGGTTGCCCAGGGCGGCGGCGATGCTGCCGAAGAGCACCGTGAAGCGAGGCCCGGACGGCAGTTCGGCCAGCGCGTCGAGCAGCGCGCGGGCACCGTCCGCCTTGGTGGCGAAGACCCGGCGGAAGGACTCCGGGGTCTTCTGCGCGAACACCCGGTCCTCGATCACGCCGGCCGCGAAGACGACGCCGTCCAGCCGGCCGTACTCGGCGTGGACCTCCTTGACGGCCTGCCGCAGCGCCGCCGGATCGGCCGCGTCCACGGCCCGGTAGCGGGCGGACGAGCCCAGGGCGGCCAGCTCGCCGAGCGTCGCCGCCACCTCGCGTCCCGCCAGCAGCCGGGAGGCCGCGCCGTCCACCTCCGGCAGCGGCACCCCCTGGCGGGCGAGCGCGGCCCGCAGCGCCGAGCGGTCCGGCGCGGCGGCGGTCGACGGGTCCTCGGGGCCCTCGGGCGGCGCGGTGCGGCCCAGCAGTTCCAGACGGCAGCGGGAGGCGCCGGCGAGCGCGGCGGCGAACCGGGCGGTGATCCCGCGCGCACCGCCGACCAGCAGCACCACGGCGTCCCGGTCCAGCCCCAGCGCGGCGGCCTCCGCCACCCCGTCCCCGGCGGGCCCGGCCCCCGTGCTGCCCAGCACGCCGAGACCGGACTCCGCCAGCGCCAGACCCTGCCGGCCGGCCGGGCCGTGCAGCACCACGGGCTCGCGGTCCTCGGCGAGCAGCTCGCCGATCAGCGCGTCGGCCGCACGGGCGGCGTACGCCGGGTCGTCCGGGCCCGCCGCCGGCGCTCCGTCAGGGTCGGCCGCCCCTTCGCCGGCCCGGCCGATCTCGACCAGCCGGGCCGTGGTGCCGGGGTACTCGCGGGCCAGCGTGCGGAACAGCCCGCGCAGCCCGTCCGCACGTCCGCCACCCGCGGCGCCCGGGCCCTGGCCGGACGCCGGCCGTGCGGCCAGCAGCCACCGGGGGGAGCGGGCCAGCGCGGCCTGCAACGCCGGTACGCAGCCGGGCAGCGCGGGCGCGCCCTGCCCGGCGAGCGGGTCCAGCAGCAGGACGCCGTCCACCGGGCCGTCAGCCGCCGTCAGCTCGTACGCCGCGTCGACGGCCAGCACCTGCGCGCCGTGCGAGGCGAGCCGCGCCGCGAGGGCCCGCGCGATGCCGTGGCCGTCTCCGCTGTCCCTGCCGCCCCCACCCGCGCCGTCCCCGCCCAGCAGGGCGAACCGCCGGCCGGCGAGCGAATCCGGCCGCCCGGCGGGCGCCGCCAGCGGCACGGTCGTGAACCGCAGCCGCACGGGCTCGTGCCCCGCGACGGCCGGTGCCTCGGACCGCTGCACCGGCTGTACCGGATCCTGCTCCGCGACGACTGAAGCATCGGAGCCGGAGCCGGAGCCGGACCCGGAGCCGAGATCGGGCTCGGGGCGGCTCAGCCGGGCGGTCAGCCAGCCGGTGATGGCGGCGGCGGTACGCGCTCGCGAGAGCTCCTCCAGCTCCTCGTCACCCAACGCGGCGAGGTCGCTGCCGGAGCCGTCCGCGAGCCGGCGGGCGAGCCGCCCGATGATCTCGGTGCGCTTGATGGAGTCGATGCTGAGGTCGGCCTCCAGGTCGAGGTCGGGTTCGATCATGTCGGCGGGGTAGCCGGTGCGCTCGCTGATCACCTCCACCACCGCGCGCAGCATGTCCTCGGCACCGAGCTCCTGCGCGGGCGCCTCGACGGGCGAGGCGGGTTCCGCCGCGACGGCGGCCACCGCCGGTAGGGCGGCGGGCCTCGCCACCACCGGCGCGACCACAGGCGCCGTCACCGCCGTCACCGCCGGGGGCGACGCCGGGCCGGTGCCCGGCAGCGCGGGCGCCCCGCCCAGGTGGGTGAGCAGCACATCCCGCTGAGCCGCGATCAGCTCGCGGCTGCCTCTCAGGAACTCCGAGACCAGCGCGTCCCCGGCGGAGCGGTCACCGTTCGGACGGGCGTCCTGCGGCTGAGCGTCCTGCGTCGTCACCAGGGCCTCCGGTACGGGTCGGGCCGGTGCCAGCGCACCGGGCAGCAGTTCTCCGGCAGCGGTGCGCACCAGCTGCCCGTCCACCGTCCAGCCGGGCCGGCGCGTCGCCCGCGCCCGGCCCGCGTCCACCGCGTCGCGGCCGCGCAGCAGCCGGTCGGTGCGCACCGGCACCCCCGCGACTGCCAGTTCGGCCAGCGCGTCGAGGAAGCCCGGCAGGCCGCGGCGGCGCCCCTCGACCGGGACCGCCCGGTGCGGCCGGTCCCCGAGCACGCCCCCCACCAGCCTGGTCAGCACCGACCCGGGCCCGGCCTCGACGAACACCCGGGCGCCCGCCGCGTACATCGCCTCGATCTGCTCCACGAAGCGCACCGGGGCGCCGATCTGCGCCGCCAGCTCGGCGTGCACCGCCGCCGGGTCCGGCGGGTAGGCGGCGGCCGTGCGGTTCGACCAGACCGGGAACTCCGGTGCCCGTACCGTCCGGGCGGCCAGCGCCTCGGCGAACCGGTCACCGGCGCCGGCGACCAGCGGGCTGTGGAAGGCGCACGCGACCGGCAGCCGCTTCACCCCGTACCCGGCCTCGCGCAGCAGCCGGGTCGCCGCCGCCACCTCCTCGCTCGCGCCGGAGACGACGCTCTGCCGGGGCGCGTTGCGGTTCGCCACCACCACGCGCCCGGCCAGGCCGGCCGCCGCGAGCGCCCGCTCCACGTCCTCGGCCCCGGCGGTGACGGCGGCCATCGCACCCGGGTCCGCGCCCTCGCCCACCGCGTCGAGGATGGCCCGCGCGCGCTCGGCGCTGAGCGCGGGCAGGTCCTGTGCTGCGAGCGCCCCCGCCGCGCAGAGCGCCACCAGCTCGCCGTAGCTGTGGCCCGCCGCCAGCTGCGGCCGCACCCCCGCCAGCGCGAGCAGCTCGTACGCGGCCAGGCCGGTTATGCCCAGCACGGGCTGGGCGACCCGGGTGTCGGTCAGCGCCGCGCGCTGCTGTTCACGTGCCCCGGCGGTGAAGGCGTCCGGCGGGTACAGCACGTCGGCGTGCTCCCGGCCCAGCCGGAGATGCCGCTGGACCTGCGGGAACGCGGCGAACAGCGCCGCGAACATGCCCGGGCGCTGGCTGCCCTGCCCGGGGAAGAGGAACGCCACCTGGCCGCCGGCGGCCCCGGCCGCGCCTTCCGGCCCGTCCACCCCGCCTGCCCCGTCCGCCCCGGCTGCCAGGTGCAGCCCGGCCGCCGGGTCGTGCTCGCCGGCGGCGGCCCGCCGCAGCGACCCGACCAGCTGCGCGACGTCCGAGGCCACCACCGCCACCTGCACCGGCCCGCGCCCCGACTCCGCCCGCCGTGAGGCGGCCAGCGCCAGGTCCCGCAGCCGCCACGACGCACCGCCCGTACGACCGTCCCCGCCGTCCGCCTCCGCGAGCCGCAGCAGCTCCGCCACCCCGCGCAGCGCCCGCTCCCGGTCGGCGCCCCGGAAGAGGAACAGCTCGGCCGGCCACTCCTGCAACCCGTGCAGCGGCTGCGGCCCGTCATAACCCCGCAGCACGGCATGGAAGTTGGTGCCGCCGAAGCCGAACGCGCTGACCCCGGCGACCCGTTCGGCGGGCGGCTGCGCCCACGGCGTGGCCTCGGTGTGGAAGGCGAACGGGCTCGACCCGGCCTGCCAGGCCGCGTTCGGCTGCTCCAGGTGCAGGGTCGGCGGCCGGACCCCGGTGTGCAGCGCCAGCGTGGCCTTGATCAGGCCCGCCAGCCCGGCCGCGCACTTGGCGTGCCCGATCTGCGACTTCACCGACCCCAGCGCGCAACTGCCCGGCGCCGCTCCCGCCCGGGTGAACACCTCGCTCAGGGTGGTGAGTTCGGTACGGTCGCCGACCACCGTCCCGGTGCCGTGCGCCTCGACCAGGCCGACCTCGGCCGGCCCGATCCCGGCGCCGCGGTACGCGCGCTCCAGCGCCGCCCGCTGCCCCTCGGGGCGCGGCGCCGTCAGGCCCAGCGACCGGCCGTCGCTCGCGCTGCCGATCCCCTGCACCACCGCGTACACCCGGTCGCCGTCCCGCTCCGCGTCCGCCAGCCGCTTCAGCACCAGGCAGCCGACGCCCTCGCCGAGCGCGATGCCGTCCGCCGAGGCGTCGAACGGGCGGGAGCGGCCGGTCGGCGAGAGCGCGTGCACCGAGGCGAACAGCAGGTAGTCGTTGATCCCGTTGTGCAGGTCCGCGCCGCCGCACAGTGCCAGGTCGCTGCTGCCGGTGGCCAGTTCCTTGCAGGCCGCGTCCAGTGCCGCCAGCGAGGACGCGCAGGCCGCGTCCACGGTGTAGTTGGCGCCGCCCAGGTCCAGCCGGTTGGCGATCCGGCCCGCGATGACGTTGGAGAGCATGCCGGGGAAGGAATCCTCGGTGAGGACGGGCAGCTGCTCGGCGATCGCCTCCGGCACCCGGCCCAGGTAGGCCGGCAGCACCGCGCCCAGCACTCCCGCGTTGGACAGGTCGCTGCCCGCCTCGGCACCGAACACCACACTGGTGCGCGAGCGGTCGAAGGGCCGGCCGCCCTGCCCGCCGCCACCGTCGTACCCCGCGTCCACCAGCGCCCTGCGCGCCGTCTCCAGCGCCAGCAGCTGTACCGGCTCGATGCTGCCCAGTGCGGCCGGCGGGATGCCGTAGCTCAGCGGGTCGAAGGGGATCGGCGGCAGGAAGCCGCCCCACTTGGACGGTGTGGTGCCGGGCCCGCCGCCGGCCGCGTGGTACACCGCCGGGTCCCACCGCTGCACCGGCACCTCGGTGATCGCGTCCACGCCGGCCACCACGTTCGCCCAGAACGAGGGCAGGTCGGGGGCCTGCGGGAAGATGCCGGCCATGCCGATCACCGCGATCTCCAGCGGCTGCGGCCGCTCCTGCCCCGCCGTGTCGGTGTCCAGGCCGAGCCGCTGCGCGAGGTCGCCCGCCCGGGCGGTCAGGAAGTCCGCGGCCCCGGAGCTGACCGCCGTGTGCAGCTCGGCCACCGTCGTGGTCGCCGAGCGCAGCACCGCGACCTGGCCGGCCATGAACATGCCCCGTTCCAGCTGCCCCTGCTCGTCCACCGCGGCGAGCGCACCCGCCACCCGGTCGACGCCCTTGCTGGCGATCCGCAGCCGCCCGATGTTCAGCCGCTCCAGCTGTTCCCAGACCTCCCGGTCCGGCACTCCGGCCGCCCGCAGCCGCTCCCGGGTCTCGTGGAACTCCGCGGTGAACCGGCTCGGCACGCACCGGGTGGCATGGCCCGGTGCCGTCTGCAGCAGCTCGGTCCCGCGGGCGGCCAGCATCTGGCGCTGGAACTGCGGCTGCACCGCCCCCAGGGCCACCGCCTCCTCGGTGAACAGGTACGCCGTGCCCATCAGCAGGCCGCCCGCCACTCCCCGCTCCGCCAGCGGCGCGGCCATCGCCGCCACCATCGCCGCCGACCGTTCGTCGTGCACACCGCCCGCGAACAGCACCTCCACCCAGGGCCGCCCGTCCGGGCGGCCCTGGCCCCGCTGCCCCTCGGCGTCCAGGAACTCCTCCAGGACGGCCAACTGGGCCTCCCACAAGGGGAAGCTGTGCCGGGGGCCGACATGCCCGCCGCACTCCGAACCCTCGAAGACGAACCTGCGCGCACCGTCCTCCAGGAACTGCCGCAGCAGTCCGGGGGAGGGCACGTGCAGGAAGGTCCGGATCCCCGCCTCCTCCAACACCCGCGCCTGCGCCGGCCGCCCGCCCGCGATCACCGCATGGCTCGGTCTCGCGGCCAGCACCTGCGCCAGCTGGGCGCTGCGTAACTCCTCCGGGGCGAACCCCAGTACGCCGACGCCCCAGGGCAGTGGGCCGACACAGGCGGCGGTCTGCGCGAGCAGCTCCCGGGCCTGCTCCGGGCCGGCCAGGGCCAGGGCCACGAACGGCAGCGCGCCCGCGTCGGCGACCACCGCCGCGAAGCCCGGCTGGTCGCTGACCCTGGTCATCGGCCCCTGCGCGAGCGGCAGTTTGGTGCCCAGTGCCTCGCTCAGCGGTGCCCCGGGCCCGAGCAGCAGCGGCCCCGCGCCACCGCGCGCCGCGACCCGCACCCCGTCGACCACGGCTTCCCGTACGGCCCGCACCGCCCGGCCGACGGTGCCCCATCTCGTCGCGAACACCTCGGCCAGAAAGCCGTCCTGACCGACCATCAGTTCCATCTCGGGGTCACCGCCCCGGCGCAGCACCCGGCGCCCTTCCACGACGGCGGTCTCCGAGCCGTCCATGCCCCGTACGGCGGCCGCGGCCTGCGCCGGCGCCGAGGACTCGGCCAGCAGTGCGAGCTGGCTGTCCAGCACCACTCCGGCCGCCCCGCCGGCCACCGCCGCCACGGCGGTGCGCGGCCCGATGCCGCCGCAGGCCCACACCGGTGCCTGGATCTGCGGAGCGGCCAGCAGCTGCTGCACCAGCACGAAGGTGCTCAACTCCCCGACCGGCCCGCCGCTCTCGCTGCCGCGGGCGATCAGCCCGTGCGCGCCGGCCCGGACGGCGGCCAGCGCCTGCTCCAGGTCGGTGACCTCGACCAGCAGGCGGTAGTCGGCGGACAGCGTCCCGACCGCCCGGTCGGGCATACCGGCGGCCAGTACCAGGGTGTGCGGCCCGGCCGGGCCGAGGGCGCGCAGCTCCTCGGGGGTGATCCGGCAGGCGGGGCCGATCCGGATGCCGAACCGGCCGGGGGCCCGCTCGCACAGCCCGGCAAGCTCCTCCCGCGACCGGCGATCACCGCCCCCGAGATCCAGTACGCCCAGGGCACCCGCCCGGCAGACGGCCTCGGCCAGGCCGGCGTCCGGTTCGTGGAACGGGGTGATCCCGATGACGATGTCGGCCAGCAGCAACTTGGGCCTCATGGGCTCTCCGGTTTGCGTCGCGGCGCAGGTATGGGGGTGTGTGCGACTCTCGGCCAGGGCGTTGCAGCGGCTACCCTCGCTGGGGGTGCGGGGGCGCCGCGGCACGGTCCGCCGGCCGATCCAGTGCTGACGCTACCGATCGGTAGTGCCCGACAGGTTAAGCTCTCGTTGCGCGTCCATGTCAATGCCCTTGCAGGGAAGGGATGTTGGTCGACGTGATCGAACCGGCCGGTCGAGAGAAGGCTGCGAGCTGACGACGAGTCAACGGAACGCGCCCTTCCGGAGCCGGCTGCACCTGGCCGGCCGGGCGCGGCGTGGCCCCCGCCCGGGGCCGCGTCAGCTCGCCGGCCTCGGCGCGCCGGTGTCAGCGCGGCGAGATCGGCTCGGCGAGGAGAGCCGCCCCGCTCCAGGCCCGGGCCGAGCCGGGCCCGGCCGCCTCCGCCTCCCTGACCAGCGCGATCAGCCGGGCGTTGGCCGGGCGTCCGATGAGTCCGATGAGGGAGAACCGATGCCCAAGGGTGTGACCAAGCGCCGCCCCCGCACTCGCGCGGCGCTGCTCCGGGCAGCCCTGGAGACCTTCGCCGAGCAGGGCTTCCACGCCGCGTCGATCGAGCACATCTGCGAGCGCGCGGGCTACACCCGGGGGCGTTCTACTCCAACTTCAGCAGCAAGGAGGAGCTCTTCCTCGCGCCGTTCGACGAGCACGGCGAACGCGTCGTCAACCGCATCACCGAGCTTCTGACGGCACTCGGCACCGCCCTGGACCCCGCCCCCGCCCGACGCTCCCGCCCCCGCGCCCGACCCCGAACCCCCCGGCGGCCCGGCCGCCAGGCAGCGGCCGTGACCCCGGGGCGCCCGGGGTGCGCCATGGCGCTCACATGTCCCGGAGCTCGGTGAGCCGGATGTTGTTACCGGACGGGTCCCGGAACCCGCAGTCGCGGCCGTACGGCCGGTCGGTCGGCTTCTCGTTGAACTCGACGCCACGTCCCGAGAGCTCCGCGTAGGCGGCGTCGCAGTCGTCGGTGGTCAGGAAGACGGTGCCGGCCGCGCCCTTCGCGGTCAGCTGCTCGACCTGCGACTGGGTCTCGGCGTCGAACACCGGGGGGCCGGGGATCGCCATCAGCACGATGGCCACATCCTCCTGCCCGGCCGGGCCGACGGTCAGCCAGCGGAAGTTCCCCATCTCGGGGAGGGTGACGTCGGACTTGACCTCCATCCCGACGCTCTTGGTGTAGAAGGCGAGCGCCTCGTCCTGGTCGTGAACCCAGAGCTGCGCGGTGGCGATTCTGATCATCGGATCCTCCCGGTACGCGTTCCTTCTGCCTTCGGGGCTACCGCCACGCTATTCCGGGGCCCTCGGCGCCGTCTTCTCGAAACGTGCGGTGTTGCGGCCGCCCGTAGGCGCGCTGCACGCAGCCGGGGATGACCGCGTGCGCGGCGGCGGGCGGGAACGCGGCCCGGTACGCGGCGGGCGTCAGTCCGTACATCCGGGTGAAGCTGGTGGTGAACGACCCCAGGCTGTTCAGCCCGACGTCGAAGCAGACGGTGGCGATCGGCCGGTCGGTCATCCGCAGCAGCGTGGCCGCCCGCTCCAGCCGTCGGGTCAGCAGGTACACGTGCGGTGACTCCCCGAACGCCCGCCGGAACTCACGGCTGAAGTGCGCGCGGGACAGCCCGGCCGCCGCCGCGAGCTCGGCGACCGTGAGCGCCTCGGCATACCGGGCGTCAGCGAGGTCCTTGGCCCGCAACAGATGCCGCGCCGGAGGATACGAACCCACGCCCCCCAAGATAGCCACCCCCACCCCCCACCGGGATGACCCTCTCAGCGGTGGCCGCGCGTCTCGGTCTGCCCGGGGGGACGGTGCTCCTTCAGATCTCCCGGGTCTGTCGGCCGTGGCGCCCGTGGGCTCGGCCCGACGCGCCGGCCGATGCGCGGACCCGGCGGGCGGCGGTGCCGGAAACGACGAATCCCCGCGGGGCTCTTGCGAGCCTCGCGGGGATCTGAAGTGGTGTCCGAGGGGGGACTTGAACCCCCACGCCCGATAAAGGGCACTAGCACCTCAAGCTAGCGCGTCTGCCATTCCGCCACCCGGACAGGGTGTGTGCTTCGGGGTTCTTCCTGCTGTCCCCTCGGCGACAGAGAGAACATTACCAGGGTTCTGGAGTGCTTCTCACCTGCGTTTCTGCGGTCCGGGCGGGCGGTGGTCCGTGGGCGCGGGGGGTGATGGGGGAGTCGGTAGTGCGTAGCCGGGCAAGCCGGGCAATCGGGGCGGCGGGAGAGGGGAATCCGGCCACCGGATGAACGATCCGGTGGTGTACGGCGAATATTTCCGCCCAGATGCGGAGCGCGGGCCGGTCAAGGCCGGGCGCAAGCGGTCCGACACGGACAACTTGTCGACGCTGCCCCGGTGTCCACCCCGGCTCTCCTAGCCTCTGTGGACCAAGGGAGCCTTGAGCGGAGTGCCGGATTCCCGACGTCGGCGGCAGCCGGTGACGCCTCCCGCTCTCAGCATGAAGGGCGGCTCGACGTGGAGCAGATCAGCGGGGCGGTCGAACCCGTGACGAGACGGCCGGGCACCGGGCCGGCCGGCCCCGTCGAGGGTGTCTGGCGGATCTCGGTGCTGGCGCAGGAGTGCTCGGTGCCGCGCACCCGGCATGCCGTACGGGACAGGTTGCTGGCGCAGGGGATGAGCGGGGTGCGGTACCAGGAGCTGATCGACGACCTGCTGCTGATCGTCTCGGAGCTGGTGAGCAACGCGGTGACGCACGCGGCGGTGCTCACTCCGCAGGTCACCACCGAGCTGGCGATCGCCGGCGGCTGGGTGCGGGTCTCGGTGGAGGACGGCCACCCGTACCGGCCGAAGGCGCTGCAGAGCGATCTCGGGCAGCTCGGCGGGCGTGGGCTGTTGCTGGTGAAGAGCGTGACGCTGCAGGCGGGCGGGATCTGTGACGTGGAGCGCACCGGGGAGGGCGGCAAGGTGGTCTGGGCCTCACTGCCCATTCCGTCCTCCACCGGGGACGGCACCGACGACACGGGCATCGACGGCACGGGCGCCGGTAGTCACGGGAGTGCCGGGGGTGTCGTCGGCCTCGCCGCCCCCGCCCCGAGCATCCGGCATCACGGCTAGCCGACCCGGCGCGCTGCCCGAAGGGGTACCCGCCGCCCCCCGCGCACACACGCGCCGGACCGGATCGGACCGATGCGGCGGGGGTGGGGCCTATCGCCTACCAGTCCCGCCCGGCGATCTCGCGGATACCCGGCAGCGCGGCCTCGAAGACCGTCCGGAACCACACCGAGAACGGCCGCTCGGCCTCCAGCGTCTTCAGCTCCTGCGCGGTGACGAACGCGAAGTCGTCCACCTCGTCCGGGTTGGGCCGCACCGGATCGGTGACCAGACCCACGAACAGGTGGTTCCACTCGCGCTCGATCAGCCCCGACGCCTCGTCCGGCAGGTCGTACCGCACGGTGCCGGCCTCGCAGAGGAGCGCGGGCGCCACACCCAGCTCCTCGGCGGTGCGGCGCGCGGCGGCGACGAAGGGCGGCTCGTCGGGGTAGGGGTGGCCGCAGCAGGTGTTGGACCAGACCCCGGGGGAGTGGTACTTGCCGAGCGCCCGGCGCTGGAGCAGCAGCCGGCCCTGGCGGTCGAACAGGAACACGGAGAACGCGCGGTGCAGTCGGCCCGGCTGCTGGTGCGCCCAGAGCTTCTCGGCCGTCCCGATCGTCACGCCCTCGTCGTCGACGAGTTCCAGGAGGATCTCCGGGTCGGCGAGCTCGCCGGCCGGGTTGGCCACGTCGCTCTCGACGTCGAGTCCGGTGTCGATCTCCGAGGTGAAGTGCGTTGGGTTGGTCGGGAGACTCTGGGGCATGAGGCCTCTTTCGGGAGCACCGGTGGCGTCGCCCCCAGTCTGCCGCATCGGTGGGGATGCCTACGGACCGAAACACAGATGGGGCGGATACTGCCCACCGAAATGCCAAATGTGTTCGATTCGTGCAGGTACCCGCCCCTCTTCGGACATGTTCCGGCCAGATCGGCGCGGGCCCGGCGTCCGGGGGCCCCGGCCGCGTTCGGGCTGGTCGTCGCGGTCGCCTACCATCACTAGGACACCGTGTACCGCGTGCGCGGGGGCAGCGCCACGGGGGCGAGCGCGGCTCAGCGGCAGACCACCAGAACACCACGGATCAGGAGACACCGCATGATCGGCCTCGTTCTGGCAGCCGGCGCCGGCCGCCGGTTGCGCCCGTACACCGACACCCTGCCCAAGGCGCTGGTGCCGGTCGACGGGGAGCGGACCGTCCTGGACCTGACCCTCGGCAACTTCGCCGAGGTCGGCCTGCGGGAGGCCGCCATCGTGGTGGGCTACCGCAAGGAGGCGGTGTACGACCGCAAGAACGCCCTGGAGCAGAAGTACGGCGTCAAGCTCACCCTGGTCGAGAACGACAAGGCCGAGGAGTGGAACAACGCCTACTCCCTCTGGTGCGCCCGCGAGCTCTTCGCCGAGGGCCTGCTGCTCGCCAACGGCGACACCGTCCACCCGGCCTCCGTGCAGCGCACCATGCTGGACGGCAACGACCGGCTGATCAGCCAGGGCCGCGCCCCCGGCATCCTGCTCGCCCTCGACACGGTGAAGAAGCTCGCCGACGAGGAGATGAAGGTCGTCGTCGACCCGGCCGCCGGGATGCGCCGGATCACCAAGCTGATGGAGCCGGCCGAGGCCAGCGGCGAGTACATCGGTGTCACCGTGATCAATCCCTCCGCCGCCGAGGACCTCAGCGACGCGCTGCGCGCCACCTTCGAGCGCGACCCCCAGCTGTACTACGAGGACGGCTACCAGGAGATGGTCGACCGCGGCCTGCGGATCGACGTCCAGCCGATCGGCGAGGTGTCCTGGGTCGAGGTCGACAACCACGACGACCTGGCCAAGGCGCGGGAGATCGCGTGCCAGTACTGACCCGGCTGGTGCCGTCCCCGGTCTTCGTCGAGATCCGCCCCGGGGCGCTGGACTCGCTGGCCGGCATCCTGGCCGACCAGCGGCTCTCCGCCTCGGGCCGGGTCGCGGTGGCGATCAGCAACGGCTCGGGTGCGGTGCTGCGCGAGCGGCTGGAGCCGGCCCTGCCCGGCGCCGACTGGTACAACGTCGACGACGGCAGCCTGGACAGCGCGGTGCGCCTGGCGGACGCGATGCGGGCCGGACACTACGACGCCATCGTCGGCCTCGGCGGCGGTAAGATCATCGACGCGGCCAAGTACGCCGCCGCCCGGGTCGGCCTGCCGCTCGTCGCGGTCGCCACCAACCTCGCGCACGACGGCATCTGCTCGCCCGTGTCGATCCTGGACAACGACGCCGGGCGGGGCTCCTACGGGGTGCCCAGCCCGATCGGCATCGTGGTCGACCTCGATGTGATCCGCCAGGCCCCGCCGCGCTTCGTGGCGTCCGGCATCGGCGACGTCATCTCCAACATCTCGGCCTGCGCGGACTGGGAACTCTCCCACCGCGTCACGGGCGAACCGGTGGACGGACTGGCCGTCGCGATGGCCCGCTCGGCCGGCGAGAACCTGCTGCGCCACCCGGGCGGTCTGAAGGACCAGGACCTGCTTACGGCGCTGTCGGAAGCACTGGTACTGTCCGGCATCGCGATGAATATCGCAGGCAGCACCCGGCCCTCGTCGGGCGCCTGCCACGAGATCTCGCATGCCCTGGACGTGCTGTATCCCAAGCGGTCCGCCCAGCACGGTGAGCAGGTCGGCCTCGGGGCCGCCTTCGCCAGCTACCTGCGGGGCGAGCGCGAGCTGACCGGTCTGATCGTGGAGCGCCTGGCGCGTCACGGGCTGCCGGTGACCGCCGCTCAGATCGGCTTCACCGAGGCGGAGTTCACCGAGGCGGTGCACTACGCTCCGAACACCCGCCCGGGCCGCTTCACCATCCTTGAGCACCTCGACCTCTCCCCATCAGCCATCAGGGACGCGTACGCCGACTATGTCCAAGCCGTCAACAGCTGACCGCCCCGCCGGCGGCCCCGCCGACCCCCAGGCCGGCGGCTCCGCCGAGCGCCCCGCGATCGACTTCACGGTGCGGCCCTCGATCGAGGAGCTGCGCGCCGTCATCCACCCTGAGGGGATGCTCCAGCGCCGCAGCGCGGAGCACTGGGCGGGCCGCCTCTACATGCGCAGCATCTCGCTGCGGATCACCCGGATCCTGGCCCCGGTCACCTTCATCACGCCCAACGGGCTCACCTATCTGATGATGTTCACCGGCATCCTGGCGGGAGCGGCCCTGGTCGTCCCCGGCCTCGCCGGCGCCGTCCTCGGGGCCCTGCTGATCCAGGTCTACCTGCTGCTCGACTGCGTGGACGGCGAGGTGGCCCGCTGGCGCCGGCAGACCTCGCTCACCGGGGTCTACCTCGACCGGGTCGGTCACTACATGTCCGAGGCGGCGCTGCTCACCGGCCTCGGCCTGCGCGCCACGGACCTGCTGCACCGCCAGGGCTCGGCCTCGCACTGGGAGTGGGCCTTCCTCGGCACGCTGGCCGCCCTCGGCGCGATCCTGATCAAGTCCGAGACCGACCTGGTGGACGTCGCCCGGGCCCGCAGCGGGTTGACCGCCGTCGAGGACAGCGCCGCGGTGCCGCGCTCCAGCGGTGTCGCCAAGGCCCGTAAGGCCGCCGCGTTCCTCAAGTTCCACCGGCTGGTCGGCGCGGTCGAGGCCTCGCTGTTCATCCTGGCCGCCGGGATCGCCGACGCCGTGCACGGCGGGCTGTTCTTCACCCGGCTCGCGGTCGTCGTGCTGGCCGCCATCGCCATGCTGCAGACCGTCCTGCACCTGCTCAGCATCGTCCTGTCCAGCAGGCTGCGATGAGCGCCCCCGCCGCCGGCGCGGCCCGCCCCGAGGACTTCCGCCTCGGTGCCGTGATCATCACGATGGGCAACCGCCCGGCCGAGCTGGCCGCGCTGATCGACTCGGTGACGAGCCAGGAGGGCCCGGCGGTGGAGCTCGCCGTGGTCGGCCAGGGCGCGCCGCTGCCACCGCTGCCCGAGGGCGTGCGCAGCGTCGAGCTGCCGGAGAACGTGGGCATCCCCGGCGGACGCAACGTCGGCATCGAGCTGTTCGGCGAGGACGGCCGGGACGTCGACGCCATACTCTTCCTGGACGACGACGGCCTGCTGCCGGGCAAGGACTCCGCCCGGCTGCTGCGGGAGGCCTTCACGGCCGACCCCGGGCTCGGCATCGTCGCCTTCCGGATCGCCGACCCCGAGACGGGTGTCACCCAGCGCCGACACGTACCCCGGCTGCGCGCCAGCGACCCGCTGCGCTCCTCGCGGGTGACGACTTTCCTCGGCGGCGCGAGCGCCGTCCGCTGCCGGGTGTTCGAGCAGGCCGGGCAGCTGCCCGCCGAGTTCTTCTACGCCCACGAGGAGACCGACCTCGCCTGGCGCGCCCTGGACGCCGGCTGGTCCATCGACTACCGGGCCGACGTGGTGCTTCACCACCCCACCACCTCGCCCGCACGGCACGCCTCGTACTTCCACAACATCGCCCGGAACAGGGTCTGGCTCGCACGACGGAACCTTCCGGCCCCGTTCGTGCCTCTCTATCCAGGAGTCTGGTTCCTGCTCACGCTGGCCCGCCGTCCCTCCCCGGAGGCACTGAAGGCCTGGTGGGGCGGGTTCCGGGCGGGCTGGCGCGAGCCCTGCGGCGAGCGACGACCCATGCGATGGCGTACCGTATGGCGATTGACCAGGTTGGGAAGACCTCCGGTCGTTTGATCGCACCGGTCGGCGACTGCACCGCCGGCCGGGTACCCCCAAGTGATCCCTGTGGATCTCCATCGCCGAACGGCAGGCATCCCCCCGACTGCCGTCCGGCCGACTCCCGATCCCCGCGAAGGACGAATGTGTCGACAGTGAGTGAACCCGTCAGCCTCTCAGCCCCTAGGGGGGCGGACGCGGGACTGACCCCGAAGCAGCTTGCGGACAAGTACGGACTGTCGGTGAGCGGCAGACGCCCTGGGCTGATCGCCTACACCAAGCAGCTCTGGGGCCGGCGCCACTTCATCTGGGCCTTCGCGACCGCGCGCCTGGTGGCGCAGTACACGGACGCGAAGCTCGGCCAGGTGTGGCAGGTGGTGACGCCGCTGCTGAACTGCGCGGTGTTCTACCTCGTCTTCGGCGTGATCCTGTCGACCAAGGACCAGATCCCGCACTACGTCGCCTGGCTCTGCATCGGCGTCTTCATCTTCCAGTTCACGCAGAGTGCGGTGCAGTCCGGTACCCGGGCCATCGCGGACAACCTCGGCCTGATCAGGGCGCTGCACTTCCCCCGCGCCTCGATGCCGATCGCGTTCACCGTGATCCAGCTCCAGCAGCTGCTGATCTCGATGGTCGTGCTCGTCGTGGTGGTCCTCGCCAACGGTGTCGAGCCGGGCCGCACGTGGCTGCTGGTGGCGCCCGCGCTGGTCCTGCAGTGCATGTTCAACACCGGCCTGGCCCTGGTGATGGCCCGGATCGGGGCGAAGACCAGCGACATCTCCCAGCTGGTGCCCTTCGTGATGCGCGCCTGGCTGTACCTGTCCGGCGTGATGTACAGCATCCAGGACCACATCAGCCAGTGGGCACCGTGGATCCAGACTCTTATGACGATCAACCCGGCGTCGGTGTACATGGACCTCGTCCGCCACGCGATGGCACCGGTGATCTACAACAAGCACACGGAGAACTACCAGACGTATCCCGATCACCTCTGGGAGTACGGGCTCGCGTGGGCAGTCGGTATGTTCGTCCTGGGTTATGTCTTCTTCTGGAAGGCTGAGGAGGAGTACGGCCGTGGCTGACATCGCAGGTACCAGGACCCGAAAGGCTGAGTCCGACGTGCAGCTCAGCAAGCCCGCCGACAACGTCGCCCGGATCCCCACCGTCATCGCGGACGACGTGCACATCGTCTACCGCGTGCACGGCGCCGGCTCGGGCAAGGGCAGTGCCACCTCCGCGCTGAGCCGGATCATCAGCCGCAAGCGCGCGGCCGGCGTCCGCGAGGTGCACGCCGTGCGCGGCGTCAGCTTCACGGCGTACAAGGGTGAGGCCGTCGGCCTGATCGGCTCCAACGGCTCCGGCAAGTCGACGATGCTGGCCGCCATCGCGGGCCTGCTGCCGACCGAGAGCGGTGCCATCTACACCAACGGCCAGCCCTCGCTGCTGGGCGTCAACGCCGCGCTGATGAACGAGCTGACCGGCGAGCGCAACGTCGTGCTGGGCTGCCTGGCCATGGGCATGACCCCGTCCGAGGTGAAGCGTCGCTACCAGGACATCGTGGAATTCTCGGGCATCAACGAGAAGGGTGACTTCATCTCGCTGCCGATGCGCACGTACTCCTCCGGTATGGGTGCCCGCCTGCGGTTCTCCATCGCGGCGGCCAAGCGTCACGACGTGCTGCTGATCGACGAGGCGCTGGCCACCGGTGACCAGGCGTTCCAGAAGCGCAGCAAGGCCCGGATCAACGAGCTGCGCAAGGAGGCCGGTACGGTCTTCCTGGTCAGCCACGACAACGCCTCGATCCGCGAGACCTGCGAGCGGACGATCTGGATCGAGCACGGTGAGCTGGTGATGGACGGGCCGACCGAGGTGGTCGTGCGCGCCTACGAGAAGGGCGAGCGCCCGGATCGCTAGCCGGCTTGGCCCGCAGGGGCCGGTGCGGGGACGTCGTGGTCCCGGCACCGGCCCCTGCGGCTGTCCGGGTGAGGCCGCCGCGCCCCGGGGCGGGGCGGCCTGCTCCGGCGAGGCCGACGGTGCCAGGCTGTAGGCGGGGGAGTGGTGTGTCGCGCGGGGCGCCCGATATCGGACGCGTGTCCGAGCGAGGTCAGTGGTCCAGAGCAGTGTAGAACGGGGGAGTGACAGCAGTGTCGGCTTCGGCCCAGCCCAGCAGTGAGTCAGCGGATCGGTCAGCGGGTGCCACGCTGGACAAGGCGGACCTGGAGAACTTCCCGGTCGCCCCGTTCTTCCTGCCCGCCGCCTGGCGCGGCGACCTGATGGCGGTCTACGGCTTCGCCCGCCTGGTGGACGACGCCGGCGACGGCGACCTCGCCGATCCGGCGGGCGTGGCCCGGCTGCTCGGTGTGCAGGCCCCGCCCGCCCCCGGCGTCACCCTTTCGGCGCAGGCGGGCCCGCCGAGCCCCGAGGAGGTCGCGTTCCGCCTCGCCCTGCTCGACGGACTGGAGCGCGACCTCGACCGCGCCTTCGAGTCGACGCTGTCCGGCTCGGCCGCCGAACGCCCCGCGCACCCGCTGCTGCGGGCCCTCGTCCCGCTGATCGACAAGCACGGCCTGACCCCCGAGCCGTTCCGCCGCCTGATCGAGGCCAACCGGGTCGACCAGACCACCACCCGGTACGGGAGCTACCAAGACCTGGTGGGCTACTGCCAGTTGTCCGCCGACCCGGTCGGCCGGCTGGTGCTCGCCATCGCCGGCGTCGCCACTCCCGAGCGGATCGCGCTGTCCGACGCCGTCTGCACCGCGCTGCAGATCGTCGAGCATCTCCAGGACGTCGCGGAGGACCTCGCCCACGGCCGGATCTACCTCCCCGCCGATGACCTGCGACGCTTCGGCGTCACCGAGGCCGACCTCGCCGCCCCCACCGCCGGCCCCGCCGTCCGGGACCTGATCGCCTTCGAGGCCGACCGGGCCCGGACCCTGCTCGACCGAGGTGCGCCGCTGGTAGGTACGGTTCGGGGAAGGCTTCGACTGCTTCTGGCGGGATTCACCGCAGGCGGCTACGCGGCCCTGGCGGCCGTCGAGGCCGCCGGGTACGACGTACTCGCTCAGGAGGCAAAGCCCGACAAGCGCCGCCTCGCAGCGAAGGCGGCGGCAATCTTCGCGAAGGGAAGGTGAACGCCCGAGTGGCGGCATCACCACTGGCGTCGGCCCAGGTCATGGCGGCGTACCGGTACTGCGAGGCAGTGACCGGCCTGCAGGCCCGCAACTTCAGCTACGGCATCCGGCTGCTGCCGGAACCCAAGCGGCTGGCCATGTCCGCGCTCTACGCCCTGGCCCGCCGGGTCGACGACATCGGGGACGGAGACCTGCCGCCCGAGCGCAAGGCCGAGCAGCTGCTGCGCACGCGCGGGCTGCTGGGCGAGATCCGGGCCGGCGCGGTCGCCGAGGACGACACCGACCCGATCAAGGTCGCCCTCGCGGACGCCGCGCGGCGCTTCCCGATTCCGCTCGGCGGCTTCGACGAGCTGATCGACGGCGTGGAGATGGACCTCAAGGGCGCCGAGTACCAGACGTACGAGGAGCTCCAGGTCTACTGCCGCTGTGTGGCCGGCGCGATCGGGCGGCTCTCGCTCGGCGTGTACGGCTGTGAGGACCCGGAGCGCGGCGCCGAGTACGCCGACACCCTGGGTCTGGCGCTCCAGCTCACCAACATCCTGCGCGACCTGCGCGAGGACGCCCTCAACGGCCGGACGTACCTGCCGACCGAGGACCTCGTCCGGTTCGGCTGCGAGCAGGGATTCGCCCTCTCCAGACCGCCGGCCGGGGCGGACTTCGCCGGCCTGGTCGCCTTCGAGGCGGCCCGTGCCCAGCGGGCCTTCGAGGACGGCCTGCGGCTGCTGCCGATGCTGGACCGGCGCAGCCGCGCCTGCACCGCCGCCATGGCCGGCATCTACCACCGCCTGCTCGGGCGGATCGCGGCCGACCCGGAGTCGGTACTGCGCGGCCGGGTCTCCCTGCCGGGCTGGGAGAAGGCATACGTGGCGCTTTCCGGGCTCGCCGGAGGGCGTTCTTGATTCTCTCGCCGATTCTGTCACGCTGTGTCAGCGTGCCATCACGCATGGGTAGATCTGTGTTCGCCGCTGTGTTCGCCACGTGTGTACCGCGCGCCGCGGTCAGGGGGGAGGTCGGATGAGCGTGCGATCCGACCAGGGCCGCCCCGCCGCCTCCCGCCCCAGTGCCGTCGTGGTCGGCGGCGGTCTGGCCGGGATCACCGCCGCCCTGCGGCTGGCCGAGACCGACCACCGGGTGACCCTGGTCGAGGCCAGGCCCCGGCTCGGCGGCCTGGCGTTCTCCTTCCAGCGCGGCGACCTGACGGTCGACAACGGACAGCACGTCTTCCTGCGCTGCTGCACCGCCTACCGCGGCCTGCTCGACCGGCTCGGAGCCGACGACCTGGTCGACCTCCAGCCCCGGCTGGACGTCCCGGTGCTCGCCGTCTCCGGTGGCCGCCGCACCCTGGGCCGGCTGCGCAGGGCCGGCCTGCCGGTGCCGCTGCACCTGGCCGGCAGCCTGGCCGGCTACCCGCACCTGGGCCCGGCCGACCGGCTGCGGGTGGTGCGCGCCGCGCTCGCACTGAAGGGCCTGGATCTCAGCGATCCGGCGCTGGACGCGGTCTCCTTCGGTGACTGGCTGCGCCGGCACGGCCAGAACGAGCGCACCATCGCCGCCATGTGGGACCTGGTCGGCGTGGCCACCCTCAACGCCAGAGCCGACCAGGTCTCGCTGGCGCTGGCCGCGATGGTCTTCAAGACCGGTCTGCTCTCCGATCCGGGGGCCTCCGACATCGGCATGGCCGCCGTCCCGCTCGGCGCGATCCACCATGACGCGGCGCTCGGCGAGCTGGAGCGCGCCGGCGTGCGGGTGCTGCTGCGCGCCCGCGCGGTGGAGCTCAAACCGGCCGCTCCGCACGCCGTGCGCCTGGACGGCGGGGAGCTGCTCACCGCCGACACCGTGGTGCTCGCCGGGGCCCAGGACGCCGCCGCCGCATTGCTGCCGGACGACGCGATCGACCGGCAGCAGGAGCTGACCGGCTTCGGCACCGCCCCGATCCTCAACATCCACGTGATCTACGACCGCAAGGTGCTGCGCCGCCCGTTCTTCGCGGCACTGGACTCACCGGTCCAGTGGGTCTTCGACCGCACCACGCACTCCGGGCTCGCCACGACGCACCCCGGCGCCCAGTACCTGGCGCTGTCGCAGTCCGCCGTCCAGGACGAGATCGACCTGCCGGTCGCCGAGCTGCGCCGGCGCTACCTGCCGGAGCTGGAGCGCCTGCTGCCCGCGGTGCCCGGCGCCGAGGTGCTGGACTTCTTCGTCACCCGCGAGCGCACCGCGACCTTCGACCCGGCCCCGGGCACCGCGGCCCTGCGTCCGGCGGCCCGCACCAGGGTGCCGGGCCTGCTGCTGGCGGGTTCGTGGACGGCGACCGGCTGGCCCGCGACCATGGAGGGCGCCGTGCGCAGCGGTCACGCCGCGGCCGACGCCGCCCTGGCCGCCGCAGCGTCCCGGGTGCCGGTGGACCGGGGCGACGGCAGGTGGCCCCGATGACCCCCGGCAGCGGCGGCGCGAGAACCGGTACCGCGCACACCGGTACCGCGTACACCGGCACGGCACACTCCGGCACCGGGAGTACCGCCACGGTAGACATGGCAACCGCCGGGCCAGCTGCGGCGGCCCGCCACCACGAGGGAGAGGGAACGTACGTGGAGTCACGCAGCGGCACCGCCGTCTCAGGCCCAGCACCCGCGGAGCCGGTCTCGGTGCCCGCGCTGCTCGCCCGTGCCCGCACGCTCTGCACCCCGCCGCTGCGCGCGGCGGTGGCCGGGCTGGTGGCGCCGATGGACACCGTCGCCGCCTACCACTTCGGGTGGATCGACCGCGACGGCACCCCGGTGTCGGGGGACAGTGGCAAGGCCGTCCGGCCCGCCCTGGCGGTGCTCTCGGCGCAGGCCGTCGGGGCCCCGGCGCAGGCCGGTGTGCCCGGCGGGGTAGCCGTTGAACTGGTGCACAACTTCTCCCTGCTTCATGATGATCTGATGGACGGTGACGAGACTCGACGGCACCGGGCCACCGCCTGGACGGTCTTCGGACCGGCGCAGGCGATCCTGGTCGGCGACGCCCTGGCAACCCTCGGGACCGAGGTGCTGCTGGACGCCGCCGTGAGCGGCGGGGCCGACGCGGTCGACGCGGCAAGGGCCGTTCGGCTGCTCACCACCGCGACCCGCAGGCTCATCGACGGCCAGGCCCAGGACCTCTCCTTCGAGCACCGGGATGTGGTGACGGTCGAGGAGTGCCTGGAGATGGAGGGCAACAAGACCGGCGCCCTGCTCGCCGCCGCCTCCGCGGTCGGCGCGGTGCTCGCCGGGGCCGACGACCGTGTCGCCGACGCGCTCCAGCGCTACGGCCACCACCTCGGCCTGGCCTTCCAGGCCGTCGACGACCTGCTCGGCATCTGGGGCGCCACCGAGGTGACCGGTAAGCCGCACTGGGGCGATCTGCGCCAGCGCAAGAAGTCGCTGCCGGTGGCCGCGGCGCTGGCCGAGGGCGGTGCCGCCTCGCGCCGGCTGGCCGCGCAGCTGGCCGATCCGCAGGGCCGGGGCGAGGAGAGCGAGCAGGTGCTCGCCGCCCGTGCGGCTCTGATCGAGGAGGCCGGTGGCCGCGCCTGGACCCAGGGCGAGGCCCGCCGCCAGCACAAGACTGCCCTCGCCGCTCTGGACGAGGTGCCGATGGCCGACGCGGTGCGCGAGCACTTCGTCGCACTCGCCGAATTCGTGGTGGTACGAGAGAGGTGACGTCAAGGTGACAGCAACCGCGGACGGCCGGCTCGACCCTGAGTACGATCCCGAGCCGGTCGCGGTGGGCGACCGCCCACCGGCGCTGCTGAGCGCCGGGCGGTGGAAGCCTGACGGACCACAACCGGTCCGACAAGCTGATGAACCAACTGGAAGTGAACCTCACGCCGGGCCAGCCTCCGCCGAGGAGGCGCTGGCCCGGGCCACCACCCACCTGCTCTCCCTGCAGAGCTCCGAGGGCTGGTGGAAGGGCGACCTGGAAACCAACGTCACCATGGACGCCGAGGACTTGTTACTGCGACAGTTCCTCGGCATCCGTACAGATGAGCAGACCAAGGCCACCGCGGAGTGGATCCGCTCGAACCAGCGGGACGACGGCACCTGGGGCACCTTCCACGGCGGTCCGCCCGAGCTGTCCACCACCGTCGAGGCCTATGTCGCGCTGCGGCTCGCGGGCGACCGACCAGAGGCCGCCCACATGCAGGCGGCCGCCCGCTACGTCCGCGCGAGCGGCGGGATCGCGGCCACCAGGGTCTTCACCCGGATCTGGCTCGCCCTGTTCGGCTGGTGGCCCTGGGACCGGCTGCCGGAGATGCCACCGGAGATCATCTTCCTGCCCAGATGGCTGCCGCTGAACATCTACGCCTTCGGCTGCTGGGCACGGCAGACGATCGTACCGCTCACCGTGGTGTCGGCCCACCGCCCGATCCGCCCGGCGCCCTTCACCCTGACCGAGCTGCACACCGATCCGGCGAATCCTTTCCCCGAACGCCCGCTCGCCCCGCCGACCACCTGGGACGGGCTCTTCGAGCGCCTCGACAAGCTGCTGCACGCCTACCACCGCCGGGCCCTGCGCCCACTGCGCCGGCTCGCCCTCGCCCAGGCCGGGCGCTGGATCGTCGAGCGGCAGGAGGCCGACGGCTGCTGGGGCGGCATCCAGCCCCCGGCCGTCTACTCGCTGATCGCCCTCCACCTCCAGGGCTACGAGCTCGAACACCCCGTCATGCAGGCCGGCCTCGCCTCCTTCGACCGCTTCACCGTGCACACCGAGGACGGCAAGCGCTGGCTGGAGGCCTGCCAGTCGCCCGTCTGGGACACCGCCCTGGCCACTATCGCCCTGGTCGACGCCGGAGTTCCGGCCGACCACCCCGCGCTGGTCTCCGCCGTCGACTGGATGCTCGACGAGGAGATCACCCGGCGCGGAGACTGGTCCGTCCGGCGCCCGGGGCTGGCCCCCGGCGGCTGGGCCTTCGAGTTCGAGAACGACAACTACCCCGACATCGACGACACCGCCGAGGTCGTGCTCGCCCTTCGCCGCGTCGTCCACCCCGACCCGCACCGGGTCCAGGGCGCGGTGGGGCGCGGCGTCGACTGGAACCTCGGCATGCAGTCCAAGAACGGCGCCTGGGCCGCCTTCGACGTCGACAACACCAGCACCCTGCCGAACAAGCTGCCGTTCTGTGACTTCGGCGAGGTGGTGGACCCGCCCTCGGCGGACGTCACGGCGCACGTGGTCGAGATGCTCGCCGAGGTCGGCATGACCGGGGATCCGCGGACCCGCAAGGGCGTCCAGTGGCTGCTGCGTAACCAGGAACCGGACGGCTCCTGGTTCGGCCGCTGGGGCACCAACTACATCTACGGCACGGGCTCGGTGCTGCCCGCCCTGGTCGCCACCGGCGTGCCGGCCGAGCACCCCGCGATCCGGCGCGCCGTCCGCTGGCTGGAGGAGCGGCAGAACCCGGACGGCGGCTGGGGCGAGGACATGCGCTCCTACGAGGATCCGGAGCACTGGGCCGGGCGCGGGGAGTCCACCGCCTCGCAGACCGCCTGGGCCCTGATGGCGCTGCTCTCGGCCGGCGAGGGCCCCGACGGGCGGGCCAACCCGGCCGTCGAGCGCGGCGTCGACTGGCTGGTGCGCACCCAACTGCCCGAGGGCACCTGGGACGAGCCCCAGTTCACCGGCACCGGGTTCCCCTGGGACTTCTCCATCAACTACCACCTCTACCGGCTGGTGTTCCCCGTGACCGCTCTCGGCCGCTATCTCCACGGCACCCCCGTCATCGGCACCCCCGCAGCCGCGGCCGCCCCGCTCGCGGCCGGCCCGCTGGGAGCCGCCCGATGAATGCCGGCGCTCCGCTCCTGGTGATCTGCGCACTGGGCCCCGAGGTCTGGGCGCTGCGCGGCGGGGACTGGTCCGGCGCGGCCGGCGGGCCGCCGGTGCTGGTGCGTACCGGCGTGGGCCGGCGCCGGGCCGGACCCGCCGTCAAGACGCTGCTCGCCTGCGCACCGGGCGGCTACGGCGCGCTGGTCGTGGCGGGCTTCGGCGCCGCCGTGGCGCCGGGCATGGCCCCCGGCGACGTCATCGTCGCGGACGGCGTACGCGACGCCGAGGGCAACCTCTTCACGCTCGACTCCGGGCCCGTCCTGGCCGAGGCGCTGCGGGCGCGGGGCCTGACCACCCACATCGGTGTGCACCACACCGCCGACCACGTCGTCCGCGGTATCGAACGCCGTGCCCTGCACGCCAAGGGAGCCCTCGCCGTCGACATGGAGGCGGCCGCCGTGCTGGCCCGCCGCCAGGAGATCCGCCCCGCACTGCCCGCGGCCGTCCTGCGGGTGGTCGTCGACACGCCCGAGCGTGAGCTGCTGCGCCCGGGCACCCTGCCGGCCGGCCTGCGGGCCTGGCGGACGCTGCGCGCCACCGTGCCCGCGCTGGTCGCGTGGCACCGGCAGGCCGGGGCCGCGCCCCGGGAACACCCTGTCACCCACCACCACCCCACATCCTCGACGCTCCCCCAGGAGGCGAGCTAGCCATGGCCATGCCGTTGCGCCAGACCGTGCGGGTCGGCACCTATCTGATGCAGCAGAAGCTGCTGAAGCGGCGGGACAAGTTCCCGCTGATCGTGGAACTGGAGCCGCTCTTCGCCTGCAACCTGGCCTGTGAGGGTTGCGGCAAGATCCAGCACCCGGCCGGGGTGCTCAAGCAGAGAATGCCCGTCGCCCAGGCGGTCGGCGCCGTGCTGGAGTCCGGTGCGCCGATGGTCTCGATCGCGGGCGGCGAGCCGCTGATGCACCCGCAGATCGACGAGATCGTCCGCCAGCTGGTGGAGCGGCGCAAGTACGTCTTCCTCTGCACCAACGCGCTGCTGCTGCGCAAGAAGCTGGAGAAGTTCACGCCCTCGCCGTACTTCACCTTCACCGTGCACATCGACGGGATGCGTGAGCGGCACGACGAGTCGGTGGCCAAGGAGGGCACCTTCGACGAGGCGGTGGCGGCGATCAAGGAGGCCAAGCGGCGCGGCTTCCGGGTCACCACCAACAGCACCTTCTTCAACACCGACACGCCGCAGACCATCATCGAGGTGCTCGACTACCTCAACGACGAACTCCAGGTCGACGAGATGATGATCTCCCCGGCGTTCGCCTACGAGAAGGCGCCCGACCAGGAGCACTTCCTCGGCGTCGAGCAGACCAGGGAGCTGTTCCGCAAGACCTTCGCCGGCGGCAACCGGCGGCGCTGGCGCCTCAACCACAGCCCGCTCTTCCTGGACTTCCTGGAGGGCAAGGTGGACTTCGAGTGCACCGCCTGGGGCATCCCCAACTACTCGCTGTTCGGCTGGCAGCGCCCCTGCTACCTGATGGCCGACGGCTATGTGCCGACCTACCGCGAGCTGATCGAGAAGACCGACTGGTCGAAGTACGGCCGCGGCCGCGATCCGCGCTGCGAGAACTGCATGGCGCACTGCGGCTACGAGCCGACGGCGGTGCTCGCCACCATGGGCTCGCTCAAGGAGTCGCTGCGGGCGGCCCGCGAGACGGTCAGCGCCAACCACGGCCGCTGAGCCCCCCGGTCCGGCACCGGCCGCCGCCCGTGCCGGGCCGCCGGATCCGCTGTTCCCTTCCGCGCCAATGCACGCTGTTCAGCACACGGACCAGACCACGAAGGTGCACAACCATGACCGCGATCTCGCTCGGTATTCCGTCCCTGCCGCTCAAGCCGCTGGCCACGCGTCGCGTCTCCCGGCAGATCATGGTCGGCAACGTCCCGG